>NZ_JACCSU010000015.1 GCF_013812825.1 Sphingomonas sp. | reverse complement strand
AGATCGACAGCCGGACGATCCTCGGCGAGCAGGGCGCCGAGCAGCTGCTGGGCAAGGGCGACATGCTCTACATGCCGGGCGGCAAGCAGATCGTCCGAGTCCACGGCCCGCTGGTCCGCGACGAGGAGGTGCGCGCGGTCGCCGAGCATTGGCGCAAGCAGGGCGTGCCCGAATATATCCAGGCGGTGACCGAAGAGCCCGAGGACGGCGGCTATCTGTTCGACGGCCAGCCGACCGGCGAGGATGACGCCGATACCCAGCTGTACCGGAAGGCGGTGCAGATCGTCGCCGAGAGCCAGAAGGCGTCGACCTCCTACTTGCAGCGCCAGCTCAGGGTCGGCTACAACAGCGCGGCGCGGCTGATCGAGCGGATGGAGAAGGACGGCAAGGTCGGCCAGCCCGACCATGTCGGCCGGCGCGAGGTGCTGATCGACCCCGACGGGCACCCGATCTAGGCACGTTCCGCCGTCGATTCATCGATGATTCAGAACTGCTCGCCTAGGGTGCGAACAATGGTTCGCAGCCTGCTCCTCGTTTCGGCCCTGATCGCCACCATCGCCGCCTGCAGCCCGGCCGAGCCGCCGCTGCTCATCGACGGCGGCCAGCCGCCCGCGACCGAGATCGGCCAGGGGCCGCAATCGCCCGATCCCACCGCCGATCCCACGCGCACCAGCGACGAGCGGCCGGCCGCTTCACGCTGAGCGATCCGAGCGGCCGCATCTGAACCCCAGGGAACGGACGGGTTCAGGGCGCATTCAATCCGCGAGCGTAAAGACTTCGCGTAAATCCTCGCAAAATCGCTGGAGCAAGACATGAATTTTTCGACCCTGTTCGCGCGCGCCCTGCTTTCGATCGCCGCCCCGGCTGCGCTCCTCGCGGCCCCGGCCCCGGCGGTTGCCGCCGAGTCCGCCGACCTTGCCAAGGTCCAGGCCCATTTGAAGGCGGTCCAGTCGATGACCGCCAACTTCGTCCAGACCGACGGCAAGGGCCGCTCGGCGCGCGGCACGCTGCAATTGAAGCGGCCGGGCCGGATCCGCTTCGAATATAGCGGCGGCGACGTGCTGCTGGTCGCCAACGGAAGCCGGCTCACGTTCGTCGACTATCAGGTCGGGCAGAAGAACAGCTGGGACCTCAACAAGACTCCGCTGGGGATGCTGCTGTCGGTCAACCCGATCCTCAAGGGCAATGCGCGGCTTCAGCCGAGCGGCAACCCGCGCACCATCGTCCTTCGCGCCAAGGACCGCAACCGGCCGGAGTACGGCACCCTGATCCTGGCGTTCCTGCGCTCGCCGTCGGCGCCCGGCGGGCTGATGCTCTACGGCTGGACCGCGGTCGATGCGCAGAACAAGCGCACCACCGTCAAGCTGTCCAACCAGCGCTACAATGTCGCGGTTTCGGAAGGCGCGTTCACCTACGCCGAGCCGAAGAAACGCAAGCGTTCATAAAAGGGTAGCCGTTCGCTACTTGTTCATCGCGCCGTCAGCCGGGCGGCATTAAATAAGACTCGATCCTGCACCTTGCTTGGGGTTTCCCCCTGTTACCCGGGCACGCAGGATCCCTTGCGTGACGAACGCTTGGCGGCCCTCGCTCCACGCCCCCGGAGCGGGGGCCTTTTGCTAGTTCGCTGCGCTCGCAAAGACGCGTGAGGCTGGCTACATCGGCTGACATGACCCGCATCAAGATCGCCTCCTGGAACGTCAATTCGGTGCGCGCTCGGATCGACATCGTCGCCCGGTTGCTCAAGGAGGAGCGGCCCGACATCCTGTGCCTCCAGGAAACCAAGGCGACCAACGACATCTTCCCGTCGAAATGGTTCAGGCGCCGCGGCTACGTCCACCAGCAATTGCACGGCCAGAAGATGCACCACGGAGTCGCCATCGTCAGCCGAATCGAGCTCGACGAGCCGGGCAGCCACGACTGGCAGGACAATGGCGAGGCGCGCCACATCGGAGTCCGGCTGCCGTGCGGGATCCGGCTCGAGAACGTCTACGTGCCGGCCGGCGGCGACATTCCCGACCGCACCGTCAACCCCAAGTTCGGGCAGAAGCTCGACTTCATCGAGCGGATGACCCGCTGGTCGGAGAAATTGCGCGAGCCGACGCTGGTGGTCGGCGACTTCAACGTCGCTCCGCTGGAGTGCGACGTGTGGAGCCACAAGGCGCTGCTCAAGGTCGTCAGCCACACGCCGGTCGAGGTCGAGGCACTCAACCGCCTGCAACAGTCGCACGAGTGGGTCGACATCGGCCGCAAGTTCGTGCCCGCTCCCGAGCGCTGCTTCACCTGGTGGAGCTACCGCTCGCTCGACTGGACCAGGAACGACCGCGGCCGCCGGCTCGACCATATGTGGGTGTCGCCGCAGCTTGGCGGCCAGGTCGTCGCCCACCATGTGCTCGAGCCGTGCCGGAGCTGGCGGCGGCCGTCCGACCATGTGCCGTTGATCTGCGAAGTCGAGCTTTGAACGAAAGCCGACTCCGGCGGGCGGTCGCGGCGCTCAAGGCCGGCCGGCCGGTGCGGGTCGAGGGTCGCTCCGGGAGCGCGGCGATCCTGCCGGTCGAGACCGCCACCGCCGGGTTGCTCGAGTTGCTCGACCCGGGGGCGAAGGCGCCGCTGTTGCTGAGCGGGGCGCGGGCCGCGGC
>NZ_JACCSU010000017.1 GCF_013812825.1 Sphingomonas sp. | reverse complement strand
CCCTTGAGTTGCACAAGCATCATCGCGCGCTGGGGCTAGCGACCGCCCCGACCGGCACCCGCCGAGGTGCCGATATCGCCAAATTGCGTCCGGCCCAGCCGGTGACGCTCCTGCGTCCGCGCGCCGCGCGCCGCGCCGCCCGCTTCTTCGTCGAGAAGTTTCCGGGCCGCTCGCTCTATGCGGTCAAGGCCAATCCGTCGCCGGACCTGCTGCGGCTGCTGTGGGACGAGGGCATCACTCATTACGACGTCGCCTCGATCGGCGAAGTTCGCCTGGTCGCGCGGACTTTGCCGCAGGCGGTGATCTGCTTCATGCATCCGGTGAAGTCCGAGGAAGCGATCGCCGAGGCCTATTTCGACCATAAGGTTCGCGCGTTCAGCCTCGACTCGCTCGACGAGCTCGACAAGATCATGCGCGCGACCGCCAGCGACGGGGTCGCTGCGACCGATCTCTACCTGCTGGTGCGCCTGCAGGTCAGCTCGGAGCACGCCAGGCTCAGCCTGTCCGCCAAGTTCGGGGCCGAGCCGAACGACGTGAAGCCGCTGCTGTTCGCGGCCCGCCAGGCCGCGGACGCGCTCGGCATCTGCTTCCACGTCGGCAGCCAGGCGATGACCCCGGCCGCCTTCTCCGACGCCATGGCCCGGGTCCGCGACGCGATCGTCGAGGCGGCCGTCACGGTCGACGTCGTCGATGTCGGCGGCGGCTTTCCGTCGACCTACCCGGGGATGGAGCCGCCCCCGCTCGAGGCCTATTTCGACGTCATCCACGCCGGCTTCGAGGCGCTTCCGATCAGTTACTCGGCCGAGCTGTGGTGCGAACCCGGTCGCGCTTTGTGCGCCGAATATGCGAGCCTCGTCGTGCGCGTCGAGAAGCGCCGCGGATCGGAGCTGTACATCAACGACGGCGCCTATGGAGCGCTGTTCGACGCTGCGCACATCGGCTGGCGCTATCCGGTGCGGCTGCTGCGCGAGGCGCAATCGAATGTCCGGCCGATGGAGTTCAGCTTCTACGGCCCGACCTGCGACGACCTCGACCAGATGGCCGGGCCGTTCGAGCTTCCCGGCGACGTCGGCCCCGGCGATTACATCGAGATCGGCATGCTCGGCGCCTACGGCTGCGCGATGCGCACCGGCTTCAACGGCTTTGGAGTCGATGGCGTCGAAATCGTCGGCGACGAGCCGATGGCGACGCTTTATGGAGCGGCCGCCGAGCGCAAGCGTTCGAGAGCTGTGCGGCTTTAGAACAAGCGAGCCCCGGCGGAAGGCCGGAGCCCAGTCCGAAAAGCAAAGCTGCACCCCGGCGTTCGCCGGGGAACAGCAATATGGAGCGAAGAATGAACATCCCCGCCCCGGTCAACGACGCTCCGGTCAACGACGCCCCGGTCAACGACACCCGCAAGGCCGAGCTGCTGGCGAGCCCGGTCGAGCATATCGACATCACCAGCTTCGACGCTCGGCCGATCGTCGAGGCGATGGGCAAGATGAGCTTCACCAGCCGCGACCTGGCGCGCGCCACGGGCATTTACAATGCGATGCTCGAGGACCCCGACTGCTCGATCTTCCTGGTGATCGCCGGCTCGACCTCGGCCGGCGGCTGCATGGACCTGTACGCCGAGCTGGTGCGGTCGAACATGGTCGACGCGATCGTCGCCACCGGAGCGGCCATCGTCGACATGGATTTCTTCGAAGCGCTTGGCCACAAGCACTACCAAGCGCTTGAAATCCCCGATGATAAGGTGCTGCGCTCGCTGTACATCGACCGCATCTACGACACCTATATCGACGAGGGGGCGCTGCAGCAGACCGACTTCACGATCGGCAAGATCGCCGACGGGCTCGAGCCGCGGCCCTACTCTTCGCGCGAGTTCATCCGCGAGATGGGCAAGTGGCTGGTCAAGAACGGCAAGAAGGACAACAGCCTGGTCAAGCTCGCCTTCGAGCACGACGTGCCGATCTTCTGCCCGGCATTCACCGACAGCTCGGCCGGCTTCGGACTCGTCAAGCACCAGGTCGACGCCAAGAAGCGCGGCGGCCACTGGATGACCCTCGACAGCATCGCCGACTTCCGCGAACTGACGGACATCAAGATCGCCGCGGGAACCACCGGCCTGCTGATGATCGGCGGCGGGGTGCCGAAGAATTTCGCCCAGGACACGGTGGTTTGCGCCGAGATCCTCGGCCACGAGGACGTCGAGATGCACAAATATGCGGTGCAGATCACGGTCGCCGACGTTCGCGACGGCGCCTGCTCGTCCTCGACTCTCCAGGAAGCGTGCAGCTGGGGCAAGGTCGACACCGCGCAGGAGCAGATGGTGTTCGCCGAAGCGACCAGCGTTCTGCCGCTGCTGGCGTCCGACGCCTGGCACCGCGGCGCCTGGCGCGACCGGACCAAGCGGCGCTTCGCCAAGCTGTTCGACTAAAGCGCGTTTGCTTAATGCGTGTGTGTGCCGGCGGCGGCGGTTGAGACGCCGTCCGGCCGCCCCTTGCTTGCAAGCGCGTAGCCGGCGAGGCTCCGCTTGCGCCCCGGGGCCAGCTTGAGCGCCGCCGCATAGGCTTCGGCGGCCTCGGCTTGCCGGCCGAGCGCCGCGAGCTCGTCGCCGAGCAGCTCGAAGCTCGGTTTTTCGACCATCGGCGGACCGAACGGCACCTCCATCGTCCGCTCGATCTCCGCCGCCTTTCTGAGCGCGGCCAGGCCCTCGTCGCGCCGGCCCGCGGCGAGCGCGTCCAGCCCGTCGGCCTGCACGAGGATGATGTTCTGCCGCTTGGCTGCAAGCGGGTGCATGCCGGCGAACGGCGACTTGGCGGCCGCTGCCTTGAGGCGCGCGCGCGCGGTGGCGAGCGGCGCCGCCTTGCCGCGGACGAGCAGTAGGTCGCCATAGGCGAGGTCGAATTCCTGGGCCGGGAAGCGGGACGGATCGACCGCCAGCGCCGGGGTCGGCGCAGCGCCCGTCTCGACGATCGTCTGAGCGCGCATGGTGGCATATGAGCGCGTCGGGCTGCCCCGCCCGGGATCCTTGACTCCGGCAAGCTCCGCCGCCGCCCGCGTCCGACACGCCGCGAGGATTGGAGCCGCCTTGTCCGCCTGGTCGACCTGGAAATGGGCGTAGTGCATCCATTCGAGATAATGGCCGCACGCGCCAGGTTTGCGCCCCTCGGCGGCGCGATCCCTGTTCACCACCTCCATCGCCTTGCGGTTCGCCTGGATCGTCGCCGGCCAGTCGGGCAGCGCGATGAAGATGTGGCTGGTCATGTGCTGGGCATGGTGCGAGCCGGGCGCGATCTCGCCGTAAAGGCGCGCTGCGCGAAGGCCGAGCGGCGCATGCACGGGGTCGTCGTAGCTGTGGATCAGATAATGGACGACGCCGGGGTGCCGCCGGTGGCCCGGGAAATGCTCTTCGAGGATCGCGGCGGAGCGCATGTAAAGCCCGAAGTGGCGGCCCTTGTGGGCGAGCCCGAGCAGCGACAGCGCGTAAAAGGACGCCGCGTCGACGTCCCTGGGATAGGCCCGGTAGAGCTGCTCCATCCGCGCCGAATAGGCAAAGTCGCGCTGCTCCTTGCTGCCTTGGCCGTAGAGCGCCTCGACGGCTTCGAGGAAGCCGCGCTCGCGGGGGGTTTTCGCTTTCGCCAGCCGTGCCGCTCTGTTGGGACCCAGCTTGGCGAGCGCTGCGCGCGCTTTGTCCGGGTGCTGCTCCATCCAGACCGTATAATTCTCGGCCATCGCTTCGCCCCAATAGGCCATTGCGAAGCCCGGGTCGGCTCGCTGCGCTTCCTGGAAGGCCTTGACCGCCTGCGGGTACTGGAAGTTGTGGAGCAGGCCGACGCCGCGCTGGAAAGAGGCCTGGGCGGCGGGCGCGCCACTGTTGGCGAAAGCGACCTCGCCCTGCGATGCCGGAGCTTGGGCCGACACGCTGCCCGAAACCAGCCAAACGGCTGCCGCTGCTGCAAGCAAGGTGCTGCGTCGCATGACTCGACTCCCCCTGAAATCGTGCGCGGGAAGAAAGCACGAACCCGGCGCCTGCGCAACGCGGCGGTGCCATTGCACGCAGGCGCTTGGTGACGCACAATCGCGGCGGCAAACTAGGGGGTGAATGATGGACTACAGCCCGATTCTGATTCCGGTCGTGGCGCTGGTCGCCTGGTCGCTCGTGATGTTCCTGTGGATGCTCGCGGTGCGGCTTCCGGCGATGCAAAAGGCCGGGATCACATTGTCGAGCGCGCCGCCGGGGGCGAGAGGAAGCCAGCTCGACGGGGTCGTCGACGACCGGGTCCAGTGGAAGTCGCACAATTACAACCATTTGATGGAGCAGCCGACGCTGTTCTACTCGATCGCCATCACGCTTGCGCTGATGGGTATGGGCGAGGGCCTCAATTACTGGCTGGCGTGGGGCTACGTCGGCTTTCGGGTGCTCCACAGCATCGTCCAGGCGACGGTCAACCGCCTGGTGTACCGGACGCCGTTGTTCATGCTCGCCTCGCTGTGCCTGATCGCGCTCACGGTGCATGCCGTGATTCGAGTCCTCCACGACTGCGGCTTGATCTAGCCCGAGATGAGCCAATCGGCGGAGCGGTTGCGGCTGCTGAACTGGGCGGCGGTGCTGCTGTTCGTCGCCTACGGCGCGATCTACGTCTCGACCCTGGATTTCGGGCACCTGCTCCCGCGCGACTCGAAGCAGCATGTCATCGGCCGGGATTTCCTCAATTTCTGGATGTACGGCCGAGCGGCGTTCGAGGCCAATCCGGGGCAATATTATGACCTCCGGACCTACTGGGCGGCGGCCGATGCGGTCACCGGCCCCGGCTACCCGCCCCAGCTGTGGTCCTACCCGCCGAGCGTGATGCTGCTGGCCGCGCCGTTCGGGGCGCTGCCTTACCTGGTGGCGCTGGCGATCTGGACCGTCATCGGCATCGCCGCCTTTGTCGTCGCACTGAGGCTGTGGACCCGGGATCCGCGCTTGCTGCTCCCGCTCCTGCTCGCTCCGGCGGCCATCTTCGGGTTGGTCTCCGGCCAGTTCCATTATCTGGCGACCGCCGCGATCCTGACCGTCCTGCGCTGGCGGGAGTCGCGACCGCTCCTCGCCGGCCTCATCCTCGGACTCCTCACCGTCAAGCCGCAGATCGGGCTGTTCTTCCCGATCCTCCTGCTCGCGACACGCAGCTGGACGGTGATTCTCGTCGCCTCGCTGACCGCGCTTGCGGTGGCCGGGCTGACCGCCCTGGCCTGGGGCGTCGAGGTCTGGCTCGCCTATTTCAGCGCAGGGCTCGCCAACCAGTCGCTGGTCCTCACCGATCCCGAGAATCTGAGCGAGCAGTGGATGGCGACGCCGTTCATCAATGCTCGATCGGCGGGACTTCCGGTCGCTGCGGCGGGCGTGGTCCAGGCCGTCGCTTCCGCACTCGCGGTGGCGCTGGTGTGGCGGACCTTCTCACGCCGCCCGCGCGCCGACGATCTTCGAGCCAACGCGATCTTCCTCGCCTGCGCGACCTTCGGCACTCCCTACATGATGTCCTACGACACTCTGCCGCT
Source organism: Sphingomonas sp. (assembly GCF_013812825.1). Lineage (GTDB taxonomy): Bacteria > Pseudomonadota > Alphaproteobacteria > Sphingomonadales > Sphingomonadaceae > Sphingomicrobium. The sequence goes on along the minus strand of NZ_JACCSU010000017.1, from coordinate 38,876 downwards.
GGTCGTCGGAATGCTGCTGTTGATGCCGATGGACCCCGTGGGGCGCCTGCTGACATTGCTCGCCTGGGGGCTTCAGCTGCTGCAGTTCGCTTTCGGAGTGCTCCATCTGCCGGGGCCGGCTCTGATCCCCATCGTCATCGCCCTCTATCTGGTGAAGCAGCCGGCCAATTCGACATGGGTTGACCAGCGGAACTGGCCGACCGGCCGCACCCAGGAGAGTGCGTAGCCGCCGCCAGCAAGCGTCTTGGCGTCGCGGGCGAAGGTCGCCGGGTTGCAGCTGACGTAAGCGATCCTAGGCACGCGCGACGAGGCCAGCGCGGCGATTTGTTCGGCGGCGCCGGCGCGCGGCGGATCGAGCACTACTACTTCGAAGTTCGCCAGCTCCGAAGCATCGAGCGGACGGCGATAGAGGTCGCGGTGCTCGGCCGCGATTGCCTTGCCGGACGTACCCGCCGCCCGCTTGAGCGCCAGCACCGAGTCGCGCGACGCTTCGGCCGCATAAACCTGACCGGGCAGCGACAGGGCGAAGGTGCCCAGCCCCGCGAACAGGTCGGCCGTTCGCTGAGCCGGTCCGGCCGCCTCCCGCACGGCGGCGACCAGCGCCGCTTCCCCGTCCTCGGTCGCCTGGAGGAAGGCGCCGGTCGGGAATGGCACCGGCGTCCCCGACAGGGTCACGGTCACCGGCACCGGCTCGTAGAAGGTTTCCGGCCCCAGTCCCTGGTCGAGGCTCATCCTTGCCAGCCGGTGCCGGGCGCAGAAATCCGTCAGCCGCTCGATCGCTTCGAGACCCGCCGCCTCGACGCCCTTGAGCCCGACGTCGACGCCCTGGTCGGTCAGCGCCAGCTGCGCCTCGCCGGTCTGCCGCGGCTTCAGCAGATCGCCGAGCAGCGCGCGCAACGGCGCGACCAGTGCGAACAATTCGGGCCGCAGGATGTGGCACTCGTGCATGTCGACGATCTGGTGCGAGCGCTCGGCGTTGAAGCCCAGCACGGCTCCCTTTCCGAGCCTCAGCGCCCGCAGGCTGGCCCGGCGGCGGCTGTTGGGCGGCGACAGATGCGGCTCGCGGATCTCGGTGGCGAGGCCGTGCTGGGCGAGAGCGCCCTCGACCCGCGACACCAGATAGCCCCGATAGGCGTCGTCGTCGGCGTGCTGCAGCTGGCAGCCGCCGCATTCCGGAAAGTGACGGCACGGCGGCACCTGGCGGTGCGGGCCGGGCTCGATCCTGCCGTCGTCCAGGAGCCGGTCGCCGGGAAGCGCGAATGGCACGTGGCGGCCGCTTTCCGAGACTCCATCGCCGCGCGCGGCGATGCGCACGATGGCCTCGCTCACAGCGCCGCCGGGATGGCGGCAGCCAGGTCGTCGGCGATCATCTCCGGGCCGGCGATCTGCGCCGAGCGGCCGTGAATCCACACCGCTGCGGAGGCGCCCTCGAACGCGTCCAGCCCTCTCGCCCGCATCGCCGCGATGATTCCGGCGAGCACGTCGCCGGTGCCCGCCGTGGCCAGCCAGGCCGGAGCCGGCGGGGCGAACCCGAGCCGCCCGTCGGGCGAGGCGACCACGGTGTCGGGCCCCTTGTAGACCACCACCGCGCCGCTGCGCCGCGCCGCTTCGGCCGCCTGGTCGGCCTTGCTGCCCTCGAGCTTGCCGAACAGCCGCTCGAACTCGCCCGAATGCGGCGTAATGATTGCATCCTGGCCGCGCAGCCGCTCGGGATCGCCGAGCAAGGTAATACCATCGGCGTCGATCACCTTGGGTGCCTTGCTGGTCAGCACCAGGGTCAGCAGTTGCGGGATGTCGCCCATGCCCGGACCGACTAGCAGGCAGCCGATCCGCGGGTCGTTGACCTCGGCGGTCTCGAGCTGGACGACGGCGGACGGAATCCCCTCGATCGGGCGGGACGTGCTGACCCGGACATAACCCGCCCCCGAACGCGCTGCCGCGGTCACCGCGAGCGCGATCGCGCCCGGCATCGTCCCGGCGAGCGCGTGAACGAGGCCCCGGTCGTATTTGTGACCGAGCGGATCGAGCGCCGGCAGTTGGGGCGGAGCGATCTCGTGCCAGTCGCCGGCCGCCGCGATGCCGATGTCCGCCAGCACCACCCGCCCGCAGCGCCGCATCGCCGGCATCAGCCGGTGCGCGGGCTTCAAGGCGCCGAAGGTGACCGTCAGGCCGAAATCCGGGACGGCGCTGAGCTCGGCTCCGGAATCGCTGTCGATCCCGCTCGGAACGTCGCAGGCGACGCTCGCCACGGCGGCGCCGCAAAGGCGCGAAAGCTGTTCAGTTACAGAATCTTCCAGCCCGCGCTTCAGCCCGGTCCCGAACAGCGCATCGATCAGCAGCGGCGCCGGCTCGGTGCTCGAGCCCAATTGCTCGACCCTTCCCTGCCAGTGCGAATGGCGGGCGGCTTTCGCCGCTTCGGTGCGGGGCTCGGCGAGCGCCGCAATGCGCACCGGCACCCCGCGCGCGGCGAGATGCCGGGCGGCGACATAGCCATCGCCGCCGTTGTTGCCGGGGCCCGCGAGCACCAGCGTCGGCCGCGGTCCGGCAAATCGCAAAGCGGCCTCGGCGAGCGCCGCACCGGCGCGCTCCATCAACTGCTCCACCGCAGTGCCGGCGTCGATCGCTTGCTGCTCGGCGGCGGCGATTGCGGATGCGGTCAGGATCGGGCGCCCGGCGGTCACGGCCGACCCCTTAGCGCAGGCTGGTCGCGAGGCGCCACCACTGCTCGGGAACGGCCGCGGCAGCCCGGTCGCGCTCGGCGTCGCTGGCGAACAGGGCGAAGCAAGCGGCCCCGCTGCCCGACATGCGCCCGAATTGAGCTCCGGGCTGGCCGCGAAGCCAGTCGAGCACCTCGGCAATCTGAGGCACCAGCGTGATCGCCGGCGCCTCGAGGTCGTTGCGGCCATCGCGCCAGTCGCCCAGCGGCCCGCGGTCGACTCCGTCCCAGCGCTGGAACACGTCGCGGGTCGACAATCCGACGCCGGGGTGGACGAGCAACAGCGGAGCCCCCGCGATCGACGGGTCATCGACGAGACGCAGCTGGTCCCCCGCACCGTCGCCGCGGCAGGTCATGCTGAGCAGGCAGGCCGGCACGTCCGCGCCAAGCCTGGGAGCAACCGCCGCCGCGTGCGCCGGATCGACCCCCCACATCGCCGTCAGCAATCGCAGCGCCGCTGCCGCGTCCGCCGAGCCGCCGCCGAGCCCCGCGGCGACCGGCAGTCTCTTTTCCAGCCCGAGCTTGGCCTTGCATTCGACCCGCGCCTGGCTGGACAGTTCGAGCGCGGCTCGAATGACGAGATTCTCGTCCTCGCTGTCGAACAGCGGGGCGGCGAACGGCCCGTCGATGGTCAGCTCGAGCTCGCCGGCCTCCTCGGCCGTCAGCCGGTCGCCGTCGATGCAGAAAGCGAACAGGGTCTCGATGGCATGGCGGCCGTCCGGGAGCTTGCCCCGGACATGGAGCGCGAGATTGATCTTGGCCGGAGCGATTTCCCGCCAGCGCGGCTCGCCTCCCTCGTTCACGGTGCCCCGCTCAAGGCGCGGCGGTCGCCGGGGTCAGCCCTGTGTCGAGTTTTGCTCGGACCCGGGCGGCGATATCCTCCTCGGCCGTGAGCAAGGCGGCGTTCCACGCGAAGCGCGCCTCGTACCGCCGGCCGCTCGCATAGAGCGCGTCGCCGAGGTGCTCGTGGATCTCGGGCTGCCCCGGGTCCTTGGCGGCGGCTCGCTGCAGAGCCTCGATCGCGTCGGCGTAGCGACCGCGCTTGTACAGCGCCCAGCCGAGCGAGTCGGTGATCGACGCATCGTCCGGGGCAAGCGCGCTCGCCTTGCGGATCATCGCCTCGGCCGCGTCGAGGTCCTCGCCGCGCTCGAGCTTCGCATAGCCGAGGAAATTGAGGATCAGCGGCTGGTCGGGCGCAAGCGCCATCGCCGAGTGCAGCGCCTGCTTGGTCTCGGGCCAGCGGTCGGCGTCCTCGAGCGCGCTCGCCTGCAGCAGATAGAGCGGCCAGAGCTCGGACTGCAGCCCCTGCGCCCGAGCCAGGTTGACCGCCCGCCCGTAGGCGTCGGCGGCCTCGTTGTAGCGCTTCATCCCGGCGTAGACGTCGCCGAGCCGGGCAAGGTCGCTGACGGTTGCATCGGAAGCGGACGCCTGCGAACGGGCCAGGCGAAACGCCTCGTCGAAGCGTTTTTCGTCGATCAGGATCCTCGCCGCGGTGTCCTGCGCCTGAGCGGCGAGCGGATCGGATGCCGGAACCGAGTCGAGCACCTGGAGCGCCTCCGCCGCCCGCCCTCTGCCGTCGAGCAGCAGAGCGAGCAGCACCGCCCCGGCGGCGTTGCCGGGATCGGCGTAGCGCGCGACCTGGACCATTGCGATCGGCAGCGAGCGATTGTCGAGCCGGTTGAGGTCGACGGCCATGCCGAGCAGCAGCTCGGCATAGGCCTTGGCCGGCTCGTCGATCGTCGAGCCGGTCCGCTTGCCGGCTTCGATCCGCCGTTTCGCGACTCCGGTCTCGGTGCCCATTTCGCGCACCATTGCCAGGGCGCGCTTGCGGTCGCCGGCGGCGAGGAAGCCGTCGGCCAGGGCCAGCCTCAGCCGAGTCTCGCGGGGCCCGGCGGCGGCGAGCGCCTTCAAGGCATAAGGTTCGGCGTCCGCGGCGCGGCGGAATTTGAGCAGGATGAAGGCGATATTCTCGTCGCGGAACGGGCCCAGCAGCGCGCTCGGCGGGATCTTTTCGAGGACCGCGAGCGCCCCCGCCAAGTCCCGGCGCTCGGCCGAGTTCCAGGCGGTGAGCAGCGGCGAGAAGAAGGACAGGCTGCCATCCGCCAGCGGCCCCGAAAGGAGCCCGATCGCCAGGTCGGAACGGCCGCGCTTCAGCTCGTCCGCGACCAGCAGCATGCGCCCGTCCACCGGCAGCTTGGCGAGCGGCAGCCTGCGCGCGAGGCGCAGCGCGAGCGGCATGTTGCCGGCGCTGATCGCCTCGGCCAGCGCCTTGCGGTTGATGGTCGTGTCGTCGGCGGTCATCTCGGCCAGCGCCGCGAGCAGCTCGGCCGAGCGCCGGTGATCGCCGCTCATCGCCGCGGCGCGCGCCTGGACGTAGGTCCACGCCGGGTTGTCGGTCGCGGGATTGCGAGCCGAGGCCGGCGCCGCGACCAGAGCCGCTGCTCCAATCATCGACGTCGTCAGTGACCTCGCGATCGATTTACATGTTGGGATAGTTGGGGCCTCCTCCGCCCTCGGGTGTCACCCAGTTGATGTTCTGCGTCGGGTCCTTGATGTCGCAGGTCTTGCAGTGCACGCAATTCTGGGCGTTGATCTGCAGCCGCATCTCGCCGCCGTCATCTTCGACAAATTCATAAACGCTCGCCGGGCAGTAACGCTGCTCGGGGCCGGCATAGACCGGAAGATTGATCGCGGTCGGTATGTCGGCGTCCTTGAGCGTCAGATGAACCGGCTGGTTTTCCTCATGGTTGGTGTTGGAGATGAACACCGACGACAGCAGGTCGAAGGTCAGCACCCCGTCGGGCTTGGGATAGGCGATCGGCGATGCATGCTCCTTGCGCTTGAGGCGGGTGTGGTCGGCATGGTGGCTGAGGGTCCAGGGAACGCCGATTCCCAGCTGGCCGAGCCACATGTCGAAGCCGGCGTAAACCGTTCCGAGAAGGCCGCCCCAGCGCGCCACCGCCGGCTGGGCGTTGCGGACCATGCGCAGCTCCTTGTCGACCCAGCTCGAGCGCAGCGCTTTGGGATAGGCGTCTAGCCGGTCACCGCTCCGATCGGCGCAAATCGCCTCGAACGCGGCCTCGGCGGCGAGCATCGCCGACTTCATCGCCGTGTGGGTGCCCTTGATCCGCGGCACGTTGACGAAGCCGGCCGAGCAGCCGACCAGCGCGCCGCCCGGAAACACCAGCTCGGGAATCGACTGCCAGCCGCCCTCGTTGATCGCCCGGGCGCCGTAGGACACGCGTTTGCCGCCCTCGATTTCGGCTCGGATCGCCGGATGGGTCTTCCACCGCTGGAACTCGTCGAACGGCGACAAATACGGGTTTTGGTAATCGAGCGCGATCACGAAGCCGAGGGCGACCTGGTGGTTCTCCTGGTGATAGAGGAAGCCGCCGCCCCACGCGTCCTCGAGCGGCCAGCCTTGGCTGTGGACCACTCGTCCGGGCTTATGCTTGTCGGCAGGAATATCCCACAATTCCTTGATTCCTATGCCGAAAACCTGCGGTCCGCTGTCCTTGCGCAGGTCGAAGATCTCGGTCAGCCGCTTGGTCAAATGGCCGCGCGCCCCTTCCGCGAAGAAGGTGTAGCGGGCGTGGAGCTCGATCCCCGGCTGGTAGTCGGGACGGTGGCTGCCGTCGCGGGCGACCCCCATGTCGCCGGTCGCGACCCCCTTCACCGAGCCGTCGTCGTGGAACAGGATTTCCGCCGCCGCGAAGCCGGGGAAGATCTCGACCCCCGCTTCCTCGGCCTGGCCGGCCAGCCAGCGGCAGAAATTGCCGAGGCTCAGCGTGTAGGTGCCCTTGTTGTGCATGAACGGCGGCAGCATCCACTCGGGCATCCGCCATTTGCCCTTGCTGGTCAGCACCCAGTGATGATTCTCGGTCACCGGAACGGTCAGCGGCGCGCCTTTGGCCTTCCAGTCCGGGATCAGCTCGTCGAGGCCTTTGGGGTCGAGGACCGCGCCGGACAGGATGTGCGCCCCGACCTCGCTGCCTTTCTCGAGCACGCAGACCGAAAGATCGCGCCCCGCCTCGGCCGCCAGCTGCTTCAGCCGGATCGCCGCCGTCAGCCCCGCCGGGCCGGCCCCGACCACGACGATGTCGTACGGCATTGATTCCCGCTGGGTCATCGGCTCCTCTCGTCCCCGCGCTCTGGCGCTGGTGCGTCTCGTCGCGGTCGCGGCACAACTCGACTCATGTGCACTGCCAATTCCTTGACCGCGCCGTCAATGGCCGGGAGGGTCGCCGGCGATGGGTGGGGACCAGGATCGGATCGGTGCGGCCGAGGCCGCGAGCGCGCTTGGTTGGTGGCTGGAAGCCGGAGTCGACGTCGCCGTCGCGGAAAGCCCGCGCAACTGGCTGGAGCGCAAGGCCGAACCGTCCAACGTGCGCGAGCCGTCGCCCCAAGCCGTCAGCCAGGCGCTGGAGACTCTCCACCTGTTCCGCGACTGGCTCGGAACCGCGCCTTCGCTGCCGCTCGGAAGCCTGGGCACCAAGCGGGTCCTGCCGCAAGGGCCGGAAGCGGCTCCGGTCATGCTGATCGCCGAAATGCCGGGGCCGGAGGACGCGGCCGAAGGCAGGCCGATCGGCGGCGAGGCGTGGCTGTTGATGACCAGGATGCTGGCCGCGATCGGGATCCGAGCCGAGGATGCGTACAGCGCCAGCCTGTCCTGCTTCCACTCGCCGGGCGCCAGGATGAACGCCGGCGAGCTTGCCGAATGCGCGGACATCGCCCGCCAGCATATCGCTCTCGCCAAGCCCAAGCGCCTGCTTCTGCTGGGCGACGCTCCGGCCCGGGCGCTGCTCGGCAAGCCGCTCGCCGCAGCGCGCGGCCATGTTCACAAAATAGAAGGGGTGCGTACGCTAGCGACCTTCCATCCGCGGTTCCTGATGAACCGGCCTTCGGACAAGGCGCTCGCCTGGCGGGACCTGTTGCTGCTGATGGAGGAAGAGGCTTGAAACCCGGTCTGTTCGCTCTTGCAGCGCTGCTGTGCGCTTCGCCCGCCTGGGGCCAGGACCCGCTGGCGCCGGTCCCGGAAACGCCGCCGCCCAGCGCTCCTGCGCCGGCGCCGACCGTCAGTCCGCCGCCGCAAGCTGTCGCTCCCCCGGCCATCGTCGCACCGGCGCTTCCGCCCATCCAGGTTCCGCTCGACTGGCGCGGAGTGTTCGCTGCGATCCGCGGCGGCAATTGGCGCGCGGCCGAGGCCGGCATCGCTTTGCTTCCCAGCCATGTCCTGTCGCCGGTCGCCAGAGCGCAGCTGTACACCGCCAAGGGCTCGCCGACGGTCGATCTGGGGCGGCTTCAGGCGCTGCTTGCCGAAGCTCCCGATCTTCCGCAGGCCGAGCAGCTCGCTCGGATGGCGCTGAGTCGCGGTGCAACCAACAGCCCGATGGTGATCCCGAAACGGCCGCTGGCGTGGCTCGGCTCAGCGCCCCGGCGCTCGCGCGCTCGGCCGGTCCAGGGCGAGCCGGCCGCCGACCAGCTGCGCACCGCGCTCGAGCCCCTGCTCAAGGTCAACTCGGCCCCCGAGGCCGAGGCGCTGCTTCTCCAGACGGCGCCGCTGCTGTCGGTCCAGGCCCGCGCCGAAGCCGGGCAGCGGATCGCCTGGGCCTATTACCAGCTCGGCCGCGACGTCGACGCCCGCCGGGTCGCCGATTCGTGGCGCCACGGAGCGAGCGGCGACTGGGCCGCCCATTCGGCGTGGGTCTCGGGACTGGCGTCATGGCGTCTCAACGATTGCGAAGCCGCCTCGCGCGCGTTCCGCGAGGTCGCCGGGACTTCGCGCGAGCGCGAGCTCGGCGCCGGCGGCTATTACTGGGCGGCGCGCTCGGAGCAGGCATGCCGACGGCCCCCGTCCGTCGCTCCACTGCTCAAGGCGGCGGCGCGGTCGACCGAAAGCTTCTACGGGCTGATCGCCCGCGAGGCACTGGGCCTCGACACGCGCCTGCCGCCCAATCCGCGCAGTCACTCGGCCGTCGTCGAGACTCTGCCGAACGTCCGCCGGGCGCTCGAGCTGGTCGCCATCGGCGAGCGCTGGCTGGCCGAGGACCTGCTTCGCCACCAGGCCCGGATCGGCCGCCCGGCCGAGCATCACGGCCTGATCGAGTTCGCCAAGCGGCTCGATCTCGCCGGCGCCCAGTTCTGGCTCGCTCACAACGGCCAGCCGGGCGCGGTTTCGGATCCGCGCGATCGCTATCCGGTGCCGCGCTGGGCGCCGATCACCGGCTGGCGGGTCGATCCGGCGCTGGCCTTCGCCCACGTCATCCAGGAATCGACCTTCCGAGCCGACGCGGTCAGCCCCGCCGACGCGGTCGGGCTGATGCAGGTCCGGCCAGGCACCGCTCAGGATATGGCGCGGGCGCGAAACCTGCCTTACTCGCGGGCCAGCCTGACCGACCCCGGCTTCAATCTCGAGTTCGGGCAGAGCTTCATCGAGCAGATGCGGCGCTCGTCGGCGACCGGCGGCCAGTTACCGCGCATCATGGCAGCCTACAACGCCGGCCCGACTCCGGTCGCCCGCTGGGCCTGGATTCCCGACCGCGGCGATCCTTTGCTGTGGATCGAGAGCATCCCCTATTGGGAAACCCGTTTTTATGTGCCGGCGGTGTTCCGCAACATGTGGGTCTATCAGGGGATCGCCGGAGCCGACGCGCCGACGCTCAAATCGATGGTCGAGCACAGCTGGCCCGCCTTCCCCACCGGCCGCACCGATTTTACCCAGTCCGTCGGCGGGAACTGAACGCCTTCAAGGTCGCTTAATAACCATAACGGAGGAGTGACCTATGTATATTGGAATTGGCGGCCTGATCCTGTTGATCATCATCCTGGTCCTCATATTCTGACGGAAACCAGGGCCCGCTAGCCGATCCGGGCTAGCCTTTGTTCTTATATGTTCTGCAGTCGGCGTACCTTCACGGAATGCCGGTTGAGTCGACCCGCGGGCGCGGAGCAACGCGCAATGCCGCCCCCACGCGCTTCAACCTGAAGGAGCGCGCGATCGATGGCGACTGGCTCGACACGGTCGAGGCGCTCGACGGCGTCCCCAGGCGGCGGACGACCGTGACCATCGAACGCCCCAAGTCGATCCTCACGCGCAACAGCTCCCCCGACGTCGGCTTCGACCGGTCGATCAACGCGTACCGCGGCTGCGAGCACGGCTGCATCTACTGCTTCGCCCGGCCGACGCACGCGTTCCACGACCTGTCGCCCGGAGTCGACTTCGAATCGCGCCTGTTCGTCAAGCCGAACGCGGCGCAACTGCTCCACTCGGCGCTGTCGCGGCCCGGCTACAAGTGCGCGCCGATCGCGATGGGCACCAACACCGACCCCTACCAGCCGATCGAGGAGCGCTGGCGGGTGACGCGCTCGGTGATCGAGGTGCTGCTTGAGACCCGCCACCCGTTCACCATCACCACCAAGTCGGACCGGGTGCTGCGCGACCTCGACCTGCTGAAGCCCGCGGCCGAGCTCGGAATCGTGGCGGTGGCGCTGTCGGTGACGTCGCTCGACCCCAGCATCGCGCGAACCCTGGAGCCGCGCGCGCCGAGCGCCCGCAAGCGGCTCGAGGCCGTTCGCCAGCTGAACTCGGCCGGAGTCCCGTGCAGCGTCGCAATCGCTCCGGTGGTGCCGCAGATCACCGACCACGAGCTCGAGGCGATCGTCGAGGCCGCGGTCACGGCCGGAGCGAGCGGCGGATTCTATCTGCCGGTGCGCTTGCCGCACGAGGTCGCGCCCTTGTTCCGCGCCTGGCTCGACGAGCATTACCCGGACCGGGCGGCGAAAGTGATGGCGACGATCAATTCGATGCGCGGCGGCCGCGACAACGACCCCAATTTCTTCAGCCGGATGCGCGGCCAAGGGCCGTGGGCGGAGCTGCTTGCAACGCGTTTCGAAATCGCCGCGAGGAAATACGGCCTCGGCCAGGCCAAGTTCGAGCTCCGCCGCGACCTGTTCCGCCCGCCCGAGGGCGCTCAGATGCGATTGCTGTAAGCTCGGCGAGAAGCTAGGCACGAGGCCTGAAACGCCGTCCGCGGCGTTGACAGCCAGCCAAGGAGAAAGCCGATGCGTGCTGCAATCATCCTCCCCGCCCTTCTGCTCGGCGCGTGCCAGGTGAGCACCGACGACGCCAACGATTCGATGACGGTCGCCTACAACCAGGATCTCGCCGAGAATGCCGCCGCGGACGCCGCCAACACCGCCCAGGACATCGGCGGCGACATCGCCAACGACGTCGAGCGGACCGGCGACAAGGTCCAGAACGAGGTCGGCGACGTCGATGTCGACGTCGACGTCGACGTCGATCGCAACGCGCCAGCCAATTCCAACTAAACGGCCAATTTGAATTAGGGCTGTTCAGCTCCTCGGCGGATGGTCGGGGAGACAGGATTCGAACCTGCGACCCTCTGCTCCCAAAGCAGATGCGCTACCAGGCTGCGCCACTCCCCGACGCGTCGGCCAGTTAGCAGCGGTTGGACGGGCCGTCACGGGAGTAAATCCCGTGACGTCGATCGATCCGGCTTGGCGCCGGTCGTCGGCCGGCTCTTGCTGTAGTCACGATTGGCTCGCGCTAATCGTGCTCAGCGCGAGCGGTGGGCCCGGAGGGAATCGAACCCCCAACCAAGCCGTTATGAGCGGCCGGCTCTACCGTTGAGCTACAGGCCCTGCCCGGCTTCCAACCGATTAGCGGTGCGCGAGGCCCCAGCGCAAGTCACAGGCCCGCAAGTGACGCCGCAAGTTACAGCTCCGGCAGAGCAAGCGTGATCCGCGCCTTGGTGATCGTCAAATTACCGCCGGCGATCCGCGCCAGGCCGCGCACCAACCGCAGGCTGAAGCCGCCGCTGGCCGGATCGCCGTTCGATGAGTCGAGTCCCGGCGGCGGCCGGACCCACAGCAGGCAGCGGCCATTGCTGTTGTCGAGATGGACGGCAACCTGCTTGCCGTCGGCCGCAGCGCTGAGCAGCGCGGTGCAGAAGCGGGTGATGAGCCGCTCGGCGAGCGCGGGCTCGAGCGCGCAACGGCGCCTGCGGGTCTCGATCGACAGCTCGAGCTGCGGAGCGTCGCTCGATGCGCCCTGGCGCATCCCCGCCCCGATCTGCTCGAGCAGCATGGCGAGATCGGTCCCGCTTCCCGGCCGGTTGCGGTCGGACTGCAGCTTGGCGGCGAAGTCGAGGTCGTCGATCGCCGACAGGAGCAGCCTCGCTTGGGCGACGATTTCGGCGGCCCGGGTTCGGTAACGGCGATCGGCCGGCCCGAGGAGCTGGGCGTCGATGATCTCGGCAAAGCCGATGATCGCGTTGAGCGGAGTCTTGATCTCGTGGACCAGCTCGCGCAGCGAATTGGGGTCGGTGAGCAGCCCCGACTGGCCGTAGCGGGCCGGGTCGAGCGCTGCGCCGGCCTCGCGAAGCGCGATCCCGCGATAGCCGGCAAATCGGCCGTTGGCGGGCTCGAAGGCCGGGACTCCGCTGATCTTCCATTCTCCGGCCAAGGTGCCTTCGCCCGGGAGCGAGAAGCGCGCGTCGCGGAACGGCGAGCGCATCGCGAATGCGCGCTCGACTTCCTGCTCGACGCCTTCGCCTTCCTCGGCGCGGCCGATCGAGCGGCCGATCAGCGGGCCGCGCGGCGCGCCCTCGACCCAGATGATCTCGCCCGACGGTCCGCACTCCCAGCGAAACAAGGTCGGAGCGCCGGCCGCGGCGGCCGCGGCCTCATCTGCGCCGGCCGCAGCCTGCGCCCGCCCCCGCCGAAGCCGCTCGATGCGGGCGACGACGTCACTGATCGACGGGACCTGCGGGGCCTCGGCCGGTTCGACATGTGGCTCCTCGGGTGCAGGCTCCACATGCGGCTCCTCGGGTGGTTCAACATATGACCCGGCGGGTGCGCGCTCGGCCGCGGGCTGCGGAAGCGGCAGGTCGGGATGAAGCGTCAGGATGAACCGGCGGGTCTCTTCGTCGGCCAGCGTCAAGAGCCTCTGCCAGTCGTCGCGCTCGAGCCGGGCGGCGGCGAGGATCGGGGCCGAAACCGCCATCGTGTCGGATGCGAACAGCGCCACCAGCTCATAAGGCAGCGGCAGCGCGGCGACGGCCCGCGCCGCAGCCGCCCGAAGCGAATCGTCCACCAGCGGCCGGTCGGACCGGATCAGGTGCAGCGCCTGTTCGACCAGCGGGTTGTCGGCCTGGCCGCCGGCGCGTGCGACGAGGTCGACGAGTTGGCGCCACCGCACCGCCCGATCGTGCGGATCGGTGGCCGGCTGGTCCAGCACCGTCATCAGGCGATCGTCGAAGCGCACCGGCTAGTTCCGCATCCTCAAGGTCGGCATGGCGGCTTGCTCTATCCGACGTGCGCGGGCGCGTAACGAGGCGGCTCTTAACCATCCCGAAATGGGACAGGAGTTTGGAAGGTCGCACGGCGGGTTTCTGGAGCGCCGGCCAACGCCCCAGATCACCAATAGTCTGTGCGGTTACGCCTGCTTGCTAGGTACGCGCCGCAACGTAGACGAGCCAATATTTGGCAAGCTCGGCCCGCGGTCCCGTGACCGCGTTGAGCGCCGCGGTCGCGCCGGCCTTGTCGCCCGCGCGGGCGAGCGCCATTCCAAGGTGGAGATTGATCAGGCTCGTGTCGGCGCCGGACTTGCTCAGCGCCGCTCGGTAAAGCTCGGCCGCTTTTGCATATTCGCCGTAGCCGTACAGCGCATCTCCAGTCCGGACCGCCAGCCTCGCCGCCGGGTCCGCGAGGGCGTTCCTGGTCAGTTCCGGCAAGGATTCACGGGTCATCGACCGGTCGGCGCGAAGAGTGGCGATGATATCCTTGAAAAGCGGCTTGCCGGGATCGATCTGCCTGGCCGCGACCGCCTCATCGACCACCGCCCTCGCCTCGCCCGCCGCCGCGTTCTCGGCGGCGGTGAACGCGTAGACGTGGAAGTCGGCATCGCCCTCCAGGGCCCCGGTGGCCCGGGCGAGCCGCAGAGTGTCAAGAGTCGTCAGCTCGTCGGGTTTCGCGAGCTTTCGGTAGATCCTCAGCGCATCGCGCCAGCTGGCCGGCGACGGATAGGCCGCGACCCACTGCCGGCTGAGCTCCATCGCGCTTGGAAGCTGCGCCTGGTAGGCGATCGCGATCGCGCGCTTGTACCAATTCTCCTCGGCTTTCTGACCGCCCGCGGACTTGGCGCTGATGGCGCGCTGCATGAGGCCCGCGGCCTGGCTTGCCTGGCCTTGCGAGTTCTTCGTCTCGGCGAGCAGGGCCAGTGCGTCGGCATTGTTGGGCTCCCCCGCCAGAACGCGCTCGAATGCGGCGGCCGCTTTCGAATAGTCCTTGTTCTTGAAATGGATATTGCCAAGCTCGCGGGTGAAGGCAGTGATCTTGGCCGGCTCGAGTCCGCCCGAAGCGAGCATCGCCTCGATCGCGGCGGCGATGGCGGCCTGGTCTTTCGATTGAGTGGCGGCCTTGAGCTGCATTCGGGCGACGAAATATTTTTCGTCGGCGGTCCGAGCGACGGCCTGGGCAGCCGCGAGCCGGGCCGGAATATTGGCCACGTCGTTCGATTCGACGGCCGCCTGAAGCTCCTGCAACGCCTTTGCGGCTTGCCGGGAGATGTCGATGGTGCGCTCGGGCCCCGGGCTTTGCGCGGCCGCCGGGATCTCCTGTCGCGGCGGCGGCGGGGCGTTGTACTGGGCGCTTGCCGGGGCGCCGGCGAGCGCGGCTGCAGCCAGTGCCAGCGGAGCGTTGGTCAGCGTCGACTTCATCAATTTCTCCTGTCCGCCCGGATCGGCTCCCGCCGCGGCTCCCGCCCTTGGCAGGCGCCCCATAAGCCTTGCCGCCTCGGCAGCAAAGCGGCACGCACAGATTCCCGCAAATGGCGGTGTGGGGAAGCTGAGTCCCGCGCCGAACCGGGCGATTGCCCTTCGTGCGCGTGCCTGCGCGTGCCCGCGCGCGCGGGGTGGCGCTCGCGGTTTTGATCGGCTAGTCGATGGACGGTGGGGCGCGTCCCGAACGGCGCATCCAGACCCTGTACGGTAATCTCTAGCTCAGGATAGACAGCACTTGGCCACCGAACCGCCGGTCGAGGACCGCGACGACAGCAGCAGCGGCGGCCCCGGAGGCGGCGGAGGCGGCGCAGGCGGCGATAGCGACATCGCCCCGATCTCCATCGTCGAGGAGATGAAGACCAGCTACCTCGACTATGCGATGAGCGTCATCGTCAGCCGGGCGCTTCCCGACGTCCGCGACGGCCTGAAGCCGGTCCACCGCCGGATTCTCTACTCCGCCTACGAGAACGGCTTCACCTACAACCGGGGCTACCGCAAGTCGGCGCGAATCGTCGGCGACGTCATCGGCAAGTACCATCCGCACGGCGACACGGCGATCTACGACGCGCTGGCGCGAATGACCCAGAGCTGGTCGATGCGGGTGCCGCTGATCGACGGCCAGGGCAATTTCGGCTCGATGGACCCCGATCCGCCCGCGGCGATGCGCTACACCGAGGCGCGGCTCGCCCGGGTCGCCAATTTCCTCCTCGGCGACCTCGACAAGGACACCGTCAACTTCCAGCCCAATTACGACGCCAACGAGACCGAGCCGCAGGTCCTTCCGGCGCGCTTCCCGAACATCCTCGTCAACGGCGCCGGCGGAATCGCGGTCGGGATGGCGACCAACATCCCGCCGCACAATCTGGGCGAGGTGCTGGCCGCGTGCCGTGCCTACATCGACGACCCGGCGATCAGCTCCGAAGGCTTGATGGAGCATGTGAAGGGCCCGGACTTCCCGACCGGAGCGCTGATCCTCGGACTGAGCGGCATCCGCAGCGCCTACACCACCGGCCGCGGCTCGATCCTGCTGCGCTCGCGCCACAAGGTCGAGGAAGGCCGCGGCGACCGAGTGTCGATCGTCCTCACCCAAATCCCGTTCCAGGTCGGCAAGAACGGCCTCGTCGAAAAGATCGCCGAAGCCGCCAAGGACAAGCGCATCGAGGGCGTCAGCGACATCCGCGACGAATCCAACCGCGACGGCGTGCGGATCGTCATCGAATTGAAGCGCGATGCGACTCCCGAGGTCGTTCTCAACCAATTGTGGCGCCACACGCCCGCGCAATCGTCATTCCCGGCGAACATGCTCGCGATCCGCGGCGGCCGCCCGGAAACGCTGACCCTGCGCGATTTCATCGAGAGCTTTGTCCGCTTCCGCGAGGAAGTCATCACCCGGCGCTCGAAGCACGAGCTCGCCCGAGCCCGCGAGCGCGCCCACATCCTGCTTGGGCTGGTCGTCGCGGTCACCAATCTCGACGAGGTGGTCAAGCTGATCCGCGGCTCGGCGAGCCCGGCCGAAGCGCGCGAAAAGCTCCTCGACCGCAAATGGCCGGGCGAGCAGATCCGGCCCTACATCGCGCTGGTCGAAGCGGTCGAGCCGCAAAAGGCCGGCGAGAGCTATCGCTTGTCCGAAGCCCAGGTCAAAGCGATCCTCGAGCTTCGCCTCCACCGGCTGACGGCGCTCGGCCGGGACGAGATCGGCAAGGAGCTCGAGACTCTGGCCGCCTCGATCGGCGAATTGCTCGAAATCCTCGCCAACCGGGCCCGCCTCTACGAGGTGATGCGCGAGGAGTTCGACGAGGTCGACTCAGAATTCTCGACTCCGCGGATGAGCGAGCTGGCGGCCGCCGCCGACGGCATCGAGGACGAGGATCTGATCGAGCATGAGGACATGGTCGTGACCGTGACCATGACCGGCTACATCAAGCGCACTCCGCTGGCCGTGTTCCGCGAGCAGAAGCGCGGCGGCAAGGGCCGGTCGGGAATGACGACCAAGGACGAGGACGCGGTCACCAACCTGTTCGTCACCTCGACCCACAACCCGGTGCTGTTCTTCTCCAACCTGGGCCGGGTCTACCGGATGAAGGTCTGGCGGCTGCCCGAGGGCGGCCCGAACGCCAAGGGCCGGCCGATGGTCAACCTGCTTCCGCTCGCCGAGGGAGAAACGATTTCGACCGTGCTGCCGCTGCCCGAGGACGAGTCCGAATGGGGCGGGCTGCACATCATGTTCGCGACCGCCCACGGCACCGTCCGCCGCAACAGCATGGACGCGTTCACCAACGTCCCCACCGCCGGCAAGATCGCCATGCGCTTCGGAGTCAGCGACGGCGAGACCGAAGGCGAAGAGCCCGGCGACCCGACCGACCGGCTGATCGGAGTGGAGCTCCTGACCGAGGACGACGACGTGCTGCTCGCCACCCGCAACGGCAAGGCGATCCGCTTCCAGTCAACCGACGTGCGCGAGTTCCAGGGCCGGACCTCGACCGGGGTGCGGGGAGTCCGGCTGCTCGGCGACGACGAGGTGATCTCGATGTCGATCCTTCACCGCGTCGGCACGTCGCAGGAGGAGCGCGAGGCCTATCTCAAATGTCCGGTGTGGCGCGAGCGCGAGGACGTCGAATGCTCGCTTGCGGCTGAGCGCTTTGCCGAGATGGCCGAGAAGGAGCAGTTCATCCTCACCGTCACCGAGAACGGCTACGGCAAGCGTTCGTCGGCCTACGAATATCGCCGCACCAACCGCGGCGGCCAGGGGATCACCAACATCGACACGTCGGAGCGCAACGGCCGGGTCGTCGCCAGCTTCCCGGTCAAGCCCGGCGAGCAGCTGATGCTGGTCACCGACCAGGCGAAGATGATCCGCACCACGGTCGGCGACATCCGGATCATGGGCCGCAACACCCAGGGCGTGACGATCTTCCGGGTCGGCGAGGGCGAGCGAGTCGTCAGCGTCGCCCGGATCGAGGAGACCGACGACGAGATCGAAACCGAGGCGGGCGACGAGCTTGCGCCGGACGAGGGCGCGACCATTGGCGAGGACCTTGCTGCCGGGAGCGGCGAATTGAGCGACGAGCCGAGCGACGAGTAGCGGAACGGCGCGAAGGGCCTCCGCGTTCGCCTTGGTGAAACGACCAAGGAGAAACTCATGGCCCTTCCCCACAATGCGCTGGTTCTGGTCGCGGACGGCCGCAAGATGCTGTTCCTGCGCAATCACGGCGACGAGGCGCAGATCGACTTGCGCACCGAAGCCCACGACAAACGCGAGGATTCGAAGGACAGCGAGCTGAAGACCGACTCGCCCGGCACCCAGTCGCCGCGCGTCGGCATCGGCCGCGACACGATGGAGGAGACCGATTACCACCAGCAGGAGGAAGACATCTGGGTGAAGGAGGCCGCCGACCAGCTCAAGAAGCGCGCGCTGCGCAATGATTTCGAAGCGCTGGCGATCATCGCCCCGCCCAAGGCGCTCGGAGTACTTCGCAAGGAGCTGCACAAGGAGGTCGAGAAGCGCATCGTCCTGACCCTCAACAAGGAAATGACGGACCGGCCGATCCCCGACATCGAGGAGCTGCTGGTCGGCGAAGCCGCGCCGCCGGCCTAGGAGCTGGCGCCCCGCCTTGTCCCTTGAGCCGGATCCCGGGAAGAATGGCCCGCCGCTGTTCACCGTCGGCCATTCGACCCGAACCATCCCGGAATTCGTCGACGTCCTACGGCTCGGCGAGGTCGATCTGGTCGTCGACGTCCGGTCGATCCCGCGGTCGCGGACCAACCCCCAGTACAACCTCGAGAACCTGCCAGGCGCCCTCGCCCAGTTCCAGGTCCGCCATCACCGCATTGCCGAGCTCGGCGGCCTCCGCGGCCGGGCCCACGACGTCGCGCCCGAGGTCAACGTCTACTGGCGCAATCGCAGCTTCCACAATTACGCCGATCATGCCCTGTCCGACGAGTTCGCGGCCGGGCTCGACGAGCTGCTTCGCCTGTCGGCCGAGCGGCGCACCGCGATCATGTGCTCGGAAGCCGTCTGGTGGCGCTGCCATCGCCGGATCATCGCCGATTATGCGCTGTTGCGCGGACGGCGGGTGGTGCACCTCATGAGCAACACCCGAATGGAGCCCGCCAACATGACTCCGGGGGCGAAGGAGCAGGCCGAGCGCCTGGTTTACCCCGCCGCCTGATCGTCGGTCAGGCGAACAGGTCGACCACCTCGGCGTGCGGCGCGACGGCGGCCAACAACAGCGTCCGGTGGCACCCGGCGGGGTCGCGCTCGTAGCACAGCAAGGCGCTCGGTTTTTCCCGCGCCAGCTCGACCATTTGCGCGCCCGCCGCGATCGCCTCGGGAAGCTCGAGCTGGCCGGCGTAGATGCGCTTCAAGTCCTCGTGCCGCCCCTTGCGCGCCGCCTCGCGCCCCGCCGCCGGCGTGCCCAGCGCGCGCAGATGCACATATTCGATCCCGGCCTCGGCAAGGGCGTTGCGCAGCGGCGTCTTCGAAAAGCCCGGCCGGCGTGAATTGGCAACCGCCCGCACGTCGATCACCCGCTTGACGCCGGCGCCCTGTAGCGCCGCAATGAACTCACCCGTGGTGGTTGCTTCATAACCGATGGTGAAGATGCGCATTTCTTCCCCACTGCCGTTCGTCCCGAGCGAAGTCGAGGGGCCGCGTCTCGACTTCGCTCGACACGAACGGATAAAGGATGGCCATGCCCCACGACATTCACATCATCGGCGGCGGGCTCGCCGGCTCCGAAGCCGCGTGGCAGCTCGCCGAGGCCGGTCTACGCGTCCGCCTCAG
This sequence comes from Sphingomonas sp., assembly GCF_013812825.1. Classification (GTDB taxonomy): domain Bacteria; phylum Pseudomonadota; class Alphaproteobacteria; order Sphingomonadales; family Sphingomonadaceae; genus Sphingomicrobium. The sequence goes on along the minus strand of NZ_JACCSU010000017.1, from coordinate 19,576 downwards.
CGAAATGCGCGGCGGCGGGGATTCCACGCCCGCCCACGAGAGCGACCAGCTCGCCGAGATGGTCTGCTCGAACAGTTTTCGAAGTGACGATTGCGAGCACAACGCAGTCGGCCTGCTCCACCAGGAGATGCGGGCCCTGGGCTCGCTGATCATGCGGGCAGCGGACCAGCACCGGGTGCCCGCGGGATCGGCGCTGGCGGTCGACCGCGAAGCCTTCGCGGCGGAGGTGACTTGCGCGGTCAAGCAGCATCCCAGGATCACGGTGGCGCGCGAGCGGGTCGATGCGCTCCCCGATCATCCGGCGATCATCGCCACCGGCCCGCTGACCGGCTCGAAGCTGGCCGAGGCGATCGCCGCCGAGACCGGCAGCGACGCCCTCGCCTTTTTCGATGCGATCGCGCCGATCGTCCACCGCGACAGCATCGACATGGACATATGCTGGATGGCGGCCCGTTGGGACAAGGGAGGGAAGGACTATATCAACTGCCCGATGGATCGCGGCCAGTACGAGGCCTTCGTCGCCGCGCTCAATGCCGGTAAGAAGACCGAGTTCAAGGACTGGGAGCGTGACACGCCCTATTTCGAGGGCTGCATGCCGATCGAGGTGATGGCGACACGCGGAGTCGACACTTTGCGTCACGGGCCGATGAAGCCGATCGGCCTCGACAATCCGCGCACCGGGCGCTGGCCGCACGCGGTGGTCCAGCTGCGCCAGGACAATGCGCTCGGCACGCTGTGGAACATGGTCGGCTTCCAGACCAAATTGAAGCACGGCGAGCAGGTGCGGATCTTCCGCTCCATCCCCGGGCTCGAGCAGGCCGAGTTCGCTCGGCTGGGCGGGATCCACCGCAACAGCTTCATCAATTCCCCCAAGCTCTTGGACGGGGAACTTCGCTTGAAATCCCGGCCGAACATCCGCTTCGCCGGGCAGATCACCGGCTGCGAAGGCTATGTCGAAAGCGCCGCTATCGGCCTCATCGCGGCCCGCTTCGCGGCCGCGGAGCACACCGGCGAGCGGCTCCCCGCCCCGCCGCCGGAGACCGCGATCGGGGCGCTGCTCGGCCACATCACCGGCGGCGCCGACGCCGACACCTACCAGCCGATGAACGTCAATTTCGGGCTGATGCCGCCGATCGAGGCGAGGACCAGAAAAGCCGACCGCAAGAAAGCCTACACCGACCGCGCGCGGGCGGCGCTCGCCGAATGGCAAGGGGCCATCAACACAGCCCCCGCGACCGTTCGGGCTGAGCTTGTCGAAGCCCTGCCCTTGTCGGCCAAGTAGAAGACAGCCCTTCGACGGGCTCAGTGCGAACGCTGTGGGTGCGGCTCAGCAGGCGCAGCGCTTCTTCTTCGGCGGCGGCGGGGCGGTGCTTGCATATTCGGCCGGCGTCAGCCAGCCCGAGCGGTCCTTGTCGGCGCCGCCGAACTTGTCGAGCGTCTTTACCGCCCATTCCTCGAACGACAGCTGGCCGTTGCCGTTGGTGTCGAGCTTGGCATAGGCCTTGCGCCGCGGGGTCAGCAGCTCCTCCCTGGCGATGCGACCGTTCTTGTCCTTGTCGGCGCGCGAAAAGCGCTTCTGCTCGCGGCTCTTGGGGGTCGCCTCGGGCGCCTGCGGAACCCCGCTCGCAACGACCATCGACGGCTGACCGGAAACCGCGGGCGGCGCTTCGGGCAGCACGGGAGAGTCCTGGGCGCGGCCCTGCCAGAGGAGGAAAGCCCCGGTGATGAACAGGAAGCAGGCCGCGGCCCCGGCAAGAAAGCGCGCCATGAGGATCTCCTTGGAGAGGAGATTCGGCGCGGACATGGTCCGCTTCGGCGGCACTCATGTCAATCTAAGTCACGATCCGGTGGTGTCTCAGTTTGAATTGACCGTCGGGTGACGGGTGCGAATGCGGCCAAGCCAGTGGATGCGCTTTTCGAAAGATTTGCGAAGGTAGCTTGTTGGGGCAATCTTAAGCCGCATCTCGCAACGCGCGATCTCAGCGTCCAGCTCTTCAAGCGAGAGCTTCAGAATGTCGGATTCGTGATCCAGAACGCCAGAGCGTTTGCCCATTTCAGCCCCGCTTTTTGTAGGGGCCTCGTTTTGCGGGCGCCGGGGCCATTTCGTCAATCTTCGCCACGATATCCTCAAGCGACCACAGCCGATCAGTGATGCCAGCGGCCATTGCCGGGGACACTTTGAGTGTCTTGTGGATGCGGCAGAAATTGTAGAACGCGAAGTAGAGCGCCAGCGCGTGAAGATGATTGTCGAGCTTCTTTGAGAAGGCATTGGTGAGCCGAGTGAAACGGCGCATCGACATGCGCATGGTTAGGTTCTGGCGCTCAACGTAGCTGGTTGAAACGTGGTCAATGTCGGGATTGCCTTCGACGCGGACCTTGCGAGTGCCGCAGCATTCGCCGGGGCTGTAGCGGCGCTCATTGGCCGTGCCTTTCGGCTCGCCATAGATTTTCACGAGCTGTGCAAAGTCCACATCAGCTCCAAACGCGCCTTCCACGGCCTCGAAATAGGCCCGGTGACCGTCAGTGGTGAGCTGGACGCGATTGGCGAGGCGGTCGCGCAGGTCGTCCATCAGGATGATTGCCGACTGGCTGGAACGGTCGCCAACGAAATAGGAGACGATCAGCTTGGTATCGGCATCAAGGGCGGTCCAGGTCCACACGTCGCCAGCGCCCTCCGGTGCGTCCTTGGCGAGCTTCACGTTCTTGTCCTTGGCGTAGCAGAACGACCAGATTTCATCGCACTGGACGCGGCTCGCTTTGACGTTGCGCACGGTTTCGTCGTGAATGGCGAGGCAAGCAGTGCCCGCTTCGACTAGCAGCTTCGAGACGGTGTTGATCGACACGTCCGCAACGCGGCTGATCGACCGCATGGACGATCCTTCGCACAGCATAGCGAGGATTTGAGTGCGCTTGGCGAGTGGGAGCTTGTTCATACCCATTTGAGTATGAGCTTTCTTGCTTACCGTCAAGCATATTCGCTCAGTTTCGAATATCAAACTCGTAGATGACGCTGTCTATGCCGCCTTGGATCATGTGGAGCTTGTACGCTCCCAATCCCTCGGATCGCCACGGCATAAGCTTCCAGACGATGAGACCGGCATTGGTATCGACGTCGCCGAGTACGCCCATAAGTCCCCAATCCGTTTCATTCATTTTCTCACCGGCGGGTCCCTCAATCCAAGTGGATACCGCAACGGCCTTCCGGTGAGGCAACGTGGCCCTTATGTAGAATGCCAGCGGCCCAATGAACCGCGGCGTGTTGGCTGGAATGACAACAGTCTCACTGTAAACTCCGATAAGAATGTTTTTCCCACCCTCCTCGGTTCTGATGTCATCACACAGAACAACATAGTTGATCTTGATCGGAGACTTTTTCACGCGCCAATCGCATCCGGCTGCCGGCTGTGCGAAGTAATCCAAGGATCAGGAGTGTCGTTGACCTCATCGCGTGTCAGACGCTCAAAAATCGATGCGTTCTCACGTTTCCGAGCTTCGTAGCTATAGTTCGGCTTTCGAAGGTCGGCCAACGGGACCAGCGCGATTTGGAGTCTGTAATTGGCCGCTCGAGCAATGTTATGGAGCGTTCGGAGCGTGACATTGCTTTTTTTTCCGCTGAGGACCCGGTTAAATTGGCCGGGGTCCATATCGATGCGATCGGCGATCAGTTTCTGTTCTACGTTAAGCGTGCTGACGGCTTTTCTGACCGCGCGCCAGGTTTTGAGCCGCAGAGAAAACCAATGCTCGTCCAAGTCCGCTTGGCTTATGGGCGAGAAATTCACCTGATCACTCATGTGTAGCCTCCGCAGTCGGTGATGCATTGATCCAGCGGCCAACAGCGGAAACGCGGATGGCCCGGGAACAGTCGGTTCCAGGTATAGTGCACCTTCTCCATGGCGTCCTCGAACGGACACTTGTCGCGCAGCCGGCTTGTGATCGCGACAAAGCAATCCTGGCCGGCAAACGCGCCGAAGATGCGCGCCTTTGGAGCGAAGGTAATTTTGATTTCCCATATGTCGGTGAGATGAGGATTCCTCCTAGGCGTCAGTCGTTTGAAGAACTGCTCGTCGTCCTCGATCTCCTCTCCGATGACGTACTCTTTTAGGACCGCGCGGACGTTCGCAAAATAGTCGCGTTGGTGCGCCGGATGGTTGTAGATCCGGTTGCGCGTGTCCTTGGACAGGTAGAGTCGTCGTTTTTCGCATTCGTCCTCGTCAAAGGCCGGCTCGAATCGTTTTAGAGCGCCGGAGACCTCAGCCTCGGCTAAAATTGTTTCGATTGACTTAAAAGTCAACCGCCCCAGCGGCGCTTCGCCGCGTTTCGGGCTATTTCTGCCCGTCGCTCGGCGCTTATTTTAGCCGCCCTGGCTTTTCCGCCACGCCGTCCGAGCTCGGCTGCAGCAGATTTGATCTCGATGGTTTCTTCGATTTCGCGGGTAGCTATTCTCGCCACCATCACGGCGCGAGAGACGGCATCAGCCGGTCGCTTCTGACCTTGTGGTCCCTTTGGCATTGTTGAGCTCCTTACCGCTAAGCATATGGGCCGACAAGCCGAAGGGCGAAAGGGTCAGCTAATTTGAAACTGAGACACCACCCACGATCCGCCCGCTAATCCGGTGTCGGATCAGCGCCCACGACCGGCCCGGCGTTGCTTCGGGTTCGAGCGGCGGCGGCTGCTTCAAGTCGCGTGCGGCCAGCGCCGCAAGCGCGGTCAGCGGCCTCAGCCGCTTCGGGACGCGGTGCGTCGACAGTCGGTTCAGCTCGTCCGTCGGCCAGTGCTCGGTGATCAGGCCCCGCCTGGCGGCATTCGCACAGCCGTAGAGCCGCCCGGCCGGGTCGATCAGCGGGTCGGTCGCATCGAGCAGCTGTGCGCCGATCGAAAACAGCCGGGCACCGCCCTCGGCGATGCGTTCCACTTCGGGCTCTTGATCGAGCAAGGTCGCCCGGCCGTCCGTCAGCTCGGCAAGGTCGGCGCCGCGAACCCCCCGCGGCAGGAGCTCGGCTGCTACGGCTCGAAGCCGCGGCTCGGCGGGAATCTCGCCTTGGTCGAGTTCCTCGAGCCGCTCGCGCCACCAGGCCAGCTTGATTGCGGCAAGCGTCGGCTCGGTGGCCCGCGCGACCACTGTGGCCATCGCGTCATCCACGTCGAGCAGAGCGTCGAAAGCGGGCCGCAAGGCAGGCGGCCAATAGAGCCGTACGAGATCTCGGTCGGTCAATTGGTTCAACCTCTACCCCGTTCGTGTCGAGCGAAGTCGAGACACGTCCCTCGACTACGCTCGGGACGAACGGGTTTCAGCGGATGGCTCAGCGATAGCAGACGGCCTTTGCCGCCGAGACCACGTCGTCGACCTTGATCAGCGCCATCTTCTCGAGGTTGGCGGCATACGGCAGCGGCACATCCTGGTTGGTCACCCGCATCACCGGGGCGTCGAGGTCATCAAAGCCGTCTTCCATGCAGATGGCGACGATCTCCGAGGCGATCGAGCACACCGGCCAGCCCTCCTCGACGACGACCATCCGGTTGGTGCGCTTGAGGCTGGCGAGCACCGCTTCCTTGTCGAGCGGGCGCAGCGTCCGGAGGTCGACGACCTCGGCCTCGATGCCTTCGCCAGCCAGCTTGTCCGCTGCTTCGAGCGCCACCCCGACGCCGATCGAATAGCTGACCAGGGTCACGTCCTTGCCCGGCCGAACCGTCCGCGCCTTGCCGATCGGCACCGTGAAATCATCGAGCTGCGGAACATCGAAATTGTGGCCGTAGAGCAACTCGTTTTCGAGGAACACGACCGGGTCCTCGCTGCGGATCGCGGCTTTCAGCAGCCCCTTGGCGTCGGCCGCGCTGTAGGGCGCCATCACCACCAGCCCGGGGACCGACGCGTACCACGGCGCGTAATTCTGGCTGTGCTGGGCGGCGACCCGCGACGCGGCGCCGTTAGGCCCGCGGAACACCACCGGACAGCGCATCTGGCCGCCCGACATGTAATTGGTCTTGGCCGCCGAATTGACGATATGGTCGATGGCCTGCATCGCGAAATTGAAGGTCATGAACTCGACGATCGGCCGAAGCCCGCCCATCGCCGCTCCGGTGCCAAGGCCGGCAAAGCCGTATTCGGTGATTGGAGTATCGACCACGCGCCTCGGGCCGAACTCCTCGAGCAGCCCCTGCGTGACCTTGTAGGCGCCCTGGTACTCGGCGACCTCCTCGCCGATCACGAATACCCGCTCGTCGCGGCGCATCTCCTCGGCCATCGCGTCGCGCAGCGCCTCGCGGACGCTGGTCTGCGCCATCGCCGTCCCCTCGGGCACTTCGGGGCCGACCGTCTCCTTGGGCTCGACCATCAGCTGGTCGGTGCCGGTCTCCGCTTCTTGCGGGCCGGACGTCTCGATCGCGCTGTGCTCGGTCTTCTGGTCCGAGGGCCGCGGCTGGTCGGGCACCTCGTCCGCTTTCGGAGCGGGAGCGGGCGTCGCGGCCGCCTGATCCGGTTCGCTTTGGCCGCCGCCCCCGGCAGCAGCGTCGCTCACCGCCTCACCATCGCCAGCGAGCACCGCGATCGGGGTCCCGACCTTCACTCCGTCGCTGCCTTCCGGCACCAGGATCCTGGCGATCGTCCCCTCGTCGACCGCTTCGAACTCCATCGTCGCCTTGTCGGTCTCGATCTCGGCCAAAATGTCGCCCGAGCTGACCGTGTCGCCTTCCTTGACCAGCCATTTGGCGAGCGTCCCCTCCTCCATCGTCGGGGACAGCGCCGGCATGGTGAGCTCGGTCGCCATCAATCGCTCCCGACCAGGACGTCGGTGTGGAGCTCGGATGGATCGGGCAGTGGCGTGTCTTCAGCAAATTTCGCAGCTTCGACGACGATGTCCTTGATCTGCTTGTCAATTGCCTTGAGCTCGTCTTCGCCGACTCCGAGCTCCGCCAGGTCCCTGGCGGCATTGCCGATCGGGTCGTTGCGCTCGCGGAATTCCTGCACTTCCTCGCGAGTCCGGTATTTGGCCGGATCCGACATCGAATGGCCGCGATAGCGGTAGGTCTTCAGCTCGAGGATGATCGGCCCCTTGCCGCCGCGCACCCAGTCGAGCGCGACCTGCGCCGCGCCGCGAACCGCCAGCACGTCCATGCCGTCGACCTGGATGCCCGGGATCCGGAAGCTTTCGCCGCGCTTGTAGAGGTCGGGCTCGGAATGCGACCGGGCGACGCTGGTGCCCATCGCATATTGGTTGTTCTCGATCGCGTAGATCACCGGCAGGCGCCACAGCTTGGCCATGTTGAACGCTTCGTAGACCTGGCCCTGGTTGGCCGCTCCGTCGCCCAAATAGGTCAGGCAGACGCCGCCGTCCTCGGCATAGCTGTGCTTGAACGCCAGGCCGGTGCCGAGCGGCACCTGGGCTCCGACGATGCCGTGGCCGCCGTAAAAGCCGTGCTCGACCGAAAACATGTGCATCGAGCCGCCCTTGCCCTTGGAGATGCCGGCTGCGCGGCCGGTCAGCTCGGCCATGATCACCTTGGGGTCGATGCCGTAGGCGAGCATGTGGCCGTGGTCGCGGTAGCCGGTGATGACGCTATCCTTGCCGACCGTCATCGCCGACTGGAGGCCGACGGCGATCGCCTCCTGGCCGATATACAGGTGGCAAAAGCCGCCGATCAGCCCGAGGCCGTAGAGCTGGCCGGCGCGCTCCTCGAAGCGGCGGATCAGCAGCATCTGCTTGTAGAGGTCGAGCAGCTCGTCCCTGGACGCCTTGTAGCGCTCGGGCTCGGGCGGGCGCTCCCGATTGGTCTCGGGCGAACTCACACGTTTCCCCGCGGCCGGCGATTTGTCTGGAGTCTTCGGCTTTGCTGCGCGCGCCAAGGCGTGGCCTTTCATCGGGCTGGGAGGCGGCAGGCTCTATAGGAAAGCCGCAGCCCAACTGGCAACTGCGCCCAGCTGGCAACCGCCCGGGGCCCGCTAGTCGAGCGGGATGATCACTTCATCGGGGCGGACCAGGCCAAGGTCGCGCCGGACCAGCTCGTCGGCCATGTCGGGGTCCGCCTTCTTGGGGTCGAGCAGGGCGGAGCGGTGGCGAAGCTGGGCGCGCTCGGCCTCGAGGCGGGCGAGCTCGGCTTTGCGTTCATCGAGGTCGCGGTGATAGCCGCCCCACGCAAGCAGGCCGTTGGGGCCGGCGACCGCATAGCCGGCGAAATTGCCGACCACGATCAGCGCCAGGGCGGGCATCGCCGCGCGACGGATCAGTCCCCTGGTTCTTCGTGCAGCCCCCATCCGCTCCAGAGAATCACGATGACGTCATGAAGGCAAGCGAAAAGAGTGGTTTGGTGGATAAAGCTGTGGATCGGCTGTGGGTCAGCGCGGCGAATAGGCCTTCAGCGCCTCGCGTCCGGCGTAGCGCGCGGTTTCGCCCAGCTCTTCCTCGATGCGCAGCAACTGGTTGTACTTGGCGGTGCGGTCGGAGCGCGCGAGGCTGCCGGTCTTGATCTGACCGCAGTTGAGCGCGACCGCGAGGTCGGCGATGGTCGAATCCTCGGTCTCGCCCGAACGGTGCGACATGACCGCGGTGTAGCCCGAGCCTTGCGCCAGCCGGACCGCGGCGATGGTCTCGGTCAGGGTGCCGATCTGGTTGACCTTGATCAGGATCGAATTGGCGATACCGCCCGCGATGCCCTCGGCGAGGCGCTTCTCGTTGGTCACGAACAGATCGTCGCCGACCAGCTGGACTCGATTTCCGAGCCGCTCGGTCGCCATCTTCCATCCGACCATGTCGTCTTCGGCGAGCCCGTCCTCGATCGAAGCGATCGGATAATCGGCGAGCAGCGCTTCGAAATAGTCGACCATCTGCTCGGGTGTCAGTGACTTCTCCTCGCCGGCGAGCACATAGGCGCCGTCCTTGAAGAATTCCGTCGCCGCCGGGTCGAGCGCGATCAGGACGTTCTTGCCGGCGCTGTAGCCCGCGGTTTCGACGGCTTGCAGGATGAAGTCGAGCGCTTGCCGCGCGGACCCGATGTCCGGTGCAAACCCGCCCTCGTCGCCGACCGCGGTCGACATTCCGGCTTGGTGCAGCGCGCTCTTGAGCGAATGGAAGATCTCGGCGCCGCAGCGAAGCGCTTCGGAAAAGCTCGCAGCGCCGGCCGGCATGACCATGAATTCCTGGAAGTCGATCGGGTTGTCGGCGTGGGCGCCGCCGTTGAGGATGTTCATCATCGGCACCGGCAGAAGGTCGGCGCTGACCCCGCCGACATAGCGGTAGAGCGGCAGCCCGAGCGATTCCGCGGCCGCCTTCGCGCATCCCAGGCTGACCCCGAGGATCGCGTTAGCGCCCAGTCGGCTCTTGTTCGCCGTGCCGTCGAGATCGATCAGCGCCGAGTCGATGTCGGCCTGGTCCTCGGCGTCGCGGCCGACGATCGCCTCGGCGATCTCGCCGTTGACCGAGCGGACCGCTCCCTCGACTCCCCGGCCGCACCAGCGAGAGTCGTCCCTGTCGCGGAGCTCGACGGCCTCGTGAGCGCCGGTCGAGGCGCCCGACGGCACCGCGGCTCGTCCCATGCTGCCGTCCTCGAGTGTCACATCGACCTCGACCGTCGGGTTGCCTCGGCTGTCGAGGATCTGGCGGCCGTGGACGTCGATGATCGCGGTCATGGATAGCCTTCTTGCGGAAGCGTAATGAAATCGGCGCGCAGCGTGCTTATATGGCCCGGGTTGGAGCGTGCAACTTTCACCCTCGCTCGCCGGAACGAAGCCGCGCGGCTCTGGGTTGAGGTCGAGAAGGAGGATTCAGATGCAGAACAACAACAGCGAGCTTCCCGAAGGCACGGACAAGGTCGTCTCCGGAGCTTCGACGCCGCCCTCGGCGGACGGCGGGGACGGCGACGTTTTGCTGGTTGCCGATGTCGGCCCGTCGACCGGGCGCACCTCCGGAGGCGCGTCGGGTGGCGCGTCGGGGGGCACCGGCGGCCGCACCGCGGGCACTCGCGACGCGATCGTCGACAAGATCCGCACCGGCCGCGACAAGCTGTCGAGCCAGGCGGCGGACAAGACCCGCGGTCTGGTCGGCCAGGGCCTCGAGCGCGGCGCCGAGGCGCTCGCCAACGTCGGCAAGCTGGTCGGCGACACCGCCGACGGCCTCGATGAGCGGCTCGGGCCCGAGTACGGCGAGTATGCTCGCCGCGCCGCCAGCGCTCTCGAGGACACCGCCAACAGCATCGCCAGCAAGGATGCCGACGAGCTGATCGACGACACCCGCGAGTTTGTCCGCAAGAGCCCGGGAGTCGCCCTGGCCGGAGCCGCCATCGTCGGCTTCGCGATTGCTCGGCTGATCAAGTCGGGCCTCGCGCAAGACGATGACGATGGCGACAGCGGTAACGGCCGCCGCGGCGGCGGCTCGCGCGAGACTTGATGCTGAAACCGACCGATCCGCCCATCCGGTCGCCCGAGCCGGGGGACGAGCGCCCGATCAGCGAGCTCGTCCACCAGCTGGTCGAGGACGGCAAGGCCTATGCCTGGGCCGAGCTCGGGGTCGTCAAGGCCGTGGCTTCGGCGAAGGCCGGCGGCCTGAAGGTGCCGGCGATCCTGCTCGGAGCGGCGCTGCTGTTCGTTCAGGCCGCGGTGACGATCCTGACGGTGGCGACGTTCTTCGCGCTGCTGCCGGCGATTGGGCCGGTGCTCGCGGGGCTACTGGCCTTCCTGATTTTTGCCGGCATCGGAGCTGGCATGGCATGGCTGGGAATCAGCAAGGCAAGGCGCGACCTGTGAGCAAGGAAACGCCCGAGATGGCGGCGGCGGGCATCGAGGCCGAGCGAGCCCGAGCCCGGCTGATGGAGACGGCACGCGAGCTCCAGGAGCGGCTCAGCCCGGCCGTGCTCGCCCAGAATGCCTGGGAAGGCGCCAAGTCGAAAGGCGCCGACCTTGCCGAGGACGCGGTCGACGCGGTCCGCCGCCGGCCGGCGATCGCCGGCGGAATAGCGGCCGCGATCGCCTTGTTCCTCGCCCGCGAGCCGCTGATCGACATGGCCGGCAAGCTGGCCGACGGGGTGACCACCAAGCGCAAGTCGAAAAAAGCCGGAGCCGGGTCGCCGAAAAAGGCCGGAGCCGGGCCGCGCAAAACCGACAAGGAAGCGAAAAAGACGGAGACGATCGAATGACTGACCAGGACAACAACCGGGCGGACAATGCCTCTGATGGCGGCGTCCGCCAGCGCGCGATCGAAGCCTATGACGAGGCTCGCGACAGCGTCGCCCAGGCTGGCCGCAAGGCCAATGACGCAATCGACGAAGCGCCGCTGATCGCGCTTGCCGGCGGGCTTGCCGTCGGCGCGATCTTGGCCGCGCTCCTCCCCCGCACCGAGAGCGAGACCCGGGTGCTGCGCCCGGTCGGCGACAAGCTGACCGGCACCGCCAAGGCCGCCGCCGCGGCCGCCAAGGATGCTGGCAAGTCGCGACTCGCCGAGCTTGGCCTGACCCGCGAAAAGGGCGCCGAGACCCTGCGCTCGATTTTCGAGGACGCCAGCGAGGCCGCGAAGACCTCGGCGCAGGCGGCACTGAGCGGGGCCCGCGAGCGCGAATGAGCAAGCTTCATCTGGTGTTCGGCGGGCGGGTCAAGGACCCGCGCGGGCTCGAGTTCGTCGACCTCGACAACATCGACCTTGTCGGCCTCTACGCAAGCTATGCCGAGGCCGAGGATGCGTGGCGCGGCAAGGCCCAGCGCACGGTCGACGACGCCGAGATGAAATATGTCGTCGTTCACCTGCACCGGCTGCTCGAGCCCGACGCGGAAGCGATGCCGGCGGCGGCCCCGCCGGCGGAGAGCGCTCAGGCGGAGCGGTAGCGCCACAGGAGCAGCGGCCGCTGCATCAACAGCCCGGCGAGGAAGCCGCCGACATGCGCGGCCGTGGCAAGCAGCACTCCGCGGCTGCCGGCCAGCAAGCCGACCATCATCTGCAAGACGACCCAGGCGGCCAGCAGCCAGGCCGCATTGATCAGCCGATTGAGCCGCGGCGACCGGGTGAGCGCCCTCGCTTCGCCGAAGCTCAGGGCGAACGCCCCGATCACCGCGCTGACCGCGCCACTGGCGCCGATCATCGGGACGATCGAGGCCGGATCGACCAGCCACTGAGCGATCGCGGCGGTATAGGCGCCGACACCGTAGAGAAGCAGCAGCGCGCCGCGCCCCAGCACCCGCTCGACCGCGCTGCCGCACCACACCAGCATCAGCAGGTTGAAGGCGACGTGGAGCAAGCCGCCGTGGACCAGGGTCGAGCTCAGCGGAGTCAGGAGGGCCGGCATTGCCCCCGACAGGTCAATGAAGCCGCTGAACCGCGCCGGGATGAACCCCCACAAGGCGGCCGCGGTGTCGCTCGCGCCGATCGCCGCGGCCAGCATCCAGGCGAGCGCGGTGACGGCCGCGATGACGATGGTGGCCGTTCGGGGGATCCGCACGATCCGGCCCCCGCTCAGACGAATTCGATGGCTTTGATCTTGTAGTAGCGGTCGCCCGACGGGGTCGAGACCTCGACTTCATCGCCGACGTTGCGCCCGATCAGCGCCCGGCCGAGGGGCGAGTTATAGCTGATCCGGCCGACCCTGGCGTCGGCCTCGGTCTGGCCGACCAGCTGGTAGCGGATCTTCTTCTTGTCCTCGTCGATCAGGGTGACGGTCGCCCCGAACACCACCCGGTCGCCGGACAAGGTGGTCGGGTCGATCACCTGGGCTCGGCTCAAGCGGTCCTCGAGGTCGGCGATCGTCGCCTCGATCTGGCCCTGCCGTTCCTTGGCCGCGTGGTACTCGGCGTTCTCGGCGAGGTCGCCGTGGGCGCGCGCCATCTCGATCGCCTCGATCGCGGCGGGCCGCTCGACGCTCTTGAGATGCCGGACCTCGTCGTCGATCTTGCGGTGGCCCTCCGCCAGCATTGGCACTTTGTCGGCAGTCGCCATTGAAAAAATGCCTTTCTTCCAAAATCCCGCTCCTGCGCTGCCGGACCGGCTCGCGGATCGAGGGGCGGATTGTCAGGATCAGTTTACGGAAGCGGAATAATAGGACTGAAGCGAGGCAACTTCAAGCGCGTGGCCGCGAACCGCCTCGATCGAGCGCGCCGCGGCAAGGCTCGCGGCGGCGGTGGTGAAATAAGGCACCTTGCGGGCCAGCGCCGTCGCCCGGATCGAGTGGCTGTCCTTCAATGACTGCCAGCCCTCGGTGGTGTTGAACACCAGGTCGACGTCGCCGTCGAGCAGCCGGTCGACGATGTGCGGCCGCCCCTGCGCGACCTTGTTGACCCGCTCGACCGGCAGGCCCCGCGACGCAAGATGCTCGGCGGTTCCGCCGGTGGCGATGATGGAAAAGCCAAGCTCGATCATTTTCTCGACCGCCGGGATGATATTGTCCTTGTCGGCGTCCTTGACCGATACGAAGGCGGTTCCGCCGTTGGGCAAGGCCATCCCCGATCCAAGCAGAGCCTTGCTGAAGGCGATGTCGAAATCATGATCGATTCCCATGACTTCGCCGGTGCTCTTCATTTCCGGTCCAAGCACCGGATCGGTGCCTGGAAAGCGCGCGAACGGAAATACCGGGGCCTTGACGGCGATGTGGCCGATCGCGCGGTCGATCGGGTCGAACGCCGACAAGGGCTCGCCGGCCATCACCCGGGCGGCGATCTTGGCGATTGGACGCCCGATCGCCTTGGCGACGAACGGCACGGTGCGGCTGGCACGCGGGTTGACCTCGATCAGATAGACCTGGTCGTCCTTGACCGCGAACTGGACGTTCATCAGCCCCTTGACCTTCAGCGCCAGCGCCAGCGCCTTCGTCTGCCGCTCGATCTCGGTGATGACTTCGGCCGACAGCCCGTGCGGCGGGATCGCGCAGGCGCTGTCGCCTGAATGGACCCCCGCCTCTTCGATGTGCTGGAGGACTCCGGCGACCGCGACCTCCTTGCCGTCGCAGATCGCGTCGACGTCGACTTCGATCGCGTCGCGCAGATAGCGGTCGATCAGCACCGGGCTGGTGCCCGAGACCGAGACCGCGGTGGCGATGTAATGGTCGAGCTGGAGCGGGCCGTCGACCACCTCCATGCCGCGCCCGCCGAGGACGTAGGAGGGGCGCAGGAGCACCGGATAGCCGATCCGCTGGGCGACCTGCAGCGCCTCGTCGCGGCTTCGGGCGATGCCGTTGGGCGGCTGCAGCAGCCCGAGCCGGGCGACCAGCTTGGCGAAGCGCTCGCGGTCCTCGGCAAGGTCGATCGAATCGGGACTGGTGCCGAGGATCTCGACGCCGGCGGCCTGCAGCTCGGCGGCAAGCTTGAGCGGCGTCTGCCCGCCCAGCTGGACGATCACCCCGAGCAGCTCGCCCGACGCCTTCTCGCGCTCGACGATTTCGATCACGTCCTCGGCGGTCAGCGGCTCGAAATAGAGGCGGTCGGAAGTGTCCGGGTCGGTGCTGACCGTCTCCGGGTTGCAATTGACCATGATCGTCTCGAGCCCGGCGCCATCGCGGCCCAGAGCGAACGCGGCGTGGCAGCAGCAGTAATCGAACTCGATCCCCTGGCCGATGCGGTTGGGCCCGCCGCCCAGGATCATCACCTTCTTGGCGCCGCTGACCTCCGCCTCGTCCTCCGCCTCGCCAAAAAGCGGCGCTTCATAGGTCGAGTAGAGGTAGGGCGTGGCCGCGTCGAACTCGGCGGCGCAGCTGTCGATGCGCTTGAACACCGGCCGCACGCCGAGCCGCAGCCGGTGGGCGCGGACTTCGGCCTCGGTCACTCCGCCGGTCAGCGCCTTGAGCGCATCGTGGACCACCCCCGACCCGCGGGCGCTCTTCTCGCTCATGTCGCGCGGCGCCTTGGCGGAGCGAAGCGCGAGCTCGCCCAGCCGCGCGTCGGAAAAGCCCATCGCCTTCAATTCCCGCATCCCGGCGGGGTCGCGCGGCAGCCCTTTCGCCCTCACCGTCTCTTCCGCCTCGACGATTTCCTGCAGCCGCTCGATGAACCACGGGTCGAAGCCGGCGATCTGGTTGATCCGCTCGACCGTGAAGCCCTGGCGAAGCGCCTCGGCGGCGACCAGCAGCCGGTCCGGAGTCGGCCTCGCAAGCGCGCTCTCGATCGCTGCCGGGTCGCTGTGCTCGAGCGCGCGCACGCGGTCGAGCCCGGTGAGCCCGATCTCCAGCCCGCGCAGCGCCTTTTGCAGGCTCTCGGCAAACGACCGCCCGATCGCCATCACCTCGCCGACCGACTTCATCGACGTGCTCAGGCTCGCCTCGGCGCCGCTGAATTTCTCGAACGCGAAGCGCGGGACCTTGGTCACCACATAGTCGATGGTCGGCTCGAAGCTGGCCGGGGTGGCGCCGCCGGTGATGTCGTTGGCGATCTCGTCCAGCGTGTAGCCGACCGCGAGGCGCGCGGCGACCTTGGCGATCGGGAAGCCGGTGGCCTTCGACGCCAGCGCCGAGGACCTCGAGACGCGCGGGTTCATCTCGATCACCACCATCCGCCCGGTCTTGGGATCGATTGCGAACTGGACGTTGGAACCGCCTGTTTCGACACCGATTTCACGCAGGACCGCGATCGATGCCGAGCGCATCCTTTGATATTCCTTGTCGGTCAGGGTCAGCGCCGGCGCGACGGTGATCGAGTCGCCGGTGTGGACGCCCATCGGGTCGACGTTCTCGATCGAGCAGACGATGATCGCATTGTCCTTGGCGTCGCGGACCACCTCCATCTCATATTCCTTCCAGCCGAGCACCGATTCCTCGATCAGCACTTCGCTGGATGGACTGGCTTCCAGCCCGCCGCGGACGATCGCCTCGAACTCCTCGCGGTTGTAGGCGATTCCGCCGCCGGTGCCGCCGAGCGTGAAGCTCGGGCGGATGATCGCCGGAAGCCCGACGCTGTCGAGTGCAGCCACGGCGTCCTCGACCGAATGGGCGATCGCCGAGCGCGGGCTCTCGAGCCCGATGCGGTCCATCGCCTCGCGGAACTTGAGCCGGTCCTCGGCCATCTCGATCGCCGCCGCATTGGCCCCGATCAGCTCGACCCCGAGCCGCTCGAGGGTCCCGTCTTTGGCCAGCGCCAGCGCGGTGTTGAGCGCCGTCTGCCCGCCCATCGTCGGCAGCAGCGCGAAGCCTCCGGGAGAGTTTGGCCTCTCCTTCTCGAGGATCTTGGTGACGATCTCCGGAGTGATCGGCTCGATGTAGGTGGCGCCTTGCTCTCCCTCCCCGCCGACCAGCTCGGGGTCGGTCATGATCGTCGCCGGGTTCGAATTGACGACGATCACCCGGTAGCCCTCGGCGGTCAGCGCTTTCACCGCCTGCGATCCCGAATAATCGAACTCGGCCGCCTGGCCGATGATGATCGGCCCGGCGCCGATGATCAGGATCGAGGAAATGTCGGTGCGCTTGGGCATCGGCTCGCCGTCAGCTCTCTTCGGGGAAGTTGATCGCCTCGACGATCACCGTCTTCAGGCGGTTCTTGCGCGCCCAGCGGACCACGCAGGCGCGTTGCTCGATGGTCGCTCCCGGCTTGAACAGGAACACGAGCCGCTTCTCGCTTTCGTCCTGGAACAATTCGCCGAGCGCCAGCCCGCAGTCGCGCCCGACCGTCGCCAGCTCTTCCTCCGAATGAAACCGAGCCGTCGCGCAGCCGGCAAGAAGCAGGGTCACCAATGCGATCGTGCCGACCTTCATTTCCCCATCGCCCCGACGAATTTCTCGAATAGATAGAAGCTGTCCTGCGGGCCGGGCGAGGCTTCGGGGTGGTACTGGACGCTGAACGCCGGGCGGTCGGTCAGCTCGAAGCCGCAATTGGAGCCGTCGAACAGCGACACGTGGGTCTCGCGCGCATTTTCCGGCAGTCCTTCGCGCTCGACCGCGAAGCCGTGGTTCATGCTCGTGATCTCGACCTTGCCGTCGGCGAGGCGCTTGACCGGATGGTTGGCGCCGCGGTGGCCCTGGAACATTTTCGACGTTTTCCCGCCGACCGCCAGCGCAAGCAATTGATGCCCGAGGCAGATCCCGAACAGCGGTTTCCGGGTCTCGAGCATCGCCTGGATCACCGGCACCGCGTAGTCGGCCGTCGCCGCCGGGTCGCCGGGCCCGTTCGACAGGAAGAAGCCGTCCGGCTCGTGCGCCATCACGTCCCCGAAGCTCGCTTCCGCCGGGACGATGGTCACCCGCGCCCCGGCCTCGACCAGGTTGCGGAAGATGTTGCGCTTCGAGCCGTAGTCCACGGCGACGACATGCGGTGCCTTGGCGCCATTGCCGCCGCCCATGTCATATCCCTTCCCCCACGCCCACTTGCCGCCGGTCCAGCGCTCGACCTGGAGCCGGCTGACGTCCCTGGCGAGGTCCATGCCTTCGAGCCCCGGCCAGTCGGCCGCCATCCGCCGCAGCTCGTCGAGATCGAACTTGCCGTCGGCGCGGTGGGCGATGGCGATGGTCGGCGGGCCTTCGCGCCGGACCAGCCTGGTCAGCGCCCTTGTGTCCACACCGGCGATTCCGATCCGCCCCCATTTCTTCATCCACGCCGCGAAATCCTCGCCGGCGCGATAGTTGCTCGGCCTCGTCACCACCTCGCGCACCAGGCAGCCGAGCGCGTGCGCTTCGGCCGCCTCGACGTCCTCGTCGTTCGCGCCGACATTGCCGATGTGCGGGAAAGTGAAGGCGATCACCTGCCTCGCGTAGCTGGGGTCGGTCATCACCTCCTGGTAGCCGGTCATCGCGGTGTTGAAGCACAGCTCGCCGACCGTCTGCCCCTCGGCGCCGAAACCCCGCCCCCACACTGTCCGGCCGTCGGCGAACACCACGACTCCGGTCGCGCCGTCGGGTTGCGGCGCGGGCGCCCCTCCGTCAGACGTGCGTCGAGCGTCGGCCATGGGCTGGAGGAGCCTTTCCGCGGGCGGTTTTGCAGCAATGTCGCTAAGCCGTGATGGCTAGGGGGCGCGGGGCTTCAGGTCAACGCTGTAAAAGGGCCGCGGCGGGCGCTACCAGCGCGTTTTCCGCTGACAGGAAACGGGCACACGATGATTCGCGATGACATCAAGGCCGCGACGATCGAGGCGATGAAAGCCGGCGACAAGGCGACGACCGGCACCCTGCGCATGGTCCAGTCGGCGATCAAGAACCGCGACATCGAGGCGCGCACCGGTGCGGCGGCCGCGGACGACGACGCGATGGTCATCGAAGTGCTCCAGAAAATGATCAAGCAGCGCCGCGAATCGGTCGACATGTATCGCAAGGGGGCGCGAGAGGAGCTGGCCGCGGCCGAGGAAGCCGAGATCGCCGTCATCGGGCGCTTCCTCCCGAGGCAAATGAGCGACGAGGAAGCCAAAGCGGCCATCCAGGCGATCGTCGCCGAAACGGGCGCCAGCTCGATGAAGAACATGGGCAAAGTGATGGCCCTGGTCAAAGAGCGCCACGCCACCGCCATCGAGCCCGCCCGCGCAAGCGGGTTGGTTCGGGAGATATTGGGCTAGACAGATGCGTCGCCAGCCTCAAATCTGCGGCGCGTGACCCTCTCGCCCACTTCACTTGAAAGGCTCACCCCGTGAGCCTGTCCGTTCAGTTCCTCGACGAACTCCGCGCCCGGACCCTGCTATCGGCGGTGATCGCACCATCGGTGAAGCTGCTGAAGGCGGGGCGCGAGTTCAAGGCGTGCTGTCCGTTCCACCAGGAGAAGACTCCGAGCTTCACGGTCAACGACGAGAAGGGCTTTTACCACTGCTTCGGCTGCGGCGCCCACGGCGACGCGATCCGCTTCCTGACCGACTCGCGCGGAATGCCGTTCATGGACGCGGTCAAGGAGCTCGCCGGGCGGGCCGGCCTCGAGGTCCCCGCTCCGGATCCCCGCGCGCGCGATCAGGCCGAGCGCGCCGCTTCGCTGACCGATGTCATGGCCGCGGTGCAGAAATGGTTCGCCGACCAGCTCCAGGGCCTCGAGGGCGCCGAGGCGCGCGATTATCTCGCTAGGCGCGGCATCCAGCCAAGCACCATCGCCCGGTTTGGATTGGGCCTCGCGCCCCAGGGCCGCGCCCGGCTCAAGCGGGCGCTCGGCCATCTCGGCGAGGAAGCGCTGGTCGAGATCGGGATGCTGATCCGACCCGAGGACGGGGATAAGGAAACCTACGACCGCTTCCGCGGCCGGTTGATGTTCCCGATCCGCGACCAGCGCGGGCGAGTGATCGCGTTCGGCGGCCGGATCATGGGCGACGGCGAGCCGAAGTACCTAAATTCGCCCGACACGGTCCTCTTCGACAAAGGCCGAACGCTCTACAACATCGACCGCGCAGGCCCGGCCAGCCGAAGCGCCAAGCGGCTGATCGTCGTCGAAGGCTATATGGACGTCATCGCCCTCGACCGCGCCGGGATCGCCGAGGCCGTCGCCCCCAACGGGACCGCCGTCACCGAGGCGCAGCTCGAGCGCATGTGGCGGCTCGATCGATCGCCCATCCTGTGCTTCGACGGCGACAGCGCCGGGCGCAAGGCGGCGGTCCGGGCGGCGCTGCGCGCGCTTCCCCACATCGGCCCCGACCGCACGCTGCGCTTCGTCGAGCTGCCGCCCGGCCAGGACCCCGACGACGTCGTTCGAAGCGCCGCGGCAGCGGTTGGCGGGGATGGAGCC
>NZ_JACCSU010000091.1 GCF_013812825.1 Sphingomonas sp. | reverse complement strand
CGCCGCGGCCCGGGGCCGGGACCGGGACGGGGGCCGAGACCGGGCGGACGGCCAGGCGGGCGCCCGGGCGGCAACAAACCGCGCGGTTGAAGTTCGCCGCCCGAGCGGCTAAGCGGCACCCGTCGTTTTCGACACATATCGATGAGCAGCGCCCGAGGGTGCACGCTGGCCGGCGAGGTTTCGCCCGCCGGCGCATTTGCATTTGAAGCCGCGCTCATCGGCGGGAGATTTGGATGTTCGACAGTCTGAGCGACCGGCTCGGCAGCGTATTCGACAAGCTTCGCGGGCGCGGTGCGCTCTCGGAGGCCGACGTCCGTTCGGCGATGCGCGAGGTGCGTGTCGCCCTGCTCGAGGCCGACGTCGCTCTTCCGGTCGCCCGCGACTTCGTCGACCAGGTCACCGAACGGGCGGTCGGCCAGGAGGTGCTGCGCTCGGTCACGCCCGGGCAGATGGTCGTCAAGATCGTCCACGACGCGCTGGTCGAGATGCTCGGCTCAGAGGCTTCCGAACTCCGCGTCGACGTCAACCCGCCGGCCGTCGTCATGATGGTCGGCCTGCAGGGCTCGGGCAAGACGACGACCACCGCCAAGCTCGGCAAGCGCCTCTCTGAACGCGAGCGCAAGAAGGTGCTGATGGCATCGCTCGACGTCGCCCGCCCGGCTGCCCAGGAGCAGCTCGCAGTGCTCGGCCGCCAGGCGAATGTCGAGACGCTGCCAGTGGTTGCCGGCCAGCAGCCGGTGGACATCGCCAAGCGGGCGATCCAGGCCGCCAGGCTGCAGGCCTATGACGTGGTCCTGCTCGACACCGCCGGCCGACTGCACGTCGACGATGCGCTGATGGCGGAGATGAAGGCGGTCGCCGCCGCCTCCAGCCCGACCGAGACCTTGCTGGTCGTCGATGCACTGACCGGCCAGGACGCGGTCAACGTCGCCAAGGGCTTTGCCGGCGAGGTCGACCTGACCGGCGTCATCCTGACCCGGCTCGACGGCGACGCCCGCGGCGGCGCGGCGCTGTCGATGCGCGCGGTGACCGGCAAGCCGATCAAGTTCGCCGGCGTCGGCGAGGCGATCGACAAGCTCGAGACCTTCCACCCGGCGCGGGTCGCCGGCCGGATCCTGGGCATGGGCGACGTCGTCAGCCTCGTCGAGCGCGCCGCCGAGACGATCGAGGTCGAGGAAGCCGAGAAGCTCGCGGCCAAGATGGTCAAGGGCAAGTTCGACCTCGACGACTTCCGCTCCCAGATCCAGCAGATGCAGCGCATGGGCGGGCTCGGGGCGCTCGCCTCGATGATGCCGGGCATCAACAAGATGAAGGGCGCGGCCGAGAAGGCCGCCGACGGCAAGGCGCTCGTGCACCTCGAAGCGATGATGTCGTCGATGACCGCCAAGGAGCGGGCGCGGCCCGAGCTGATCAACGCCAAGCGCAAGATCCGCATCGCCAAGGGCTCCGGGACCACCGTCCAGGAGGTCAACAAGCTGTTGAAGATGCACCAGGAAATGGCGAGCGTGATGAAGCGCCTGAAAAAGATGGGCGGCCTTGGCAAACTGGCCGCGATGTTCGGCAAGGGCGGCCTCGAAGGGGCGCTCGGCGGAATGGCTCCAGGAATGCTTCCGCCCGGCGCGCCCGGTGCCGGAGCGCCCGGCTTGCCGGGGCTGGGCGGGTCGCCGTTCAACCTTCCACCAGGTTTCGACAAGTTCACAAAGAAATAGAATAACTCACGGACAAGGAACGAAGAATAATGGCACTTTCCATTCGTCTCACCCGCGGCGGCGCCAAGAAGCGCCCCTATTACCGGATCGTCGTCGCCGACAGCCGGGCGCCGCGCGACGGCCGCTTCATCGAGAAGCTCGGCAGCTACAATCCGCTGCTGGCCAAGGATTCGCCCGAGCGCGTGAAGCTCGACCCCGAGCGCATTTCGCACTGGCTGTCGGTCGGCGCGCAGCCGTCCGACCGGGTGCTGCGCTTTCTCGACGCGGCCGGCATCCGCGAGCGCCCGGCGCGCAACAACCCCAACAAGGGCGAGCCGGGCGAGAAGGCCAAGGCGCGAATCGAGGAGCGGGCCGGCAAGGAAGCCGCCGCGGCCGAGGCCGCCGAAGCCGCTGCCGCCGCTCCGGCCGAGGAGCCTGCGGCGCAAGAGGCGCCGGCCGAGACAGTCGCCGCTGAGGAGGCTGCTGCCGAGGCTCCGGCCGCCGAAGAGGCTCCCGCCGAGGAAGCCGCTGCAGAGGCTCCGGCCGCCGAAGAGGCTCCGGCTGAGGAAATTGCCGAGGCAGCTCCCGCCGAGGAAGCTCCCGCTGCAGAAGAAGCTGCCGCGCCGGAAGAGGCCACCGCCGAGGAAGCGACCTCGGCAGACCAGGCGGACAATGAGGGCCAATCCACGGCTGAACCCGCTGAGGGTGGCGACGAGGTTGCTCCGCCGACTGCCGACTCGCCGGAGCCGGCCGAAGCTGCTGCCCAGCAGGCTCCAACCCAGGACGAGCCCGCCCACGGCGCCGCCGAGGAGGCTTCGGCGACCGACGAAGCCGAGAAGGCCGAGTAAACCCGTGCTGCGCCCCTCGACTTCGCTCGGGGCGAACGGAGAGTTTGGGGAATTTCCGACATCCGTTCGTGTCGAGCGCAGTCGAGACACGATGGCTGCGGGCCATGGTTGATAAGCGAATCCCGCTCGCCGCCGTCGCCGGAGCGCATGGCATCAAGGGCGAGGTGCGCCTCAAGTTGTTCAGCGAGAGCGCCCAGAGCCTCGCCCGCCATGCCAGGCTTTATGTCGGCGGCACCGAGCGCCGGCTGCTCGGGGTGCGCGATTCCGGCAAGGGCGCGATCGCCCGCTTCGAGGGCATCGCCGACCGCACCTCGGCGGAGGGCTTGCGCGGCTCGCTGGTCGAGATCGACCGTGCCGCTCTGCCGCCGCTCGGCGAGGGCGAATATTACCACGCCGACCTGATCGGAATTCCCTGTGTCGACCGCGAAGGCTGCGCCCTGGGATCCGTCGTCGCGGTCGAGAATTTCGGCGCCGGCGACCTGCTCGAGGTCGAGAGCGAGGGCGGCCGCCGCTCGCTGATCCCGTTCAAGCCCGGAATCGCCGATCTCGACGACGGCCGGATCGTGCTCGACCCGGAGTTTCTCGCCTAGCTCAGCGCAGGATCGGCCGCTGCTTGGCCAGATCATTGCGGATGGTGGTCGCGGCAACCCCGCCGTGCCCCATCGCGTGGCTGATCTGGTCGAGGCCGATGACGACGTCGCCGGCCGCGTACGCCCCCTCGACGCTGGTTCGCTGGTGAGCGTCGACACCGATGCAGCCTTGCTCGTTGAGCCGGGCGCCGAGCATGTCGGCGAGTTGGGTATGGGTGTCGGAGCCGAGCGCGGGATAGACGCTGTCGAACGTGTAATGGCCCTCGGCGGTGTCGACGACGATGCACTTGTCGAGGGCCGCGACCGCCTGGGCCGGCCCGTCGACGCAATTGATCCCGGCCATCTTCAGCTTCTCGCGGTCGTCCGGCGCAAGCTTCAGTGCATCGTGCGGTGCGACCAGGGTCACGTCCGCGGTGTAGCCGCGCAGGAACACTGCCTCGGCGACTCCATGGCTGTCGCTGCCGATCACCCCGACTTTCTTGTCGGTAACCTCATAGCCGTCGCAGATCGGGCAATAGCGAATCAGCCCCCGAGCCAGCGCCTCGTCGTGCAATTCCTCGTCCATCGGCGGTCGACGGTTGGTGACTCCGGTTGCCAGCAGGACGGTCCGCGCGCTTTCGCCGCCCGAGCCCCAAGTGCCGGCGAAGAGGCCGCTGCCTTCGTCGCGCTCGAGCTTGCTCACTCGGTCAGTGACGATCTTGGCCCCATATTTCTGCGCCTGGACGCGCATTCGCTCGAGCAGTTCCTTGCCGCTGATGCCGTCGGGAAAGCCGGCGTGGTTGTGCGTGCAGGGGATCCAGCTCGCGCGGCTCTTGCCGGCATCGATCAGGAGAATGTCGAGGTGGAAACGGGCGAGGTAGATCGCCGCGGTCAGCCCGGCCGGGCCGCCGCCGACGATCAGGCAGTCGAGGGGTTCCTCATCCACTGCCCCCTAGCGCGCGGCAGTCGGGCGAGTTCCACCGACCGCGCTCGAATGCTAGGCGGCGCCATGACTTTCGCCGCGACCGTGCTGACGCTTTACCCCGAGATGTTTCCAGGGCCGCTTGGACTCAGCATCGCCGGGCGGGCGCTCGCCGACAGGCTGTGGTCGCTGGAGACGCGCAACATCCGCGATTTCGCGACCGACAAGCACCGCAGCGTCGACGACACTCCGGCCGGCGGCGGTGCAGGGATGGTGCTCCGTCCCGACGTTCTGGCCGCTGCGCTCGACAGTGTATCGGACGCCGACGAACCTCGGCGCCCCATGATCGCCCTGACTCCGCGCGGCCAACCGTTGACCCAGGCCCGGGTGCGCGAGCTCGCGTCCGGTCCCGGCGCGATCCTGCTGTGCGGCCGCTTCGAGGGCTTCGACGAGCGCATTTTCGAGGGCCGCGACCTCGAGCCCATCAGCATCGGCGACTATGTGCTGTCGGGCGGCGAACTGGGCGCGATGGTCCTGCTCGATGCTTGCGTTCGACTGCTCCCCGGGGTAATGGGCGCCGCCTCCAGCGGAGAGGAAGAGAGCTTCGAACAAGGGCTTCTCGAATATCCGCACTATACCCGGCCTGTTACATGGGAAGGGCGCACGATCCCCGAGGTGCTGCGGTCGGGGGATCATGCGAGGATCGCGGCGTGGCGACACGAACGCGCATCCGAAGACACACGGCTAAGGCGGCCGGACCTGATCGAGCGCCACGGGGGCGCATCGCAGGCACCGCCCTCTGGCGCGCGGCACGAAGACGAAGGCCAGGACCAATGAACCTCATCGAGACCCTCGAGCGCGAGGCCATCGACGCTCTCACCGAAATGCGCGCCATCCCCGACTTCCGTCCCGGCGACACGCTGCGCGTCGGCGTCAAAGTGGTCGAGGGCGACCGCTCGCGGGTGCAGAATTTCGAGGGTGTGTGCATCGCCCGCTCGAACAAGGGCGTCGGCTCCAGCTTCACCGTCCGCAAGATCAGCTTCGGCGAGGGCGTCGAGCGCGT
>NZ_JACCSU010000079.1 GCF_013812825.1 Sphingomonas sp. | reverse complement strand
GATCAGCGCCAGCTGCTCGCGTGGGCTCAACTGCGCGGCATCGCTCTTCTCGAGCGTTCCGGTGGCGACGGCCTTTTCGACCAGCTTGGCACCATCGATGCCGCGGCCGTCGTCCTGGATGTCGATCAAAATCTGGTTGCCCGACTGCCGCGCCGAGACGGACAGGATGCCGATCTCGCGCTTGCCGGCCTTGAGCCGCTCGGCGGGCAATTCGATGCCGTGGTCGACGGCGTTGCGGATGATGTGGGTCAACGGATCGCGGATCATCTCGATCATCTCGCGATCGAGCTCGACGTCGCCGCCGTCGATGTCGACCAGCACCTGCTTGCCGAGCTCGGCCGACAGGTCTCGCACCATGCGCGGCAGGGCGACGAACAAATTCTCGATGCGCTGCATGCGAGTCCGGGTGATCGCGTCGCGCATCTCGGCGATGATCGACGACAATCGCTCGAACGCGCCGTCGATCGGCACGTCGGTCGGGGATTCGCGCAACCGGCGGGCAAGCTCGTTGCGAGCCAGCACCATGTCGGAAACGCCGCTCATCACCCGGTCGAGCAGCTCGACCGACAGCCGGATGGTGCGCGGCGCGGCGATCTTGCCCTGGGCCTCGGCAACGGTCGCCGCGACGGGGCCGGCGGCGGCGTCGGTGCCGGGCTCAAGAGCCGTAATCAGAGCGCTGTCGTCTCCGACCGGGAGGTCCTTGCCGGCTTCGATCGCGGCGATCATCTCGCCGATCCGGTCGATGATCGCGAGCACCGCGCTGACCAGCGCCCCGTCGGCATGGCGGCGGCCGGCACGAACGTCGGCGAGCACATCCTCGGCCGCGTGGCTCAACGCCTCGAGCCGCGGGAAATCGAAAAAACCGCAATTGCCTTTGACGGTGTGGACGAAGCGGAAGATGGAATCGAGGCGCGCGCGGTCGTCGGGCGCGGCTTCCCAGGCGACGATCTCGCCCCCCAGCGCCTCCAGCATCTCCCGGCATTCCGCTGTGAAATCGGCAATCAGATCGTCCATTGACGCCTAGGGCCCCCAACCGCTGTCCGGGGACGCTTATGCCGGTCAGGAGTTAACGCTGCGTTATCCCTGTCCCGAGCGCCGTCGAGGGGCCTGTCCCGAGCGCCGTCGAAGGGCCTGTCCCGAGCGCCGTCGAGGGGTCTGTCCCGAGCGCCGTCGAGGGGCCTGCCGGTCAGCGATTATCGCCGAGGAAGGGTCACCCCCATCATCAGCACCGCTTCGGCTGGGTCGGACAGCCGGATCGAGCCTCCAGCCTCGGCGGCGAGGCTGTGAGCCAGCCAGGCTCCGGCGGCGCGCGGCTCGACGGTGCCATCGGCCTTGCCACCGAGCAGTGTCTGCCGGAGGGTCGGGTCGAGCAGGATGCGCGGCCCTTCGGCCCGGATCACCAGCTCGAGCATTTCGTCGGAAGATTCGGCGCCGACGTCCAGCCGCCCGCCGCGGACCAATGCGTCGCCGGCGAGCATAGCCAGGTTCAGAAGCAGCTTGACGGCGCCCTTGGGCAGATGGTCCCCCGGCACCATCCAGCCAAGCTCGATGCGCCGTTCGGGCCCGAACACGCCCTCGAGCGCGGCCTGCGCCTCGTGGGTGTCAATGCTGTCGCCAAAGCCGCCCGCCGCGCCGAAGGCCAAGCGGAAGAATTTCAGCTTGTTGGCCGATGCCCTGGCGCTTTCCGAGAGCAGTTCGAGGCACTTTTCGCGCATTTCGGGATCGGTCTCGTCGGCCATCAGCTCGATGCCGTTGTTGAGCGCTCCAACCGGCGACATCAGGTCGTGGCACAGGCGCGAGCAGAGCAGGCTGGCGAGGTCGACGGCGTTCATCGCGGCCGCGTTGATGCGGCAACCGCCGCTGCAGCGCAAGCGACGCTGGCTTGAACGGCCGTCAGGCGGGCCCATATGCGTGCGACAATGGCCGGGGGGCAGCAGATCATCGACGTGCGGCTGGGGCCGGACCATGCTGGATGGCGGCTCGACCGGGCGCTTGCGCATGCCATCCCGACACTGTCGCGCGAGCGGCTGAAGGCGCTGATCCGCAGCGGCGCCCTGACTCCGCCGCTTCGCGATCCCGCCGCCAGGGTCAAGGGCGATGAAGCCTTCCGGCTGGCCGTTCCCGCCCCCGAGCCGGCGCATAACGAACCGCAGGACATCCCGCTCCGGATCGTCTTCGAGGACGAGCATTTGCTGGTGATCGACAAGCCGGCGGGGCTGGTCGTCCACCCCGCCGCCGGCAACCGCGACCGGACTCTGGTCAACGCGCTGCTCCACCATTGCGGCGCCAGCCTGTCGGGCATCGGTGGAGTCGCCCGGCCCGGGATCGTCCACCGCATCGACAAGGACACGTCGGGGCTGCTGGTGGCTGCCAAGACCGACGTCGCCCACGAAGGCTTGGCCAGGCAGTTCGCCAGGCACAGCATCGATCGGCGCTATCTGGCGATCGTCTCGGGCGTCCCGCGGGCCGGCGGCGGGACGGTCGACGCGCCGCTCGCCCGCTCGTCGGCCAACCGTAAGAAGATCGCGGTGGTCAAGGCTAAAGACGATGGCGGCAGAGGCAAGCGGGCAGTCACACACTGGAAACGGCTTGCGGTGCTGCGCGACGCCGCGCTCGTCGAGTGCCGGCTCGAGACGGGACGGACCCACCAGGTGCGCGTGCACATGGCGTCGATCGGCCACCCTTTGGTCGGCGATTCAACTTACGGCGGATCGGGCAAGACGCACCGCAAACTGTTGAACGAATTAAGCTTTCACCGGCAGGCCCTGCATGCGGCGGGACTTGGATTCATCCATCCGGTCGGCAAGCACCGACTGTCGTTCGAGAGCGGCATGCCACCGGACATGCAGGAACTGTTCACGGCTCTTGGTGTATAGGAAACGAAGCGCTAGGGCGCCTTAGTAAGGGCTCGGCCCAGGGAGAAGACGAGGCATGGCACAGCAGAAGGGCATCGTCTCGATCCCCGCGTCCGGCGGGGAGGCCGGACTCAACCGCTATCTGAGCGAAATCAAGAAATTCCCGATCCTCGCCCCCGAGGAGGAATATATGCTCGCCAAGCGCTGGCGCGAGCATGGCGACACCGAGGCCGTGGCCAAGCTGGTCAATTCGCACCTGCGGCTCGTCGCCAAGATCGCCATGGGCTACCGCGGCTACGGCCTTCCGGTCAGCGAGCTGATTTCGGAGGGCAACATCGGCCTGATGCAGGGCGTCAAGAAGTTCGAGCCCGACCGCGGGTTCCGGCTCGCGACCTACGCGATGTGGTGGATCCGAGCCTCGATCCAGGAATTCATCCTGCGCTCGTGGAGCCTGGTGAAAATGGGCACCACCGCCGCCCAGAAGAAATTGTTCTTCAACCTGCGGCGGATGAAGAACCAGATCGACGCGTTCGAGGAGGGCGACCTCAAGCCCGCCGACGTGACCAAGATCGCGACCGACCTCGGAGTGACCGAGGACGAGGTCGTGTCGATGAACCGCCGCATGGCGATGGGCGGCGACACCTCGCTCAACGCCCCTCTGAAGGGCGACGAGGGTGGCGAGAACCAGTGGCAGGATTTCCTCGTCGACACCGGCCCGCTGCAGGACGAGCGGATCGCCGAGGCCGAAGAGAGCCGGGTCCGCCACGATCTGCTGATGGACGCTCTTGAATCGCTGAACGACCGCGAGAAGCACATCCTGATGGAGCGGCGCCTGACCGACGAGCCCAAGACTCTCGAGGAACTGAGCCAGGTCTACGACGTCAGCCGCGAGCGCATCCGCCAGATCGAAGTGCGCGCGTTCGAGAAGCTGCAGGGTGCGCTGCTTCGGCTGGCGGGAGAGAAGCGGCTGCTGCCGGCGGCCTAGTGACGCGAGCGGCTCGCCGCGTTTATTCTCGCGGTCGGATGAAAATCTGACACGAGCTGTGATCATGAGCAGACTGTTGGCCGCGCTTGCGGCTTTGGCACTGGCGGGCTGCGTCGCCTCGCCACTACCGGCGAGCGGCCGTATCGTGCCGCTCAACCACCTGCCGGCACTGGCTGGCGACTATTTCCCGCTGCACTCGCGTTCGAACGGGCACCTTTACCATATCTACGTGCGCTTGCCGGAAGGCTACGCCGCGGAGCCATCGCGGCGGTACCCGATCGTCTATCTGCTCGACGGCGATTCGCTGTTCCCGGTCGTCGGAGCCAATCACATCTTCCTGACCATCGACGACAAGATCCCCGAGGCAATCGTCGTCGGCATCGCCTATGGCTCGTTCGCCAAACCGATCAATCGACGGCACATCGACTTCATGCCGCCTGGCCCTGAGGAAAGCGGGACAGCCGCTTTCCACCGGTTCCTCGAAGCGGAGCTGCTGCCGGCCGTCGAGGGCCGATATCGCGCCGACCCGACGAAAAGGATCCTTTTCGGCCAGTCGCGTGCCGGAGCGATGATCCTCTATTCGGCTTTTACCCGGCCGGATCTCTTCTGGGCTCGAATCGCGAGCAATCCTTCGTGGGTTCCGGGCCGTGAAATCTTCTATGGGGCACCGGCGCCTGCGTCGCGAAAGGACCTTCAGCTGTTCGTCGCTCTCGGCACGCAGGAATATCCAGACAGGCGCGTGGCCGCTGCCGAGTGGTTCCGCTACTGGCGCGCGCGGAACCCGCCCTGGAAGTTGACTCGCATCGACATCGAGGGTGGCACGCACTCAGCCGATGCCGCCAACGCCTATCGCGCCGCATTGCGTCGTCTGTTCGGTTTCTCGACGACCAAGTAACGGCATCCGGCAGAGAGAAATCGCCCCTCGCCGGCGGCCTAGTCGCAGCGCGAGGGGTCGGGCTCGTCGGTCGGCACAGGCGGGCCCGCATCGCCGATGCTCGGAGCTTCCTTGTTCGCCTGCTTCACCTGTTCTTCGGCACCAACGTCATTGGCGACATTGTCCGCGGCCCAGGCGCCGCGTTGGCCCATCGGCTCCGGCTCGCCCGTAGTGCTGTCCTTCGCCGTCTGGTGCTCGATCTCGCTGTTTAGCTCGGCGCCGATAACGAAGACATAGGCCGACAGATACATCCAGGTCAGCAGTGCGATGATGGCGCCGAGCGAGCCGTAGGTCGCATTATAGTCGGTGATGCTGGTCACGTAGAAGCCGAACGCCAGGGTCAGCAGCAGCCAGGTGACGGCGGTGAACATGGAGCCCGGGGTGATCCACTCCCAGCGAGCATTCTCCCGCGACGGAGCGAAACGGTAGAGCGTCGCCGCGACTGCCGCCGCGACCAACAGCAGCCCCACGTAGGCAGCCACCTTGCCGGCCGCGAGTGCGAAGCCCGACGCATTCGGCGCCAGCTCATCGAGATAGGCGATGACGGCGGTTGCGGCGAGCGCCGACAAGGCGAACAGCACGGCGGCCAATGTCATTGCCAGGGCGATCAGATAGAAACGCAGCAGGCTGCGCTTTTCCTTCTCCTGGTAGGCAATGTTCAGCGCGGTAATGACTGCTCCGGCTCCGTTGCTGCCGCCGTAGAAGGCAACGGCCAGAGCGACGGCGATGCCCAGCCCCTTGGTGCTTTGCGCCGTCTGCACGGCCGCGATCATCTGTTCGCCGATGAACCCGGCGACGTTGGCGGGAAGAATATCGGTCAGCGCCCGCATATTGCTGACGACGGTCGCCGGCTCGGCGATGGTCCCGTAGACCAGCACGATCAGCCCCAGCAGCGGGACGAGCGCGAGAAAGCCGTAAAACGCGACTCCAGCGGCGACCAGGCCGACATTGTCGATCCACGTCTGCCGCCACGTCCGCCCCGCGATCTCCTTCCAGCCCGAGAGCGGGATCTGCCACGGAGACAGAGCGTAGTGACCGCGCTCGCCCGGGCTCTGCCTTCCGGTTCTGGTTGCAGCCAATGAGTCTTCCTCCAGCCGGTGAAAGGGTCCGGCTTTGCGATATTGAACAAGCGATCCGCGAATGCCGTTCCAACGCCCTGCCGCTGCGGCCCGCGCGCCGGTAGGAGCCCCGCACTCGACGGGGCCCCTTGCCAATCGTCGAAATCCGTCCGACGGTGATCGTTTCGAAGAGCGCGCAAGGTGCGCCTTCAGGCGACTCGCGCGCCCGACAAACGGGACGAGAGGAGAGTCGCATGGCCGCAGCAACCCAGGCTGGAGAAAATAAGGGCACTCGAGTGATCGCGCTGGTCGGACCGGCCGGCGCGGGAAAGACCAGCCTTGCCGAAGCGATGCTGTTTGCAGCCGGTGCGAGCGACCGCCTGGGGTCGACCGCCAACGGCTCCAGCATCGGCGACAGCAGCCCGGAAGCGCGCGCCCGCGGCGGCTCGACCGAGCTCAACCTCTATCATTTCGATTATCTCGGCGATCCGTTCGCCTTGATCGATTGCCCCGGCTCGGTCGGCTTCGCCGCCGACGGATCGCGCGCGCTGCCGCTTGCCGACATGGCGATCCTGGTCGTCGACCCGGACCCGGCGCGGGCGCCGCTCGCCGCACCGGCGCTTCGGGCTCTCGACGAGCTCGGCATTCCCCACCTGATCTTCGTCAACCGAATCGACCAGGCGCACGGCCGGATCCGCGACCTCCTGTCGGCGCTTCAGCCGATGAGCGTGTCGCCGCTGATCGGCCGCCAGATCCCGATCCGCGAGGGCGACAAGGTGACCGGATTCGTCGACCTCGCCCTGGAGCGGGCGTTCCACTACCGCCCCGGCAAGGATTCCGAGCAGATCGAGATGCCGGCCGACATCCAGCAGCGCGAGGCCGAGGCCCGCAGCCACATGCTCGAGCAGCTGGCCGACCATGACGATGAATTGCTCGAGCAATTGCTCATGGACGAGACTCCGAGCCGGGACCGGATCCTTCAGGACCTGGCGCGCGAGACCGGCGAAAGCCTCGGAGTGCCGGTGCTGTTCGGCTCGGCCATCAGCGCCTGGGGCGTCGGCCGGCTGCTAAAGGCGCTGCGCCACGAGGCGCCGGGGCCGCAATCGACCGCCCGGCGGCTGTCGGTGGACGCGCCTGCCCTTGATGTGTTCAAGATCCATCATGGCGGCTCGGTCGGCCGGCTGGCTCTCGCGAGGGTGCTGGGCGGCGCGATCGATGAAGGGTCGGACCTCAAGACGGCCGGCGGCGCGTTTGCCAGGCTCGGCGCCTTGTTCCGGATGCAGGGCGACAAGACGCAGAAGGTCGCCCAAGCCCGCGACGGCGATGTCGTCGCAGTCGCCAAGATCGACAACGTCAAGGCCGGCGAGTGGCTCGGCGCGGGCAAGCTGCCGCCGCCGATCGAGAGCGAGTTCCCGTCCCGCAATTATGCGCTGGCGATCGAGCCCGCCGACCGCAAGGACGACGTCCGGCTGTCGGGCGCTCTGCAGCGGCTGCTCGAGGAGGACAGCGCCTTGGTCCTCGAGCAGGACGAGGCCAGCCACGAGATGCGCCTCAAGGGCATCAACGACGAACATCTCAACACCGTGCTGGCGCGATTGAAGCGGCGCTACGGGGTCGAGGTGAACTCGCACCAACCGACGATCGGCTATCGCGAGTCGATCCGTCGCTCGGTTACCCAGAAGGGCCGCCACAAGAAACAGTCGGGCGGCCACGGCCAGTTCGGCGACGTGATCATCGAGGTCAAGCCGCTGCCGCGCGGCGAAGGCTTCCGTTTCGAGGACAAGATCACCGGCGGAGCGATCCCGCGGCAGTGGATCCCCGCGGTCGAGGCGGGCGTCAAGGAAGCGATGCAGAAAGGCCCGCTTGGCTTCCCGGTGGTCGACGTCGCGGTGACCCTGGTCGACGGCAGCTATCACAGCGTCGACAGCTCCGAGCTCGCGTTCCGGATGGCGGGGCGGATCGCGATGAACGAGGCGCTCGCCGCCGCCAGTCCGCATCTGCTTGAGCCGGTGCAGCGGCTGACCGTGGTCTGCCCGTCGAGCGCCACCAGCCGGATCACCTCGGCGGTCGCCAGCCGCCGCGGCCAGATGCTCGGCATGGCGCCGCGCGATGGCTGGACCGGATGGGATCGAATCGACGCGCTCATCCCCGAGTCCGAGCTCGGCGGCCTGGAGGCCGAGCTCCGCTCGCAAAGCCAGGGGCTTGCAACCTATGAGGCGGAGTTCGACCATCTCGCCGAACTGAACGGGACCCTGGCGGACCGGATCGTCCAGCAGCGGATGCCCGAGCCGGCCTAGCGGGGTCGACGCGCCGGGAGGGCCCGCGGGGGCGACAGGCCGGGCTCTTTCGCCTAGATGCGGCGCGCACCCGGGGAGGAAGCGGCGCGCTCGATGAGGCACTGGTTCAAGGATCGGCACTTCAAGTCGCTGCTGAAGAACAGCGGCTATCTTGCTGTTTCGAAAGCGGTTGCCGCAGTCGCGGGTCTGGCGACCCTGGCTTTTGCCGGGCGCTCGCTCGGGGTGCTGATGTTCGGCATGCTGATCCTCATCACCAGCTATGCCAAGGCGGCGAGCGGGATCAGCAAGTTCCAGTCCTGGCAGCTGATCGTCCGCTATGGCGGCCAGGCGCTGGAGGCCGGCGAGACGACCGAGTTCAAGGCGTCGACCGGCTTTGGACTGGCGCTCGACGTGGTCAGCGGCTTTGGCGGCATGATCCTCGCCATCCTGCTGCTGCCGCTGATCGGCGGCTGGTTCGGGATCGAGGACCAATATCTCGTCGTCGCGATGCTCTACTGCACTTTGC
This sequence comes from Sphingomonas sp., assembly GCF_013812825.1. Taxonomy (GTDB): domain Bacteria; phylum Pseudomonadota; class Alphaproteobacteria; order Sphingomonadales; family Sphingomonadaceae; genus Sphingomicrobium. The sequence continues at coordinate 8,784 of NZ_JACCSU010000079.1, read as the reverse complement.
TGCCGACGATGAGCGCCGCGGTGCCGGTCGGAGTGCTTCGGTCGCTCGACCGCTTCGACCTCCTGAGCTGGCAAGGCACGGCGACGCCCATCGCGCGGGCGATCCTCGCCGGAATCGCCTGGTGGGTGGACGCTCCGTTCGAGGCCTTCGTCGCCATCTGGTACGTGACCGAGCTCGGCGGCGACATTTACCTGTGGTTCCTCGGCTGGCGCGAGCTCAAGCGGCGCGACCTGATCAAGGGCATCCGCCCGACGCTCAAACCGCGGCGCCTGCCCGGAGCGTGGCGGTTCGCGATCCACGTCAATCTGACTTCCAGCATGACCGCGGCCTGGGGCCCGATCGCGCGGCTGATCATCGGCGGCCTGGTCGGCCCGGCCGGAGCGGCGATCTACCGTGTCGCCGCGAGCCTTGCCGACAGCGCGCAGAAGCCCGCCGACCTGCTCGGCAAGGTCTATTACCCGGAGGTGGTGCGGATGGACCTCGCCACCAAGAAGCCGTGGAAGCTGATGTGGCGCGGCACCGTGCTCGCGACCACGCTCGGGGTGCTCACCGGACTGGTGCTGCTGGTCGCCGGCCGGTGGGTGGTCGATACCATTTTCGGAGCCGAGTTCCTGCCCGCCTACCCCGTGCTTCTGGTGCTGATCATCGCCCCGTTCCTGGCCATGATCAGCTTCCCGCTGGTGCCGATGCTCTACGCGCTCGACCGCCCCGACGCCCCGCTCAAGGCGCGGCTGATCGGGACGATCCTTTATTTCGCGGTCGTCGCTCCACTGGCGTGGCGGTTCGGGGTGATCGGGGCGGCGATCGCCTTCGTCATCGGAGTCGCGGCCATGGTCGCGATCCAGGCCGTGCAGCTGGTCGGGGAATATCGGCGGGTCCGCGCGCGGTGAGCGAACCGCCCGATCGTCATCGCCCGCGCATCTGGGTGCTGCTCGGCTCGCGGGTCGGCGACAACAACCAGTTGCTTGCGCTCGCCGAAGCGCTCGGGCTGCCGTTCGAAACGCGCACGATGAGCTACCGGCGGCGCTGGATCCGCTGGCTGCGGCTGTTCCCCAAGCACCCGTTCCTGCTCGATCGCCGAAGCCGCCGAACGCTCGGCCCGCCATGGCCCGACCTGGTGATCGGCATCGGCCGGCGCAGCGTCGCCGTCGCGCGCTGGATCCGCCGCAGGAATCACGGGAAGACGAAACTGGTGCGCCTCGGCAACCCGCGCGCCGATCCAAAGCTGTTCGACCTAGTCCTGACGACGCCGCAATATCCGGTGCCGGAAGGCGAGAACGTCATCACCCTGCCGCTTTCGATGGGTCGCCACCGTTCCATCGACGCTTCGCCGGACGAAGCCCAATGGCTCGCGCCCCTGCCCCGCCCGCACCTGCTGCTGTCGCTCGGCGGAGTGACTCGGTTCTGGGCGCTGGCGAACGATACGGTCGCCGACTGCGGGATCCGGCTGGCGAAACGCGCAGCCGACGCCGGAGGGACCCTGATCGTCGTCGGCAGCCCGCGAACCGCACCGGCGACCGTTGCCGAGGTCAAATCGGCGCTGGCTGGCCAGCCGAATGTCGCGCTCGACCCGCCCGTGCGCTTCCCTGTGCTGCTCGCGGATGCCGACGAGCATTTCGTCACCGCCGACAGCGTGTCGATGATCTCGGAGGCGGTGATGACCGGCAAGCCCGTCGGACTCGTTCCGGTCGAGCTCGACGAGGAAGGCCGGCAGGAGCTCGGCCGCGAGCAGGGCTTTTCGTCGGACTTCCGCGACCTGCGTCGCTTCTGGGCGGCGCTCGAGCAGCGCGGGCTTGCGGGAACGGTCGGTGAGCCGCGCGCCGGCGCGGTCGAGGATCCGGTGGAGATCGCCGCCGCTGCCGTGAAGCGGCTGTCAGGCGACTGCGTCGAGTAACCGCCAGCCGCGATAGCGGTCGATCAGCTCGGGCGAATCGTGGCGGATGTGGTTGGCAGCCATTTCCTCGGCCAGCTCCTGTCTGGTGATCTCGCCGGTATCGAGCATGTCGGCGAGCAGCGAATAGACCAGGGCTTCCTGGCGCCGATCGGGGTGTTGCTCGTAGCGGCGGCGGCGCAGGCGGCGCACCGAGTCGAACCAGCCACTCTCGCGCAACGTGTAATCGACCGGCAGCCCCGTCTTCCATGGCTGGGTGCGCCGCTTGGTCGTGTGCAGCAGCTTGGTTTGCGGGCTCAGCCGGTCGAAATCGTTCCACTCGGGCTCGAGCAGGCCGATGGTCGCGGGGTCCTCGCGCTTGAGCTCGATCCAGTCGATGTAGTCGAAGCGGTGCGCGAACAGGTCGTCGAGCTCCTTGTCGAACTGCCAGTGCTTGAGCTTGGCACAGTCGAGCAGCATCACCGACGTCGCGATATAATCGTCGCGCTGGTTGTGGTCGGGCCTCGGCACCGCCCAGATCGCCTTGCCGGCAAGGTCGCGCTCGAACAGCTCGCCGACATCGCCGACCCCGAAGATGTCGGGATCGGTGACCACGGCGAGGCCTTCGAAGCCCATCGCCTGCGGCGGGTAGAAGCGCAGCGGAGTGAAGCTCTGGAGATCGTCCGGCTCCCATTCGCGAATATGACCGTCGCGCAGCACCGTTTGCCCGCGCTGCAGCAGCCGCGGATGCTCTCGGATGTCGATGATCTGGACGTCGAAGGCGCCGGGATCGCGGGCGTTGCGCCGATAGCTGTGGGCCGAGATGCGGGCGCCGAGCATCTGCCGGTCGTTGGCCTGGATGAAGACGGTCGGCTTCACCGCCCTTTGCTCCGTCACAGGGACATCTCCTCGAACCCCGCCTCCTTGACCGTCCGATCGAGGTCGACGAGCGTCGTCAGCAGCCGTTCCATGCGGTCGAGCGGCCACGCGTTCGGCCCGTCCGACTTGGCGTTGACCGGGTCGGGGTGGGTCTCCATGAACAGGCCGGCGACCCCCGCCGCGACCGCGGACCGTGCCAGCACCGGCACATGCTCGCGCTGACCGCCCGAGCTGGTCCCCTGCCCGCCCGGAAGTTGGACCGAATGGGTCGCGTCGAACACGACCGGGCAGCCGGTGTCGCGCATGATCGCCAGGCTGCGCATGTCGGACACCAGATTGTTGTAGCCGAACGAGGCGCCGCGCTCGCAGACCATGACATTATCGCCATCGCCGCCCGCGGCCCTGGCGGCGGTGCGGGCCTTGTCGACGACGTTCTTCATGTCCGCGGGCGCCATGAACTGCGCCTTCTTGATGTTGACCGGCCGGCCGGCGCTGGCGACAGCGGTGATGAAATCGGTCTGGCGGGCGAGGAACGCCGGAGTCTGGAGCACGTCGACCACCTCGGCGACGGGCTCGATCTGCGGGATGTCGTGGACGTCGGTCAGCACCGGCACCCCAAGCTCATCCCGCACCTTGGCGAGGATCCGCAGCCCCTCGTCCATGCCGGGGCCGCGATAGCTCGCGCCCGACGAGCGGTTGGCCTTGTCGAAGCTCGACTTGAAGATGAACAGGATGCCGAGCTTGTCGGTGATCCCCTTGAGCGCTTCGGCGGTGCGCAGCTGCAGTTCCTCGCTTTCGACCACGCACGGGCCGGCGATCAGGAACAGCGGCTGGTCGAGCCCGACCTTGCGTCCAAGCAATTGCATGCGCGTGCCTTAGCCGAGCGAGTCGACGACCGCCACGGGTTGCCAGTCCTTGAGGCCGTTTTGCCGGCCGAAATCGGGCGGAAACGGCTCGCCGGCGTGAATTCCGCCGGTCACGAACACGCAGTCGAAACCCATCCGAGCGGCGCCGAGCACGTCGGTATGGAGCCCGTCGCCGATCGCCAGCACCGCCGCGGGAGCGGGATCGCCGGCCAGGTGCAGCGCATGCTCGTAGATGGCCTTGTGCGGCTTGCCATACCAGGCGACCCGGCCGCCGAGCGCTTCGTAGACGTCGGCGATCGCTCCGGCGCACGCTTCGGGCACTCCCCCGCGAATCACCAGCCGGTCGGGATTGAGGCAGTGCATGAGCACTCCGCGAGCCCCCCAATCGGCGAGTTGCTGCGCGTACTGGTCGGCGTTGGGCCGCTGCTCTTCAAGGCCGGTGCAGGCGAGATCGGTGAAGTCCTCCGCCTCGGTAATTTCGACCTGCCTGGCCTCGAGGATGGTGCGGTCGGCGGCCGTGCCGAGGAAGCCGACCGGCTTGCCGAGTTCCTTGAGCGCCGAGATCCCAGCTTCGCCGCTGGTGGCGATCCCGTCCCATGCGTCGCGTGGAAGCCCCATCCGGCCGAGCTGCTGCTCGACCGCTTCGGCGGTCCGCGGCGCGTTGGTGATCAGAACGACCGTCCGTCCTTCACCGCGCCACTGCTGGAGGCGTTCGGCGGCGCCGGGATAGAGATGGACGCCATCATGCACGCAGCCCCAGATGTCGCACAGGATCAGCCGGTAGCGCTCGTCGAGCGAGTCGAGGAAGTTCACTCGAGGCCCGCCGCGGCGAGCGCCGCTTCGATCGGCTCGACATCCTCGGGATTGTTGAGCTCGCGAAGCGCGAACGGCGGCGTTTCGACCTCGACGACGGAGATCGGAATCCCGGCGACCAGGAAACGCAATTGCTCGAGGCCTTCGAGCATCTCGAGCTCGCTGACCGGAGTCGCGGCGTAGGCCGCCAGCGCCTCGGCCCGGTACGCGTACACTCCGACGTGCAGCCGCACCGGCGACATCTCGCCGTCGAGCGCCCCATCAGGAAGATGCGGAATCAAGCGCTTTGAAAAATAGAGCGCCCGGCCGTCGTCGCCGGCGACGACCGTGGTGCCCCCCACCCGACCGGCCGCTTCCTCGGCCTGAAGCGCTCGAACCTCGCCGCTGCGTAGCCGCATCGCCGGCGTCGCCACCGGCGCCTGCGGGTCACCGCGCATATGCTCGACCAGCGCCTCGACGAACCCCGGCGGCGTCAGCAGCGCGTCGCCCTGCAGATTCACGACGACGTCGGGCGCATCGAGCTGCTGCAGCGCCTCGGCGCAACGCTCGGTGCCGTTGCGGCACTCGGGCGACGTCATGATGACGCTGGCGCCAAATGACGCGGCCTGGCCGGCGATTCGGGGATCGTCGGTGACGACATGAACGCAAGCCGCGCCGCCAACCCGCAGCGCGGCTTCGTGGCTTCGCTGGATCAGCGGCTTGGCGATTCCGGTTGCACCGCGCAGCGCGACCAGCGGCTTGCCCGGATACCTCGACGAATGGAACCGCGCCGGGATCAAAATGACCAGCTTCACCGCGCGGCCGGGCAGTCGTGGATGTGCAGCACGCCCAAGGGGCGGTTGCCGCTTTCCTCGCTCTCGACGACGAACAAGACCGTGATCCGGTGCTCCTCGAACAGGGTCAGGGCTTCGTCGATCAGCGCATCGGGGCCCACTGTTTTCGGGTTGGCGGTCATATATTCCGAAGCCGGCAGGTCGAGCCCGCGCTCGATGTTGCGACGCAAATCACCGTCGGTGATGATCCCGACCAGATGGCCCTGATCGTTCGTGACTCCGACCACTCCAAGGCGCTTCTTCGTCATTTCGACCACCACCTTGTGCATCGAAATGTCGCAATGGGTGAGCGGCATCGCCTCGCCGCCGTGCATCACGCGCCGGACCGGCTTCAGGCGCGCGCCGAGCGAGCCCCCCGGATGGAGTCGCCCGAAGTCGGTGCGGGTAAAACCCTTTTGGCGCATCACCGTCATCGCCAAGGCATCGCCGAGAGCCAGGGTCATGGTCGTCGAGGTGGTCGGAGCGACGGCTTCGGGCCCGACCTCCGGCCAGTGCGGCAACGCGAGCACCGCCGCGGACGCCTCGGCGAGCATCGAGCGCGGATTGCCGGTGATCGCGATGATCGGAATGCCGACCGCGGAAAAATGGTCGATCACCGCCTCGAGTTCGGCGGTCGTGCCGCTTTGCGAGACGAGCAGCGCGACGTCGCCCTTGGCGGCGATGCCCATGTCGCCGTGGATCGCCTCGGCGAGATGGAGGAAGGTGGCGGTGGTCCCGGTCGAAGCGAAAGTCGCGGCGATCTTGCGGCCGATGTGACCGGACTTGCCAAGGCCGCTGACGATCAGCTTGCCCGACATGTCGAGGACCATCGCGATCGCGCGCTCGAAATCCTCGCCCAGGCTGTCGGCGAGCGCGTCGAGCGCTCGAGCTTCGTCGTGGAGGATGTCGCGCCCAAACTGGAGCACGCCGGGCTCGGTCGCCGGAGCGTCCATCAGACTGGTTGCGGCGGCGCTGTCGGCACCGAGTCGACCGGTTCGCCCTCATGCGGCTCGCCCGCCGAAATCACCTGTGCGGCGACCAGGTCGCCGATCACGTTCAACGTCGTCCGGCACATGTCGAGGAAGCGGTCGACTCCCAACACCAAGGCGATCGCTTCCGGGCGAATGCCGACCATCGCCAGGATCAGCGCGACCACCGGCAGCGAACCCGCCGGGACTCCGGCGGTGCCGATGCCGCCCAGGATGCAGACCAGCATCACCATCACCTGCTGCCAAATCGTCAGCTCGATGCCGAAGAACTGGGCGAGGAAAATCACCGTCACGCCTTCGAACATCGCCGTGCCGTTCTGGTTGGCGGTGGCGCCGATGGTGAGGACGAAGCGCGCGACCCGGCGCGGCAGGCCGAGCTTCTCGTCGGCGACTCGAAGCGCCGTCGGCAGGGTCGCGTTGGACGAGGCGGTCGAGAAGGCCATCAGGCTCGCCTCCTGAGTCTCGCGGAAAAAGGCGATCGGGTTCTTCTTGCCGAGCGTCGCCAGCAGGGTTGGGAAGACGATGAACATCTGGATGGCGAGCGCCAGCAGGACCACTCCGACATAGGCCGAAAGTCGGATCAGCAGGTCCCAGCCGAACAGCGCGGCGAGGTTGAACATGAAGCAGGCGACGGCGATCGGGGCCAGCCGGATGACGATCATGATCAGCCGCATCGTGACGTCGAACAGCCCCTCGAAACCGCGCTTGAGGGCGCGCGAGCTGGGGGTGTCGGTGAGCAGCAGGCCGATGCCGAAGAACAGGGCGAAGAACATCACCGAGAGGATCGAGCTGTTGCTGCCCATTACCTCGACGAGGTTGTTGGGAATGATGGTGACGAAGGCGTCGATCCCGGTCGCCTGCTCGCGGCCGGTCTGGACGATCTCCCCTGCCCTGCCCTCCTGCGCGGCGAGCATCGCGGCGGCGACGTCCCGGTCGACGCCGGCCCCCGGCTGCAGCAAATTGACGACGACGAGGCTGATGACCACCGCGATCGACGAGACGATCACTGTATAGCCGAGCGTTCGAAGCCCGACGCGCTTCAGCGCCCGCACCTCGCCCATTTCCGAGATGCCGACGATCAGCGCCGAGAATAGCAGCGGGATCACCAGCATGAACAACAGGCGCAGGAAGATCTGGCCGATCGGCTGGGTGACATAAGTGGTGACCGCCTCGACCCACGGAGCGTCGGGCTGGGTTGTGTAGACGATCAGGCCGGCAACCAGGCCGACGAGGAAGCCGATCAGCATCTGCCACTGCAGGTCGATGCTGCGCTTTTGCGGCTCCGTCGGCTTCGGCGTCTTTGGCGCCACCGTCGGCTTCCGCGGCTTTGGCTTCCTGGCCATGTCCTGTCCCCTATTCTGCCGCACCGGATTCGCGGTGGGAAAGCGAAACGTCAAGCAGTTCGCCCGAATGGATCGTCAATCGAGGGCGGCGGGAGGGAGAAATACTTCGGACCGGCGGCCGTCATGTAGAAGCAGTCCTCGAGCCGGATTCCGAACTTGCCGGGCAAATAGATGCCGGGTTCGTTCGAAAAGCACATGCCGGGCGCCAGCCGAGTCGTCTCGCCGTGGACCAGGTTGATCGGCTCGTGTCCCTCCATGCCGATGCCGTGACCGGTGCGGTGCGACAGGCCCGGCAGCTTGTACCCGGGGCCATAGCCCCAGCTTTCGTAAGCGCGGCGAACCGCATCGTCGACGCTTCCCGCCGGCGCGCCGACCCTGGCGGCGGCAAAGGCGATATCCTGGCCGCGCCGCATTTGCGTCCAGACCTTGCGCTGCTCAAGCGTCGGCCGGGCGCCGAACACGAAGGTGCGCGAGATGTCCGACTGGTAGCCACGCACCTCGCAGCCGCAGTCGAGCAGCACCACCTCGCCGCGGCGAACGTGCTGCGGCTTGCCCGAGCCGTGCGGGTAGGCGCTCGACTCGCCAAGCAGGATCAGTCCCCATGGCTTGGCTCCGCCCAGCGCAGTCACCGCGGCGGCGAACAATTTCTCGATATCGCCCGGGGTCATGCCTTCGCGGATCGCCGGATAGACCCGGTCGTAAGCGGCGATGGTCACGTCGGCGGCCGCCTGCATCAAGGCGAGCTCGGCCGGCGACTTGATCATGCGCAGCGCGCGAACGACGGGGTTTGCGCTGACCACCTTCACGGCGGGCAGCTGGTCGTTCAATCGATCGAGGATGAAGAAGCGGTTGGTTTCCTCGAAGCCGACCGGGTAGCCGTCGGCGCCGCGCTCGCGCAGGAAATCGGCGACCAGCTTCAGCGGCTCCTCATGCTCCTGCCACACCCGGACCTCGGCCGGGATCCCGAGGCTTTCCTCGATCGATGGTTTTTCGAAGAAGGGCGTGACGATGACCGGCTCGCCCTCGGCCGGGATGACGGCGGCGGTCAGCCGTTCCGAGCGCCGCCACTGGACTCCGGTGAAATAGTCGAGGCTGGCGCCCGGCTCGATGAGGATCGCGCCGATGCCGTTGCGCTTCATCAGCTCGCGCGCCCTGGCCAGCCGCGCGAGCCGCTCCGCGCGGCCGATCGGCGGCGGCAGCGCGGTCGGCGCC
>NZ_JACCSU010000065.1 GCF_013812825.1 Sphingomonas sp. | reverse complement strand
GCCGTGTCCCAATTGTCCGAGGAGATCATGGTTACCGGCAGCAGGGTCGCGGCGCCGCCACCGCCTCCGCCGCCGTCGCCCGAACGAGGCGGCGACGAAGTGATGGCGCAGGAAGAGCGGCTCGGCGACGTCCGCCTGTACCGGGTGCCGATCCGGGTGACGGTCGCGGCGCGCTCGCAAAAGCAGATCGCCTTGCTTCGCCGGCCGTCGGTCAAGTTCGACAGCGTGCTTCGGCTGCGCCCGCATTTGGGCTCGTACGAAGCTCCGCTCGAGCGGGTGCTGGTCACCCGCAACCGCCCGGCCGAAGGGCTCGGGCTGCCGCTGCCTGCCGGGAAGCTGGCATTGTTCGGCACCCGCCAGGGCCGCCGGGTGCTGCTCGGCGAAGGCCGTATCGACGACCACACGATCGGCGAGAAAGTCGAGATCCGGGTCGCCACCGCGACCGGCGTTCGCGCCAGCCAGGTCCACGAGCGCGAGCGGCGGGCCGAGTATCGGCTGACCCTGACCAACGATTCGACCCAGCCGCAGATGGTCGAGATCGAGCTTCCGCTCGAGGCGCGAGCAATCGACGGCGGCCGACTGGAGAAGCGCGACGGCTGGATGCTGTGGCGGATGCGGGTTCCGGCCAATGGCACCGCGCAGCTGCGCTACCGGGTGGCCTAAGCCTTCTCTGGATCGATCGGCCGCGGCCGGTGCTTCTCATCCAGCGCGACGAAGGTGAACAGGCCTTCGGTGACCTTGACCTCGGTCGCTCCGCGGTCGCGGTGGGCGACCACTTCGATCCGCACCCTCATCGACGTCCGGCCGACCTGCTCGACCTGGGCGAACACCGAGATCAGGTCGCGCAAATGGATCGGTGCGATGAACTCCATCCGCTCGATGGCGACGGTCGCCACCGGCCCGTCGGCGCGGCGCGAGGCGACGATGCCGGCGGCGATGTCCATTTGGCTGAGCACCCAGCCGCCGAAGATATGGCCATTGGCGTTGATGTCGCTCGGGCCGGGGACAATGCGCAGGATCGGCACGCGCTCGAGATCGGTCATCGCTGGCCCTCGTCCTGGTCGCTGGATCGCATCGAATGGTCGTCGTGCCCGCTCGACGAGCTCAAGAACGCCAGGGTCATCAGCGCGGCGGCCAGCAACACCGTCAACCCGGCGCCAAGCGCGGTCGCGATCAGCATGTGCAAGTGAACGCCGTCGTCGCCGACCGCGACCAGTACCACGGCGAGCGCCGCGACGACGATCGCCACGACGGCCATCCACTTCATGATCCGGCGGAATCGGACCAGCATCGAATGGGCCGGGCCCGGCAGCGGGTCGGGCCGGGGACCGGGACTGGGGCTGGGGCCGGGGCTGGGGCCTTGCTCGGGCATGCTTCCCTTTGGCCGCGCCCAGTGTCAGTAGCAAGGTTCCGCTGCGACTCGGCAAAGCGACTTAGCGGGAGGCGGATATGACCATCGCGGCAATCCTTTCATCCAAGGGCAGCGAGGTTGCGACCATCGGCCCTGATGATCGCGTCAGCGACGCGGTGGCCAGCCTCGGCGAGCGGCGGATCGGCGCCCTGCCGGTGGTCGAGGGCGACCGAATCGTCGGCATCATGTCCGAGCGCGACGTCATCTACTGCCTGCGCGACCATGGCGCCGAGGTGCTCGGCTGGCCGGTGTCGCGGGTGATGACGTCGCCGGCGATCACCGCCGAGCCGTCGACCCCCGTGCTGTCGGCGCTGGGGCTGATGACCGAGCGGCGAATCCGCCACCTGCCGGTGGCCGAGGGCGGCCGGCTGCTCGGCATCGTCTCGATCGGCGACCTGGTCAAATTCCGCATGGACCGCATCGAAGCGGAGGCGAACGCCATGCGCAGCTACATCCAGAGCGCCTGATCGACGGGAAAAATTCCGTGAAACCAGTAGCTTGCGGCCTTGAAACGGCGGTTTTGCGCCTTATCTAGACTTCAGCGAGGGGTCCGGCGCGTCCGGATCCCGAGCTGCGAGAGACGGCCCGTGCGAGAAATCGCACAAATGCCGTTGACGCGATGGGGGGCGATCCATATATGCAGCCCCAGCAAGCGGTGGCGGACCCTTTGGGGCCGGCCTCCGTTCGCGCCTCTACCTTGTCGGTATAACCGATGCCCGGAGCCAATCGAACCGGGGGTGGATACGCGTCGGCTCTTTGACATTGTCGGTTTTGATGAAGGGACATGTGGGCGGCGGCCCGGTCTCCTGGAGCCTCTGGGTTCAGGACGATCGGTCAAATTTATGCCGTTCCAAGGGTACCCGTCGAAGCGAATGCTTCGATGAGGGGCCAATGTCCTAATACGCAAACACACCAGTTTGTATATTTTGTGCAGGAACGGCTCCCGGAGATGCCGGCTTGCTTCTCGTTATTCCACGGGATCCAAGTCGTACATCAACTTGAGAGTTTGATTCTGGCTCAGAACGAACGCTGGCGGCATGCCTAACACATGCAAGTCGAACGAGACCTTCGGGTCTAGTGGCGCACGGGTGCGTAACGCGTG
>NZ_JACCSU010000063.1 GCF_013812825.1 Sphingomonas sp. | reverse complement strand
CGCGCCGAGGACGAGAAGCTCAAGCGCTATGCCGAGAACGCACTGTCGGCGGCCGAGCGCGGCGCCCGGCTGACCGGCCAGTTGCTGGCGTTCAGCCGCGTCCAACGGCTCGAGGTGCGGCCGACGGCGGTCGCGCCGCTAATGATCAACATGCGCCCGCTGCTGCGCAATGTGCTCGGCCCCGGGATCGAAAAGCGCTTCAGCCTCGACGAGGAGGAGCTGCCGGTGATGGCCGACCCGACCCAGCTCGAGGTCGCGGTCCTCAACCTGGCGATCAACGCCCGCGACGCGATGCCGGACGGCGGCGTCCTGACATTCTCGACCCGCCAGGTGAAGGTCGACCAGGATTCCGAACTCGAGAGCGGCGATTATGTCGAGCTGTCGATCACCGACACCGGTCCGGGAATGAGCGAGGAGGTCGCCGCGCGCGCGTTCGAGCCCTTCTTCACCACCAAGGAGGTCGGCAAGGGCACGGGCCTCGGGCTGTCGATGGTCTATGGAATGGCCCGGCAATCGGGAGGCAGCGCGCGGATCGTCAGCCCGCCGGGCGACGGCACCACCGTCAAGCTGCTGTTCCGGGTCGCCGAACAGTCGGCCGCGGCGGCCGAGGCGGGCGATGCCGACGCCGAGCGCCACCATAGCGAGGCGAGGGATGCGTCGGTGCTGGTGATCGACGACGACCCCGACGTCCGCGGCTTCATCGTCAGCAGCCTCGAGGAGCAGGGCTATCGGGTCGCCGAGGCGAGCGACGGCCGCAAGGGCCTCAAGGCGTTTGCCAGCGAGCGGCCCGACCTGGTGGTGCTCGACTTCATCATGCCGGGCTTGTCGGGCGCCGAAGTCGCCAAGCGGATCCTGGCCGAAGCGCCCGGCCAGCCGATCCTGTTCGTCTCCGGCTACAGCGAAACCGAAGCCGTGCGACGGGTCGCGCCCAAGGCGCCGCTGCTGACCAAGCCGTTCCGCGCCGAGGCGCTCGACAGGGCCGTGCGCGGCGCGCTGGCGGGGAATTGACGAATAGCGGGCGGCAATGGGCTGAACATATCGACTGCGGATCATCAGGGGGCACAGATGGAAAACAAGTACGAGCCCGTTCGGCAGGCAGTACCGCTCAGCCCGCCATGCGCTTCGCGCCCAGCCCGATCACCATCTGGTTGGCGCGCTCGTAGCTGAGCGGGCGGCCGAACAGATAGCCCTGGATGGTGTCGCAGCCGAGATCGCGCATGCGCTCGAAATCCTCGGCCGTCTCGACGCCCTCGGCGGTGACCGACATCCGGAAGCTCTTGGCGAGCTGGACGATCGACTGGATGATCGCGACATTCTCCGGACGGGTTCCGGCTTCGCGGACGAAGCTGCCGTCGATCTTCAATTTGTGGAACACCGCTTTGTTCAGATAGCCGATCGACGAATAGCCGGTGCCGAAATCGTCGAGCGCGATTCCGACCCCGAGCTGGCGAAGCCGCTTCAGGACATCGAGAGTCGAGCCGTTGTCGCCGAGGAACACGCCCTCGGTCACCTCGAGCTCGATCCGGTTGCCGGGCAGCTTGTGGCGGGCGAGCGCCTCGCTGACCGTGTTGGGAAGCGCGGCGAGCGCGATCTGCTTGGGGCTGATGTTGAGAGCGACCGTGATCGGCTCGGGCCAGGTCGCCGCGGCCCGGCAGGCTTCGTCGATCACCCATTCGCCGATCACCGGCATCAATCCGGCCTCCTCGGCGACCGGGATGAAGACGTTCGGCGGCACAAGCCCGCGCTGCGGATGGTTCCAGCGGATCAGCGCCTCGAAACCGGTCAGTTTCTGGTCCTTGGCGTTGACCAGCGGCTGGAAGGCGAGGTGGAACTGCTTCGAGGCGATCGCCTGGCGGATGTCGGTCTCGAGGCGGACCCGGTCCTCCTGCTCCGACTGGAGCTCGGACGAGAAATAGCGGGCGATGCCGCGGCCGGCGCCCTTGGCTTCGTAGAGCGCGAGGTCGGCCTTGAGGATCAGGTCGTCGACGGTGGCGCCGTCGATCGGCCCGAACGCGCAGCCGATCGAGACTCCGATCCGGATCTCGGTCTGATCAATCATGTAGGGAGCGGCGATCGTCTTGATGATCCGGTCGGCCATCCCTTCGACATTGCGGCGGCTTTGAGCGTCGATGACGACGATCGCGAACTCGTCGCCGCCCATTCGACCGACGTGGCCGTCGCTGCCGACCTCGTCCACCAGCCGCTTGGCGACGGCTCGAAGCACGGCGTCGCCCTTCGGGTGGCCGAACGTGTCGTTGACCGGCTTGAAGCCGTCGAGATCGAGGAACAGGATCGCGCACGGCACATTGCTGACGGTCGCGGTGCGCAGCGCTTCGCCGAGCAATTGGCGGACCCGGCCGCGATTGGGCAGGCCGGACAGCACGTCGACGTTGGCGAGATGGGTCAGCCGCTCCTGCGTCTGGCGGATCTCGGTAATGTCCGAGCCGACTCCGCGGAAGCCTTCGAAGCGCCCGGCCGTGTCGATGATCGGGTCGCCGCCAATCGAAATCCAGCGCTCGCCGCGAGCGGTCTTGAGTTCCATTTCGACCGCGTTGAACGGCTGGCGTTCCAGCAGCAGTCGCCCGAGCTCGGCGTTGCCGCCGAGCAGCGAGGGCAGCGAATGGCCGAGCAGCTGGCTTGCCGGGCGGTCGAGCAACGCGGTCATCCGCGACGAGATGTACGTAACGCGATTCTCCGAATCGACCTGCCACAGCCAGCCGACTCCGCGCTGCTCATATTCCTGGAGCAGAAGGCTGGCGCTCTCGCTCTGCGATCCGAAGTCGGCGTTGGTCTTGAGCTGGTGGAACGCCCAGCGGGCGACCGCCAACACTCCGAAGATCGCGACTCCCAGAGTGAACAGGATCGACAACATGTGCGGAAAGGGCACGGTGTTGCGGCCGAGGAGCAGGGCAACGCTGACCCCGGCGGTGAAGGACGACATCCAGGCGGTGACGCACGGCGGAACGACGACCAGGCCGAGCGCGCCGATGCCCAGTCCCGCCATCACGGAGGCGGCGATCACCTGGGTTTCGGGCGACAGCCCCGGGAACATGGCCAACGGCAGGCTGAGCCACAGCACGGCGCGCAAGGTGACGTCGCCGACCATCAGCCAGTGCGGCACCTGGTGGCCCGAGCGGCCGACATGAGTGATCGCCTGGGTCCGGGCGAGCTGCATCGCGGCCAGATTGACGATCGCGATCGATCCGCACCACGGCAGCAGCCAGGTGACGGCGACCTCGCCCCACAGCACCGCCGCCATCATCAGCGCGGCAACGATGTTGGCGGCCGCGAAGAACGGCGCCAGCTGCGCACGCGAGATCAATTGCACGTCCTTGAGAGGGGAGCTTCCGCCGTCGCCTTCGCGGCTGGTCAGGCCAAGCGATTCCCCGCCTGGAAGGCGCGCGGAAATCATCCGTTTATAGCGATCTGGGGCCTCGTACATCCGCCTGCCGTTCCAAGTCCGGGCAAACGGGTAGCGAAAGAGCGTTTAAGGGCGGTTAAGGATCGGCCGACTGAATCATCCGCCGCCGAGCTTCAATTCGTCCAGCTCGCCGGTGACCAGCGGGTGGTAGAGCGGCCTCCCGCGCGGGTAGATCCGAGCCGCGATTGGGCGGCCCCAGCTCGAATCCTCGGCCAGCGCCTTGATCAGCGGCCGGACGAACTTGCGACGGCCCTGCGTGGTCAGGAACTGCTCGAGCGACGGGACCGCGGGATCGTAGCGGTTGCCGACCGCGAGCTCGAGCCAGGCAAAGCGGACCTCCATATTGCCGACGCCATTCAGCCCGAACGCCTGGTTGAGCGCGTCGAGCCGCGCCTTGGGGAGCTTGCGCGGGAGCTTGCTGAGGAATCGCAGCCGCTCGGCGGTGTTCCAGCGCGACCAGGCGGCGGTGTCGGGAGCGGCGCCGCGCGCGAACCCGGCGACCGACCGGTCGACATCGGTGAACGCCAGCCGGTCCGGCCGCACCATGTTGGGCGGCAGCCCGGGCTGGTAGACCCACTCGTCGAGCATCAGCTTGCGTTCGAGCGCCGCATCGCCCTTGACCAGATGCTTGCGGATGTCGGCGAGGAAGATCGCCGAGGTGACCGGCTCGAATCGGTGACGCTCGAACCAGCCCTTGAGCCAGGCGTCGAACCGCTCGCGTCCGACCGTCGCCTCGATCGTGCGGAGAAAAGCGGCGCCTTTCTCATAGGCGATTTCGGTCAGGCCATGGTCGGGGCTGCGGCCCTTGAGGTCGATGTGCAGCCGAGTGTCGGGAGCCCTGGCTCCGCCGAGGGTCCCGATCTCCTCGTTCAGCGAGTCGACTCCGAGCGCATATTGCTGCGCCGCGTACTTGGGCCCGTAGATCGCCTCGCCGATGCGATAGGTGGCGTAGGTGGTCATGCCCTCGTTGAGCCAGAAGTCGGCCCAGGTCGCATTCGTCGCGAGATTGCCCGACCAGCTGTGAGCGAGCTCGTGGGCAATCAGGCTGACCAGGCTCTTGTCACCGGCGATGAAGGTCGGGGTCAGGAAGGTGAGGTTCGGGTTTTCCATGCCGCCGAACGGGAAGGACGGCGGCAGGACGATCATGTCGTAGCGTTCCCACAGATAGGGGCCGAACAGCTTCTCGGCGGCGTCGATCATCTTCTCGGTGTCGGCAAGCTCGGTTGCAGCGGCGTCGAGCATCGCCGGCTCGGTCCATACGCCCGAGCGCGGCCCCAGCGGCTTGAACGCGAGGTCGCCAACCGCGATCGCGATCAGATAGGGCGGAACGCTGTTGGCCATTCGATATTCGAACAGGCTCTCGCCGCCCTGAGTGATCGGCTCGGCCGCACGGGGCGCGCTCATCACCGCGGTGAGGCCGGCGGGAACCCGGATCTTCGCTTCCCAGCTCTGGCGGATTCCGGGCGAATCCTGGGTCGGGATCCAGGTGCGGTTGAGGATCGCCTGACCCTGGCTGAACAGATAAGGCTGCTTCTTCCCGGCCGTCTGCTGAGGAGTCAGCCACTGCAGCGCTTCGGCCTCGGGCGCGCTCTTGTAGCGAATGACCAGCCGCTCGGTGTCGGGACGAAGCGCGACCGCCAACGGGGCTCCGAGGTTGGAGTCAGCCGCCCCGACCTTCCATGCCAGCGGCTCGCCCTCGCCGTCGGTGATGCTCTCGATCTCCAGCCCCTTGTCGTCGAGGATGATCTCCTTCGCCTCGGGACGGCGCTGGATGTCGAGCGTCGCGGTGCCGCCGATGCGCTTGGCGTCGAAGTCGACAGCCAGATCGAGCGCGACGTGGTGGACGCGCGCTTCCCGCGGCCGAGCGAAGCTGTGGATGTCCCTGGCGTCGGCGGTGTTGAGGATCGGCGCGATGGCGGCCGCTCCGTTGGAGGCGGGCTGCGCGCCATTGTCCTGCTCGACGAACCGGCACGATGCCGTCAGAACCATTGCGGCGACCAGCACCGCCCGCGACCAAAGCTTCATTTAAATGCTTCCCTAAGCCGAACTCGGCAATGCCAACGTAGGGCGAGCGTTTCGGTGCCGCGAAAACACGCCGGGCCATTCCGCTACCCTCGCTCGAGGACCGCCCCGGAGCCCGCGCTTCTCGCAATGAGGAAATTTCGCGCCTATATCCACGGCCAATGGCGACCGACAGCGCGGCACTGGAACGGCGGCAGCGGCCGGCTCGACGGGCGGGCCGCTCCAACGCGCCCCGAATCCAGTCGCCCGCCGCTCCGATCGCCGAGGGCATCGGCCTCGACCAGCCGTTCTTCGCCGACAAGAACCGGGCGTTCTGGATCCTCCAGTCGATCGGCTGGTCGGGCTATTTCATCCTCCGGTCCCTGTCCGGCTTCGCCAATTCGATGGGCTGGATGTGGGTCGTCCACACGTTGCTGCTGACCGCGACCGGCTATTCGCTGACCCTGCTTCTGGCGACTCTGTTCCGCCGGCTGATCGCGATGCGCGCGCTGCTGACCGTCGCCCTGTCGCTGGTGGCAGTGATGTTCGCCGCGAGCGCTTTTTCGATCATCGAGACGTGGAGCTACGCGACCTTCCTCAAGCCCGACGCCCGGCCGGTCGGATTCGAATATCTGGGTGCAATCCTGCTCAATTTCTCGCTGCTCGCCGCGTGGGCCGCGCTCTACTACGGGATCAATTACTTCTTGCTGCTCGAAGAGCAGATCGACCAGCGCGAGCGGCTCGAGAGCCAGGCCTCGAGCGCCCAGCTGGCGATGCTGCGCTACCAGTTGAACCCGCACTTCCTGTTCAACACCTTGAATTCGATCTCGACCCTGGTGCTGTTGAAGCAGACCGAGCGCGCGAACGCGATGCTCGCCCGGCTGTCCTCGTTCCTGCGCTATACGCTGGTCAACGAGCCGACCGCCAAGGTGACCCTGGCGCAGGAGGTGGAGACGTTGAAGCTCTACCTCGAGATCGAGAAGATGCGCTTCGAGGACCGGCTGCGGCCGCACTTCAAGATCGAGTCGGAGACGATCGGCGCCCGGCTGCCGTCGCTGCTGCTCCAGCCGCTGATCGAGAATGCGATCAAATATGCGGTGACGGCGAGCGAAAGCGGCGCCGACATCTGGATCACCGCGCACCGCCAAGGGGAGTCGGTGCGGATCGAAGTCGCCGACAATGGCGACGGTGAAGGCGCCAGCTTGGCGGCCAGTCCCTCGACCGGGGTCGGACTGGCGAACATTCGCGACCGGCTGGCGCAGGCCTATGGAGCGGCGCACGCATTTACGACTCGAAAGAACGAACGTGGGGGGTTCAGCGTTATCATCGAAATTCCATTCGAGAGCGGAGACAGGGATTGATGAACATCCGGACCGTATTGGTCGACGACGAGCCGCTCGCGACCCAGGGTCTTCAGCTCCGGCTTCAGGCGCACGACGATGTCGAGGTGGTCGCCACCGCGGCCAACGGCCGCGAGGCGATCCGGGCGATCAAGACCCACAAGCCGGACCTGGTGTTCCTCGACATCCAGATGCCGGGGTTCGACGGCTTCTCGGTCATCCAGGGGCTGATGGAGGTCGAGCCGCCCCTCTTCGTGTTCGTCACTGCCTACGGCGACCATGCGCTTCGGGCGTTCGAGTCCCAGGCCGTCGATTATCTGATGAAGCCGGTCGACGAGGACCGCCTGGCGGCGACTCTCGACCGGGTTCGCCAGCGGCTGACCGAAAAGCGCGGCGCGGAAGAGGCGGAGCGCCTCAAGGAAGTGCTGGTCGAGCATGCGCCGGAGGCCGCGGAATCGCTGGCCGAGGAGACCGCCGGCGACGCTCCGGCCGCCAACCGCTTCGAGCGGATGATCAACATCAAGGACCAGGGACAGATTTTCCGAGTCGACGTCGACACGATCGAGCGGATCGACGCCGCCGGCGACTACATGTGCATCCAGACCGGGGACAACACGCTGATCCTGCGCGAAACGATGAAGGATCTCGAAAAACGCCTCGACCCGCGCCGGTTCCAGCGCGTCCATCGCTCGACCATCGTCAACCTCGACCTGGTTCGCCAGGTCAAGCCGCACACCAATGGCGAATGCTTCCTGGTCCTGGATTCAGGAGCACAGGTAAAGGTCAGCCGCTCCTACCGCGACGTCGTCGCGAGGTTCGTGCACTAGCGGCGCCGTTGGCGCGATGAGCATTGCGCGGATACAGGGCGGCATGGCGCGCATCACCGGCCTTGGCGGCATCTTCTACAAAGTGGCGGACCCGGACGCCACGCGCGCCTGGTACCAGGACAATCTGGGCATCGGCGGCGAATGGGGCGCGATGTTCCCGTTCAAGAAGGACGATGGCGAGGGATTTTCATTGCTGTCCCCATTCAAGCCGGACAGCGACTATTTCGAGCCGAGCGGGATTCCCTTCATGCTCAATCTGCGCGTCGACGACCTCGACGCGATGATCGCCGACCTTCAAGCCAAGGGGATCGCCATCCTCGGCCGGCAGGACGAGGATTATGGCCGCTTCGCCTGGATCCTCGACTGCGACGGGATCAAGGTCGAGCTTTGGCAGCAGCTCGGTCCCGCGCCGCAATAGCGGTTTGCCCAAGCCTCGCGCTCGCTGCTAGATCGACGCCATGACCAAAACCCGCTGGCTGGGAGCCGCCGCCGCCCTTTCCATCCTCTCGCTCGCCGCGTGCGAGGTCGCGACCACCACCAACACCGCGACCACGACCGGCAATGCCGCCGAAGGAGCGCAGCCGGCCGCGGTTGCCAAGCTGGCGCGGGTCGAAATGAACCCCGACACCAGCTTCCTCACCGCCGAGGAGCGCGAAGTGGTCAACATCCTCATCCAGGCGGCCGACCTGATGAGCGAAATCTACAAGCGGCAGGCGACGCCCAATTATGACGCGCTGCGCGCCGAGGTCGCGGCCAGGAACGAACCCGAATTGCTCGAGCGGTTCGACACCTTCTTCGGCCCGTGGAACAGCCTCGAGGAGGACAAGCCGTTGCTCGGCAGCCAGGCCAAGCCGCCGGGCGCGAACTTCTACCCGACCGACCTCACCAAGGAGCAATTCGACGCCTATCTCGCCGCCCATCCGGACCAGGCGGAAGCGCTCACCAGCCCGTACACGGTGGTTCGGCGGCAGGGCGACCGGCTGGTCGCCGTCCCTTACAGCCAGGAATATCGGCAGTGGCTCGAGCCGGCGGCGAAGCTGCTCGAGCAAGCCGCGGCGAAGACCAGCAATGCCAGCCTCAAGAAGTTCCTCAACCTTCGCGCCGAGGCTTTCCGGACCGACGACTATTACGAATCCGAACTCGCCTGGATGGACCTCACCGGCACCCCGATCGAGATCGCGATCGGCCCCTACGAGGTTTACACCGACACGCTGTACGGCCGGAAGACCGCGTTCGAGGCGTTCGTCACCCTTCGCAATCCCGAAGAGTCGCAGGCGCTCGACGTTTACAAGGCGCAATTGCGCGGCATGGAGGAAAACCTTCCCGTCGAGGCCAAGTACAAGAATTTCCAGCGCGGCTTTGAATCGCCGCTGGTGGTCGCCGACCAGGTCCACGGCGGCGGCGACAATGTCCCGGGCGTCCAGACGATCGCCTTCAACCTGCCCAACGACGAGCGGGTGCGCGAAGCCAAGGGCGCCAAGAAGGTCATCCTGCGCAACGTGCTCGGCGCCAAATACGACCGCATCCTGAAGCCGATGGGGAGCCTGGTGCTGGTCCCCGAGCAGGCCGGCAACGTCACCCAACGCTACATGTTCATGGAGACGCTGTTCCACGAATTGTCGCACAGCCTGGGACCGGGGACGATCACTATCGGCGGCCGCAAGACAACGGTCGACAAGGAACTGAAGGACGTCGCCAGCGGGTTCGAGGAGGCCAAGGCCGACGTCATGGGCGCCTACAACGTCATGCACATGATGGACAAAGGCGTGATCCCCGCCGCCGAGCGACCGCAGATACGCGCGACCTATGTCGCCGGCCTCTTCCGGGCGATGCGCTTCGGCACACACGAGGCGCACGGCAAGGGCGCGGCGATGCAGTACCGCTATCTGCGCGACAAGGGCGCGATCGTCTGGGACCCAAGGGCGAAGCGCTTCCGGATCGATGAAGCGAAGATCGACGCCGCGATCCGCGACCTGGTCGGTGAGATTGTCCGGCGGCAGGGCGGCGGGGACTATGCCGGGACCAAGGCGTTCCTCGACAAGTGGGGATCGCTCGATCCCGAGGCCAGCCAGGTGATCGGGACGATGACCCATATTCCGGTCGACATCCGGCCGGTCTACCCAAACCGCGTCTGACGGAGGCGAGCGGAAATGGCGGGCAGGTTCGAAACCTTCGCGGCTTTGCATGTCCCCGGCAATCCGGTGGTCCTGTACAACATTTGGGACGTGGGCAGCGCCCAGGCGGTCGCCCGGGCGGGGGCGAAAGCGCTCGCCACCGGCAGCCACCCGGTCGCCGACGCCAACGGCTGGTCGGACGGACAGCAGGTGCCGATCGACTTCGCATTGGCCAACGCCAAGCGCATTGTCGATGCCGTCGAGGTGCCGGTGACCGTCGATTTCGAAAGCGCTTATTCGGTCGACCCGGCCAAAGCGGCGGCAAACGTCGCCCGGCTGATGGCGACCGGCGCCGTCGGCTGCAACTTCGAGGACCAGGTGATCGATGGAGAGGGCCTGCACCCGCTCAAGGAGCAGGCGAAGCGCATCGAGGCGATCCGGCTGGCCGTCGGCGACCGCTTCTTCATCAACGCCCGCACCGACCTTTACTTGAAAACGCAGCAATATGATTCGGCACTGGTCGACGCGGCGATCGAGCGCGGCAAGGCCTTTTCCGACGCCGGCGCGAGCGGATTCTTCGTTCCGCGCCTCGCCGATCCGCGCCAAATCGAGCGGATCGTCCGCGAAGTCCCGCTCCCCCTGAACGTCATCGCGTTTCCCGGCGCGCCGGACAAAGCGGCGTGGGCGAGCGCCGGCGTCGCCCGCATCAGCCACGGCCCCTTCCCGCACCGCGCGCTGATGGCCAAGCTCGAGGAAATGGCGCGGGCCGCGCTGAACTAGGCTTTCGCGGCGCGCCTCCAGAACCGGCGCCGGGGGCCGGACTTGAGGACGCTTCGGCGGAAGATTCGCGAGGCGACGCGGACGATCAACGCCACCCACAATGCCTGCCAGGCGATCGCGACCAGATGCGGCCAGATCTGGGGCTGCTCGGCGGCGCGCGCGATCATCACGAACGGGGACGACAGCGGGAAAACCGCGGCGGCGAGTGCTCGCGGGCTGTCGGGCACTCCAACAGCGGTCGCGGCGAGCGCGAACACGACGACCTGCGCCATGGTCGCCGGCATCGACAGGGTCTGAACTTCGCGGGCGGTCGAGGCCTGCCCGCCGATGCCGAGGAACACCGAGCCGAGCAGCAGATAGCTCATCATGAAATAGACCACGGCCAGGGTCAGGAACGCCGGCCAGCCCGTTGCCGGCGCCGGCAGCGCCGACAGGCCCTGGTCGGTCATCAACGCAATCGTCGCCGCGCCCGTTGCCGTCCACACGGCGATCCCCAGCAGCGACATGACGAGCATCGCGAACAGCTTGCCGAGGAAGATCGCGTCGATCGGCACCGCCGCCGCAAGCACCTCGATGATCTTGTTCGCTTTCTCGTCGATCAGCTGGGACAAGAGCATTCCGGACAACAGGATGGTGAGCAGGAACAGCACCGTCTGCCCGGCGCGCGCGGTGAGCGCCCGGGCCGGCGCCAGCGAGCCTGGCGAGCGTGTGGATTTCGAGAGTTGGACATCCACCTCCCCCGCCGGCGCGACACGATCGCGCCGAGCGATATCGACCAGGAAGCGGACATGGCGGATCGTCGTCCCTTCCGCCTCGAGTCCGCCGATCAGCCGCGGACGATCGAGACTGCCCTCGAGCACGGCGATCACCGGCGGCGATTCCAAGGCCAACAGCCGCTGTCGCTGAGCAGCCGCGTCGGGCTCCGGCCGGAAGTGGCGCAGCTGCAGCATCGTCGATGAAGTCACCGCGTCGTCGAGGCGCCTGCGCGCCTCGGCGAGCGCTCGAAAGTCGGAGTCACTGGCAACGACCGCGATGACCGGCCGCTCGGCATCGCTGATCGCCGCGCCGCTGATGCCTCCGAAGATCACCCCCATCAGCACCGGGAACAACGGGCCCAGTAGGAAGAGTAGAAACGTCTTCGAAAAGACCGTCGCGGTAAAGTCGCGGCGGGCAATGACGAAGGCCGAGCGAAGCAACGTCGCCATTACGAGGGCTCGCCCTGATCGCCCATTTGCGCCGCGGCCGCATCGCCGGCAATCGCGACAAAGGCTTCGTGAAGGCCCGGCCGCTCGATCGCGAGGGTCTCGATCCCGGCGTTCCCGTCGAGCAGCGCCTTGAGCAGCGGTTCCGGTCCACCGGTCGGCAGCTCGAACACCCACTCGCCTCGCTCACGGACGGCATTGGCCGGGATCGCGGAGCGCCACGGTCCGTCGTCCGAGCGCGTGCGCAGCCGAACAATCGGCCGAAGCCGGTCGCGCGCTTCATCGACCCCGCCTTCAAAGGCGATCTTGCCGCCGGCGATGATCGCGATCCGCTCGCACAGCCGCTCGGCGTGGGCGATCACATGCGTCGAGAAGATCACCGTGACCCCATCGCGCGCCTCGGCCCGGATCAGCTCCTCGAGCTTGGCCTGGTTGATCGCGTCGAGGCCGGAAAAGGGCTCGTCGAGCACAATCAGCCGCGGGCGGTGGACGATGGTTCCGAGCAGCTGGACGGTCTGCGCCATTCCCTTGGACAGGTTCCGGATCGGCTTGCGCGCCCACTTGCCGAGCCCATGGCCGGCGAGGAGATCGTCGGCTCGGCGGCGGCCTTCCTTGAGCGGCAGTCCGCGCAGCGCGCCCATGAAGCCGATCGCATCGCGCGCCGTCATGCTTGGATAGAGGCCGCGCTCCTCCGGCAAGTAGCCGACGCCGCTCGCCGCATCGAGCGGACGCTCGTGCCCGAGCAGCCGGCGAGTCCCGGACGTCGGGTCGATGATCCCCAGCAGCATGCGCAGAGCGGTGGTCTTGCCGGCGCCATTGGGTCCGAGCATCCCGTAGATCGAGCCCGCCGGCACCGCGAGGCTGATGCCGTCGACCGCGCGAGTCTCGCCGAATTCCTTGACCAGGCCGCAGGCCTCGACTGCCGGCTGGTCGGTGTCGACCTGGTGCTGGGCCTTGCGAAGCACTGAAATTCCTACAGAATTGGCGGGCAAAGGTGTAATCGGCGGCCCGTGGATAGGAGCCAAAGCCTCAAGGAAGCAATACGCTCGCAAGCCGAGCGGCTCGGCTTCGTCGCCTGCGGGTTCGCGCGCGCCGACTCGGCGGGAGAGGCCGGGCTCGACCTCAAGCGCTGGCTGGCGGCCGGCCATCACGGCACCATGGGCTGGATGGAGGAGCGCTCGGAGGAGCGCTCGTCACCGCTCGCCTTGTGGCCCGACGCGCGCTCGGCGATCGCGCTTGGAATGAGCTACGCGCCGAGCACCGATCCGCTGTCGCTGGCCGACCAGCCGAGCCTCGGGCGCATCTCCGCCTATGCGCAAGGCAGCGACTATCACAAGACGGTCAAGAAGGGGCTAAAGGCGCTCGCCCGGTTCATCGTCGAGCGAGCGGGCGCAGCCACAGGAGAATCGGCCGAGCTCAAGGTGTTCGTCGATACCGCGCCAGTGATGGAAAAGCCGCTGAGCGCCGCTGCCGGGATCGGCTGGCAGGGCAAGCACACCAACCTCGTGTCGCGCGAGCACGGCAGCTGGCTGTTCCTCGGGATCATCCTGACCAGCCTCGAGCTCGAGCCGGACGCACCCGCCTCGCATCATTGCGGGAGCTGCACGCGCTGCCTCGACATTTGCCCTACGCAAGCGTTCGACGGTGCCCACCGGATCGATGCCCGGCGCTGCATCTCCTATCTGACGATCGAGCATTCAGGGCCGATCCCGAACGAGTTTCGACGGGCGATCGGCAACCGCATCTACGGCTGCGACGATTGCCTCGCGGCATGCCCGTGGAACCGCTTCGCGACCGCGGCCGCCGCCAACAAGGCGTTCCTGCCCCGCGCCGAGCTGGCCGCCCCCCGGCTCGGCGACCTGCTCGCGCTCGACGACGCAGCGTTTCGCGAAATGTTCGCCGGCTCGCCGATCAAGCGCATCGGGCGCAATCGGCTGATCCGCAACTGCTTGATCGCGGCCGGCAACAGCGGCGACCCTGGGTTGGCCAGGGACATCGAGCCCCATCTTGCCGATGCCGACCCGGTGGTCGCGGAAGCCGCGAACTGGGCGATGGAGCAGCTGGCCTAAGCGCGCGACATCGAGGCGATGCAGGTCCTCGGATCGGTCTCCACACCGGAGCGCAGCCGCGCATCGACATGGGCGACGCGCTCTGGCCCCGAGGCGTCGCGCGGCGGGTACAGATACGCATCGAGAATGCACCTCGAGCCTCGAAACTGAAGCTTGAGGCTGCGGCCCTCGCGGATTTGCAGCGCCGGAGTACCCAGCCGCTGCACAAGCTCGGAAGCGGTCATTCCAATGAGCTCGCCGCGCATCGGTGGCGCCGACATGGTGGGCGGCGGCTGGGGCAGCGGAGCTTGCGGCGGGCTCGGAGCGGTCGCGCAGCCGGCGAGCAACAAAGCGGCGAAAGGGAGGGTGAGGCGCATGGGCTCGATGATGGCCGCGCACCGGGGCCGAGGCAAGCTTGCCGGGAGCGGCCGTCGTCGCTAGGCGGCGCCGATGCCCAGACCCCGCCTCGACGTCCTGGCGATCGGCAATGCGATCGTCGACGTGATCGCCGACACCGACGACTCTTTCCTCGACGCCGAAGGGCTGACCAAGGGATCGATGCGGCTGATCGATGCCGAGGAAGCCGAGCGGCTGTACGCGCGCATGGGCGCGGCGCGCGAAGTCAGCGGGGGCTCGGCCGGAAACACCGCGGCGGGAGTCGCGGCGCTGGGCGGCCGAGCCGGCTTCATCGGCCAGGTGGCTCCCGACCAGCTCGGCCAGTTCTACAGCCACGACCTGCGCTCCGCCGGGGTCGAGTTCACGACTCCCGCGGCCGACTACGGAGTGTCGACCGCGCGCTCGATGGTGCTGGTGACGCCCGACGGGCACCGGACGATGAACACCTTCCTCGGCGCCGCGCAGCATTTGCCGGCAAGCGCGCTCGACGAGGCGCAGATCGCCGATTGCGCGATGCTCTACCTCGAGGGTTATCTGTGGG
This sequence comes from Sphingomonas sp., assembly GCF_013812825.1. Classification (GTDB taxonomy): domain Bacteria; phylum Pseudomonadota; class Alphaproteobacteria; order Sphingomonadales; family Sphingomonadaceae; genus Sphingomicrobium. The sequence continues at coordinate 55,482 of NZ_JACCSU010000063.1, read as the reverse complement.
ACCCGGAGACCCCGCGCTACGCGATGATCCGGGCGATCGAGGTCGCGCGCAGCGCCGGCCGCAAGGTCGCCTTCACTTTGTCCGACAGCTTCTGCGTCGAGCGCCACCGCGACGGCTTCAACACGCTCATCGACGAGGGGCGAATCGACATCCTGTTCGCCAACGAGGACGAGATCCAGGCGATGGCCGGAGTGCCGCACCTCGAAACCGCGATCGCCGCCTACCAGGGCAAGGTCGAGACGCTGGTCGTCACCCGCAGCGAAAAGGGCGCTCTGGCGACCCGCGCGGGCGAGCGGGCGCAGGTGCCCGCCGAGCCGGTCGAGCATGTCGTCGACACCACCGGCGCCGGCGATCTGTTCGCTGCGGGCTTCCTGGTCGGCGAGGCGCGCGGGCTGGGTCTCGAGCGGTCGCTGAAGCTGGGAGCGATCGGTGCGGCCGAGGTCATCCAGCATTATGGCGCTCGGCCCGAAGCGGATTTGAAGGCGCTTGCCGGCAATTTGCTCGGACAAGAATAGGGCGGCCCATCGCTGGACCGCCCCAGTTGCAGAGTTGACGGTCGGCTACGGCCTGATGATCGGCTCACCGGTCACGTCGCGCGGCGCATCCTCCGGGAAGTAAGGCGTTTCGTCGTCGGGCATCACATCGCGGCCCTTGGCAAGCTCAGAATTGCGCATGCCGTAGAGGAAATAGAGCACGATCCCGCCGAGGACATACCAGGCGAAGAAGATCAGCACACGGGCCGGGACCGAAGAGATCAGCCATACGCACGACAGGATGCCGAGAGCCGGAAGCACCGGATAGAGCGGCACTTTAAAGCCGCGCGGGATGTCCGGGTGGGTCTGGCGCAGCCAGATCACGGTCAGGGAGACGATGGCGAAAGCCGCCAGCGTCCCGACCGAGGTCGCATCGCCGAGGAAATTGATGTCGAAGAAGCCTGCGGCGATCGCCACGGCGAGGCCCACGACGAGCGTGTTGATCCACGGAGTCCGGAACCTCTGGTGGACCCGCGCGAAGACCTTGGGCAGCAGCCCGTCGCGCGCCATCGTGTAGAAGATGCGCGTCTGGCCGTACATCAGCACCAGGATGACCGAGGTCAGGCCGATGATCGCTCCGACCTTGATGGTCGAGGCGAACCACGCCCATTGCGGGCCGAACGCATCGACCGCGACCGCGACCGGGTCTGGCACGTTGAGGTCGGTGTAGGGAACGATCAGGGTCAGGACGATCGACACCAGGATGTAGATGATCGTGCACGCGACCAGCGAGCCGATCACCCCGAACGGCATGTCCTTGCCGGGGTCCTTGGCTTCCTGGGCAGCGGTCGAAACCGCTTCGAATCCAATATAGGCGAAGAACACGATCGACGCGCCGCGAATGATCCCGCTCCAGCCGAATTCGCCTTGCTGGCCGGTCGGCGGCGGGATGAATGGGTCCCAATTGGGCGCGAACGTCGCCCAGTTCTGCAGGATGATGATGCCGCCGACGACGACGAAGGCGGTCAGCACCGACACTTTGATCGCGACGATGATGTTGTTGACCTTGGCCGATTCCGAGACTCCGAGCACCAGCAGCAGGGCCAGCGCCGTGCAGACGAGGAAGGCCGGAAGGTTGAAGACCGTGGTGACGGTCGAGCCGTCGGCAAGCTCCTTGGGATAGCCCATCGGGCCGGTCAGCGCAGCGGGCACGTGGATGCCCATGTCGGCGAGCAGGCTGACCATGTAGCCCGACCAGCCGACCGCGACGACCGACGCGGCAAGGCCATATTCGAGCAGCAGCAGCGACCCCATCACCCAGGCCGCGAACTCGCCCAAAGTGGTGTACGAGTAGGTGTAGGCGGAGCCGGACACCGGAAGCGTCGACGACAGCTCGGCGTAGCTCAGCCCGGCGAACGCGCAGACGATGCCGGCGATGACGAAGGAGAGCAGTACCGCGGGACCGGCGTGCATTGCCGCCGCGTTGCCGGTGCGGACGAAGATGCCCGCGCCGATGATGCAGCCGATGCCGAGGAACACCAGGTTCCACGGACCCAACGAGCGCTTGAGTTCGCTGGTCTGGGTGTCGCGCTGAACCTGCGCGACGGTTTTGCGCAGCATCATGCGCCCGAGCAGACCCCTTTTTGGAGCTTCGGTGGCCATTCGACTTCCCCTTCGACAGGCTGGAGCGGCGGAGCCTAGCGGCTCAAACAGTTTGAGCAATCCCCCGTTCCGCACAAATGCGGCTCAGCGGGCAAGCATCGGCCCCAATGGCTCGCCGCCGAAAATATGGACGTGGAGGTGCGGCACTTCCTGGCCCGAGCGCTTGCCGACATTGGACAGCAGCCGGTAGCCCTGGACGACCATCCCCGCATCGCGGGCGACCAGCCCGACCGCCCGGACGAGGCCGGCGATCTCGGCGTCGGACGCACGCTCGGAAAAATCGTCCCACGACACGTACGGGCCCTTGGGGATCACCAGGATGTGGACCGGCGCCATCGGATTGATGTCGTGGAAGGCGAGCGCGTGGTCGTCCTCATAGACCTTCTTGCACGGCAGCTCGCCGCGCAGGATCTTCGCGAAGACATTGCTCTCGTCATAGGGCTGCGTCGGGTCGACGGGCATGGCTCTGACTGTCGCCGGGTCGGCAGCCGCGTCAAGTCAATTGTGCGCAAGGGCCGCGCGCAACCGCTTGACCGGCAACGCCGCCTCGCTACCACCGGAAAGGCGATGAGCGACGATGCGCCCGAAAGCCTGATCCCGTACGACGAAATCGTGCAGGAGGCCTTGCGCGACGTCGTCGGCCGAGTGCTCGGCGAGGTCGAGCGGACCGGCGCTCTGCCCGGCGGCCACCACTTCTACATCACCTTCAAGACGCGACTGCCCGGAGTGGCGATTCCCAAGCACCTAGTCGAGCGCTTCCCCGACGAGATGACGATCGTCATCCAGCACCGGTTCTGGGACCTGAAGGTCGAGCAAGACATGTTCAGCGTCGGACTGTCATTCGGCGGCGTGCCGTCGACGCTTCGGGTGCCATTCGCCGCGGTCACCCAGTTCCACGACCCAGCGGTCGAGTTTTCCTTGACCTTCCACGCCAACGCCGCCCCCGAGCTCCAGCAGGAGCATGAGCCGGCCGAAAACGACATGCCCCAGATCGAGGCCGGCGATGCCGACCAGAGCGGCGAGCCGAGCGACGCGGCGGATGACGGCTCCAACGTCGTTTCGGTGGATTTCACGCGCAAGAAATAATGGCCGCAACCCGCACCGAGACCGACAGCTTCGGGCCGATCGAAGTTCCGGGCGACAGCTATTGGGGCGCCCAGACCGAGCGCTCGATCGGCAATTTCCCGTTCGGCCCCAACGAACGCATGCCGGTCGAGATCATCCACGCGCTGGGCTTCGTCAAGCAGGCGGCTGCGCGCGTGAACGCGCGCTTCGAGCTGCTCGAGCCGCACCTCGCCGAGGCGATCCAGCAGGCGGCGGGCGAAGTCGCTCGCGGCGACCTCGACAGCCAGTTCCCGCTGGTCATCTGGCAGACCGGGTCGGGCACCCAGTCGAACATGAACGCCAACGAGGTGATCGCAGGGCGCGCCAACGAGGCCCTGACCGGCAGCCGCGGCGGCAAGGAGCCGGTCCATCCCAACGACCATGTCAACAAGAGCCAGTCGTCCAACGACAGCTTCCCAACCGCGATGCACGTCGCCGCGGCGCGCGCCGTCCAATCCAAGCTGCTCCCGGCGATCAAGGCGATGCGAGACAGGCTGGCCGAGCTTGCCAAGCGCTGGGACGGCATCGTCAAGATCGGCCGGACCCATTTGCAGGACGCCACCCCGCTGACCCTCGGCCAGGAATTCTCCGGCTATGCGGCGCAGATCGGCGACAATGTCGAGCGCATCGAGCAATTGATGCCGAGGCTATATCGGCTCGCCCAGGGCGGCACAGCGGTCGGCACCGGGCTCAATGCGCCCAGGGAATTTGGCAAGGCATTCGCCGAGGAGATGGCGAATTTGACCCGCCTGCCGTTCACCAGCGCGCCCAACAAGTTCGCCGAGATGGCCGCACACGACACTCTGGTCGACCTGTCCGGGGCGCTCAACACGCTCGCCGTTTCGCTGACCAAGATCGCCAACGACATCCGGCTGATGGGCTCGGGCCCGCGCTGCGGGCTGGGCGAGCTGAAGCTGCCGGAGAACGAGCCGGGCAGCTCGATCATGCCGGGCAAGGTCAACCCGACCCAGGCCGAAATGCTGACCATGGTCGCCGCTCAGGTGATGGGCAATCACGTCGCCGTGACGATCGGCGGAATGCAGGGACATCTCGAGCTGAACGTGTTCAAGCCGCTGATCGGAGCCAATGTGCTGCGCTCGATCAGCCTGCTGGGGACCGGCATTGTCAGCTTCACCGAGCGCGCTCTCGAGGGCCTCGAGCCCGACGAGGAGCGCATCGCCGAGCTGGTAGACCGGTCGCTGATGCTGGTCACCGCGCTGGCCACCGAGATCGGCTACGACAATGCCGCCGCGATCGCCAAGCATGCGCACAAGCAGGGGCTGAGCTTGAAGGAAGCGGGGCTCGATCTCGGCCTGGTCGACGAGGAGACGTTCGACCGTGTTGTCCGGCCGGAGAAGATGGTCGGCCGCTAAGCCGCAGGAGATCCACCAATGCGTGCCCCACCAATCGCCTTCGCAGCCATGGCTGCCGCCGCCCTCACCGGGTGCGGAACAAGCGAGCCCCCGCGCTCCCGGGCGGGGGCGCCGCCGGTCGTCATCCGGCCGCTGTTCGCGGCCGACTACATGGCGATGGCCTCGTCGATCGACCTCTATGAAATCCGCTCATCCGAGCTAGCTCTGACCCGCGCGCAAAACCCGCGCCACCGCGACTTCGCGCGGGCGATGATCGCCGCCCATAAAGGCACCTCCTCGCAGCTGTCGTTGGCCGGGCGCCGGCTCAACCTGCTGCCGTCGGCGACCCTGCTGCCGAGGCACCAGGCGATGCTCGACGAGCTGATCGCCAGCAGCGATTTCGATTCGACCTACCATGGCCAGCAAATCGCGGTCCACGAGGCGGCGCTGAAGCTGCACGGCGACTTCGCCGCGCGCGGCGAAAGCGCCACCCTTCGCCCGGTGGCGAAGAACGCGGTGCCGATCGTCCGCAACCACCTCGACATGATGCGGCGGATGTGAGGCGCGCGGCAATTTTCGCCGCCGCGGCGGGGCTCGCGGCCTGCGCGAGCTTTCCCAAGGCGGCAGTTCCGGTGACCGGCGAGTGGGGCGGCCGCCACGTCGGGCTGAGCCTCGGCGAAACGTCCGGGGTTCTCGACTATGATTGCGCGGCGGGGACCATCGACGGCCCGCTGCTGCCGCGCGGGGACGGCACGTTCGAGGTTGACGGACGCCATACGCCCGGCACCGGCGGCCCCGAGCGCGTGGGCGAGATACGGCCGAGCTTCCGCGCCCGCTACCGGGGCGCGATCCGCGGCGGGCGAATGACTCTCGAGGCGCGGGTCGAGAACGGCGTCCTCCTTGGCCCCTTCACGCTGGTGAAGGGCGGCGAGCCGATCATTTTCCGCTGCCTTTAGAAGGCGAAGTTCACCCGCACGCCGACATTGTCGACGCCGGGGTTCTGGCGCCCGAACAGCTGGGCGTGGCTCATGTGGACCCAACTCGCCTCGATGCTGAGCCGATCATTGATCTGGGTGCCGATGCCGAGCTCGGGAGCGAACAGGACCCGCGAGCCGAAGGCAATCCGGTCGGTGCGCTGGAAATTGCCCGCGGAGCCTGTGTGGACGGCGAGCCCCAGCCCGGGGCGAACGTACAGCTTGTTGCCGAACTTGGCCGAGATTCCGATCGCGCCATAGTTGGTGTTGCCAGCGGTGTTGAGCGCAGCGAACGCGTAGGGCTGCAGCGGGGTCGGTCCGATGCGGCCGCCGCGCCAGCCGATCTGGACATCCGCGCCGCCTTCGAAATCGCTTTGGGTCAGCGGCGATTTGATGTCGTGGATGTACAGCCCGCCGAAGATTTCGCCGGCATGAGCGGGGGCGGCGACGAGGGTCGACAGGCACAGGCCGCCGAGAAGAATTGCGATCCGCTTCACAAGCCATCTCCAAGAATTGTTCGCAGTCTTCAATGCTTTGCTCGCCGAATGGTGCCCTCAGTTCAAGCTGCGCCCGACTGCCACTCGAGCACGGCCTGGTTCGGAGCCAGCAGCATCCAGACGTTGAGGAACAGATTGTCGCGGATGACGAGCAGCGGAATCAGCTCGAGTGCAAGGACAATCAGCACCGATGCCCACAGCGGCAGCCGGCGCGCGGCGAGGAAGCCGAGGGCCATCATCGCGATGTCGCTCATATTGTTCAAAATGCTGTCGCCCGAATAGCCGAGCGCGATGGTCGCCTCGCGGTAGCGGTCGATGACCGCCGGAGTGTTCTCCATGACCTCCCACGCGGCCTCGACGAGAAGCGCGATCAGGAAGCGCCGCTCCACCGTCCAGCGGCGCGCGACGATGTGCAGCGCGGCGTAGAACAGAAAGCCGTGGACGATGTGGCTCGGGCTGTACCAGTCGGCGAGCATCTGGCTTTGCTTCGGCCCGACCGCTCCCCACAGCTCGATTTCCCCGCACGCGCAGATCGGCGGCCGGCCCATCGCCAGCAGGACCGCCATGGTCGCGAGAAGGATGAGCACGCCCGCGAGAGTGGCGCGCGAACGAATGGACATCCGGACCAGGCTTAGCAGAGCCGAGCGGCTTGCAAAGCGCCACGGTTCTAACCATCACCCATCCCCATGCTGCGCGCCTACGGACCCGATTGCGATGGCGGCTTCATCGATCCGCACCATGGCCCAATTCCGCCGAACGCGACCTGGATCGACCTCGAGGAGCCGACGCGCGAGGAAGAAAAGCTGGTTGAGAAGCTGATCGGGCACAATGTCCCGACGCAGCAGGAGCTGACCGAAATCGAACCCTCGAGCCGTCTGTTCGAGCGCGACGGTGCCCTCTACATGACCTTGAGCGCGCTTCGCGGCGTCCGGGAGGGGAAGCCGGAAACCACGCCCATCGGCTTCGTTCTCGCCGACAATCGCCTGGTCACCGTGCGCTATGCGACCCCGCTGCCGGTGCTCGCGTTCGGCGATCACGTGCTCCGCGAGCCCGGGTTGGCGCGCGATGCGCTGACCGTGCTGGTCCGGCTGCTCGACGCGATCATCGAGCGACTCGCCGACGAGCTCGAGGCGTCGGGCGCCGAGATCGAGCGGATCTCGACCCATATCTTCGGCAAGGAAGTCGATGAGCGGCGCATTCCAGCGCAGCGGCTGACCGCGCTTCTGACCCGAATCGGCCGCGCCCAGTCGCTGCTCGCCAAAATTCGCGAGACCGCGGTCAGCACCGCTCGCCTGCTGAGCTTCCTCGGAGCCTCCACGCCGGTCAAAGCCGATGAGACGGCACGCGGCCACGTCGGAAGCCTGATGACGGACGTCAGCTCGCTGGTCGACCACAGCGGCTTTCTGGGCGACAATTTGATTTTCCTGCTCGACGCGGCGCTCGGCCTCATCAGCGTCGAGCAGAACGCGGCGATGAAGCTGTTCTCCTGGGCGGCGCTGATCTTCCTTCCGCCGACCCTGGTCGCCGGCATCTACGGGATGAACTTCGAGCATATGCCGGAGCTCGACTGGCTGTACGGCTATCCGTTCGCACTGGGCCTGATCCTCGCCAGCGCGGTGCTCCCCGTCCTGTATTTCAAATGGCGCCGCTGGATCTAGTCCCTCGCCGGTCGTCCAGGTCCAGCATCGGCTGTTCCCTCGAGCGCAACTGGAACAGCCATAATCCGTTACCCCCCCGCAACCATGGCCAATCGCCAACCCCTGCCCGCGCCGGCGGCTGATCAACGGTACATCCGAAGGGCTTTCAAGAAGCCGCAAATCCGGCTGCGCAACGTGTTCGGTCCCGGCCTGATCACCGGCGCGTCGGACGACGATCCCAGCGGCATCGCCACCTACAGTCAGGCCGGCGCCCAGTTCGCTTACGGCCTCGGCTGGACGATGATCTTCACCTACCCGCTGATGTCGGCGGTGCAGATGATCAGCGCGCGGATCGGCCGGACCACGGGGCACGGCATCGCCGGCAATCTGCGCCGCCATTATCCGGCGTGGCTGACGATCTCGCTGGTGACATTGCTGCTCATCGCCAACACCATCAACATCGGCGCGAACCTGGGAGCGATGGCCGATGCGACGGCGCTTGTATCGGGACTTCGCCCAGGCGCGTTCCTGGTGATTTACGCGGCTTTTTGCGCGCTCTCGGAAGTGTTCATGCGCTACGGGAATTACGTGCGGGTGCTGAAATGGCTGACCGTCGCGCTGCTCGCCTATGTGATCACCCTGTTCCTGGTCGACATACCCTGGAGCCGCGCGCTCGGCGGCCTCGTTGTTCCAACCGTCACTCTGGACTCGGCGGCGCTGACCATGATCGTTGCCATCTTCGGCACCACCATCAGTCCCTATTTGTTCTTCTGGCAGGCGTCGCAGGAAGCCGAGGACGTCCGCGAGTTCGACGAACGCAAACCGTTGATCCGGGCACCGAAGGACGGGCCTTCCGAGCTCAGGCGGATCGAGCTCGACACGCTGATTGGAATGGCCGCATCCAACCTGGTCGCGCTGGCCATCATCCTGACCGCGGCCGCGACCTTGAACGCCAATGGAATCACCGACATCACGACGTCGGCCGAAGCCGCGGCGGCGCTCGCTCCGGTCGCCGGCCCCTACGCCTCGACCGTGTTCGCGCTCGGCATCGTCGGCACCGGCCTGCTGGCGATCCCCGTCCTCGCCGGCTCGGCCGCCTACGCGCTCGGCGAAGCTCTGCGCTGGCCGGTCGGGCTCGACTGCAAGCCCCGGCGCGCCAAGGCCTTCTACGGGACGATTGTCGCCGCGACCGCGGTCGGAGCGCTGATCAACTTCACTCCGATCAATCCGATCAAGGCGCTGGTCTGGGCGGCGGTGATCAACGGCGTGGTCGCGGTGCCGGTGATGACCGTGATGATGCTCATGGCGTCGCGCAAGTCGATCATGGGCAAGTTCAGCGTCACCGGCACTCTGCGGGCGCTCGGCTGGGTCGCCACCGGAGCAATGGCAGCCGCCGTCGCGGCAATGCTCTGGGGCATGATCGCCTACGCACCCCCGGTCCTTTGAAATCGGCTTGCTCGCTTGCTAAGGCGCCCACAGCGCCCCCTCGCGCGGCTTTCGCCGCTTCGACCCCAAGGACCTGCGATGATCCCGACCGGCCAGGACAGTCTCAACACCCGTTCCACGCTCGCCGTCGGCGACAAGAGCTACACCTATTTCTCGCTTGCCAAGGCTGCCGAGGCGCTCGGCGACCTGTCCCGCCTGCCCTTCTCGATGAAGGTGCTGCTCGAGAATCTGCTGCGGTTCGAAGACGGGGAGACGGTCACCCGCAACGACCTCCAGTCGATGGTCGACTGGCTGAAGGAACGGCGGATTTCGCGCGAGATCCAATACCGTCCCGCACGGGTGCTGATGCAGGATTTCACCGGCGTCCCGGCGGTGGTCGACCTTGCGGCCATGCGCGACGCAATGAAAGAGCTCGGCGGCGACCCGCAGAAGATCAACCCGCTGGTGCCGGTTCATCTGGTGATCGACCACAGCGTGATGGTGGACGAGTTTGGCACTCCACGCGCGTTCGGCAAGAACGTCGAGCTCGAATATGAGCGCAACGGCGAGCGCTACGAGTTTCTGAAGTGGGGCAGCCAGGCGTTCGACAATTTCAAGGTCGTGCCGCCCGGCACCGGCATCTGTCACCAGGTCAACCTCGAATATGTCGCCCAGTGCGTGTGGACCAGCGAGGACCAGGCGGGCGTGATGCTTGCCTATCCCGACACACTGGTTGGCACCGACAGCCACACGACCATGGTCAACGGGCTCGGAGTGCTCGGCTGGGGAGTCGGCGGAATCGAGGCCGAAGCAGCGATGCTCGGCCAGCCGGTCAGCATGCTGATCCCCGAAGTCGTCGGCTTCCGCCTCGGCGGCGAGCTTCGCGAGGGCATCACCGCGACCGACCTGGTGCTGACGGTCACCCAGATGCTTCGCGCCAAGGGCGTCGTCGGCCGGTTCGTCGAATTCTACGGGCCCGGGCTCAATTCACTGAGCCTCGCCGACCGAGCGACGATCGCCAACATGGCGCCCGAATATGGAGCGACCTGCGGCTTCTTCCCGATCGACCAGCGGACCTGCGAATATCTCAAGCTCACCGGCCGCGACGAGGCGCGCATCGAGCTGGTCGAGGCCTATTGCAAGGCGCAGGGCCTGTGGCGCGACGATTCCTCGCCCGAGCCGGTGTTCACCGATACGCTCGAGCTCGACATGACCAGCATCGAGCCCTCGCTCGCCGGGCCGCGGCGGCCGCAGGACCGGGTGCTGCTGTCCGAGGTCGACGACCAGTTCAACGAAGAGCTGGAGACGACGTACAAGAAGGACAAAGACCCGCGGGTCCCGGTCGAAGGCGAGAATTACGACCTCGGCAACGGCGACGTGGTGATCGCCGCCATCACCAGCTGCACCAACACTTCGAACCCCTCCGTGCTGGTCGCGGCCGGACTGGTGGCCAGGAAAGCGCGCGAGAAAGGGCTGACCAGCAAGCCGTGGGTCAAGACCAGCCTGGCGCCCGGAAGCAAGGTGGTCAGCGACTATCTCGACGCCAGCGGCCTCAGCGCGGACCTCGACGCCCTGGGCTTCGACCTGGTCGGCTACGGCTGCACCACCTGCATCGGCAATTCAGGTCCGCTCGCCGAGCCGATCTCCAAGGCGATCGCCGACCATGACCTGGTCGCGGTCAGCGTGCTGTCCGGCAACCGCAACTTCGAGGGCCGCGTGTCGCCCGACTGCCGGGCCAATTATCTCGCCTCGCCGCCGCTGGTCGTCGCCTATGCGCTCAAGGGCACCGTGCGCTCCGATCTCGCCACAGAGCCGATCGGAACCGCGCGCAACGGCGAACCGGTGTTCCTCAAGGACATCTGGCCGAGCAATGAGGAAGTGCGAGCGCTGATTGACGAGCATCTGCATTCGCACATGTTCACGTCGCGCTACGCCGACGTCTACACGGGCGATGAACGCTGGCGGGCAATCGACATCGGCGCCGGCGAAACCTACTCGTGGCCGCCGAACTCGACCTACATCCAGAACCCGCCCTATTTCACGGGCATGACCATGACCCCCGTGCCGCCCGGCGACATCGAACGGGCACGGGCGCTGGCGGTGTTCGGCGATTCGATCACCACCGACCACATCTCACCGGCAGGCGCGATCAAGGTCGACAGCCCGGCCGGCCGTTACCTGCTCGATCACCAGGTGAGCCGCGGCGAGTTCAACAGCTACGGGGCGCGGCGCGGCAACCACAAGGTAATGATGCGCGGCACCTTCGCCAACATCCGCATTCGCAACCACATGCTGGACAATGTCGAGGGCGGCTTCACTCGCTATGCGCCGACCGGCGAAACGCTGCCGATCTACGACGCGGCGATGCTGTACAAGGCTGACGGGCGGCCGCTGGTCGTCATCGCCGGCAAGGAATATGGCACCGGCAGCTCGCGGGACTGGGCAGCCAAAGGCACGCTCCTGCTCGGCGTTCGAGCGGTGATCGCCCAGAGCTATGAGCGAATCCACCGCTCGAACCTGGTCGGCATGGGCGTCTTGCCGCTGCAGTTCCGCGACGGCGAGGGCGCGGAGAGCCTCGGCCTTACCGGCGACGAGAAGTTCTCGGTCAGCGGAATCGCCGATTTGCAGCCGCGGCAGGAGGTCGAGGTCCGGGTCCGCCGAGCCGACAAGTCGGAGTTCAGCTTCACCGCCCGCTGCCGGATCGACACCTTTACCGAGCTCGAATATTTCCGCGCCGGCGGGATCCTCCATTACGTGCTCCGGAAGCTGGCCGCCTGATGCCGGAGCCGGAGCTGGTCGCGCGCTGCCACTGCGGCCGGGCGACGATACGGCTGCCGCGCAAGCCCGATTACGTAAACCACTGCAACTGCAGCCTGTGCGCGACGACCGGCTGGTGGGGTATTTATTATGCGTCCGAGGAGCTGCTGATCGAGGGCAAGTTCGATGAATATGTCCGCAGCGACCTGCCTCCTGACGAGAGATTCTTGAAGGTGTTGCGGTGCGCGAATTGCGGGAACCCGACGCACTGGGTTCCGCTGAGCGAACCGCCCTATGAGCGCATGGGGGTCAACGCGCGCCTGGTCGACCCGGCACTGCTCGAAGGCGTCGAGGTCCGCGAGATCGACGGGCGGAGCTGGTGACTCCGCTCGAAGTGTTTGTCGAAGTGGCCGGCTGGGTCGGCGCCTCGCTGATCCTCGGAGCCTATCTTCTGCTGTCGATGGGAAAGACCAGTGGTCAATCCCCGCTCTACCAGGGGATGAACGTCGTTGGCGCGGCCGGCTTCATCATCAACGGCTGGTGGCACGGGGCCGTGCCGTCAGCGGCGCTCAACGTCGTGTGGATGATGATTGGAGGAGTGGCGCTGTGGCGCATATCGCTGAAGCGGAGATCGTCGACCTCAGCCATGTGATCGAGCATGGCATGGTCACCTACCAGGGACTGCCGGGGCCGCACATCTGCGATTATTGGACGCGCGAGGGCTCGGCGGCGAACTACGACGACGGCTCGAGTTTCCAGATCGGCCGCATCGACATGGTGGCCAACACCGGCACCTATCTCGATAGCCCGTTCCATCGCTACGCGGACGGCAAGGACCTGGCCGAACTGCCGCTGAAATCGCTGGCGGACTTGCCTGGCGTGGTCGTTCGCCGGCCGCACGGCCAAGGGATCGCGACCGATGCGGCGGACCTGGAAGGGTTGGACGTTCGCGGCAAGGCGGTGCTGGTGCACACCGGCTGGGCGGAGCACTGGCGAACGGATTCCTATTGCGCCGAGCACCCGTTTCTGACGGCAGCCGCGGCCGAGTGGCTGGTGAAGGAGGGCGCGGTGCTGGTCGGGATCGACAGCTACAATATCGACGACACGCGCACCCGCTCGCGGCCGGTGCATTCGCGCTTGCTCGCCGCGGAGGTCCCGATCTGCGAGCATATGCGCGGGCTCGAGCAGCTGCCCGACCGCGGGTTCCGATTCTCGGCGGTGCCGCCGAAGGTCGCCGGGATGGGGACATTCCCGGTGCGCGCCTACGCGGTGATCGATGGCTAGCCGAGGCCGGCGAACGCGCGGGCGTGGGTCACCTGGCCCTCGGTCGCGGGCAGGGCACCGCGGAGCGCCAGGGCCATGAAATAGGGGCCGGCGTAGGGGCTGTCGAAGCCCGCCGCGAGCGCGGGGTCATAGTCGAAACGGCGGTAGTAGGCCGGCTCGCCGAGCACGAAGATCGCGTCCCAGGCTTGGCCGCGTGCCAACTCGTGGCCGGCCTTGATCAGCGCCGAGCCGATGCCCTCGCCATGCCGCTGGGGCGCAACCGCGACCGGGGCCAGCGCAAGCGCCCGGAACGGGCCGTGGACCGGCGAGAACAGGATGTGGCCGACGATCCGGCCGTCCTGCTCGGCGACCAGCTCGATGGCCGCGTCGCCGTCGGCGCGCAGCTGCTCGACCAAATCGGCTTCGTCGGGGCCCGGGAAGGCGGCGAGCAGGACGTCGCGGATCGCCGAGTGATCGCCAGGCGCGGCGGCGCGGATGTTCAAGCGAGGACCGGCTCGAGCCAGGCCGGGATGATCGCTCCGGTGAGATCGTCGAGGCGCCGATGCTCGACCGTGAGACCGAGCTCGGGATAAGCGACTCGGGTGCGCGGGCCACTCTCGCTGGTCTGAACGACCAGCAGCCGGCGGTTGACCTTGGCGCGCCAGTTCATCCGGGCGGTGTTCTCCTGGCCGACGAAGCAGCCTTTGGAGAAGCTGACTCCGTTCAGCTCGGCGGCGTTGCATTCGAGCCAGAGGATGTCGCCGAGCTCTGCCCGGCCCTCGGTGACCCCAAGGCGCAGGCGATGCTCGAGCCAGCCGGTCGCGGGAGCGGCGGCCGGTGCCAGCCAGCGTCGACCGAGGTCCCCGAGGCGCGGGTCCGGCACCCCGTCGCTGCCGCCGGGCGACCAGTGGACGGCCAGCCCGGAATCGCGCTCGATGGTGATCGGGCGGCGCAGGCGATAGATCGCGAGACGCTTGATGAGGTCGTCGGCGGCTTCGGCTTCGCAATCGAGCAATAGATCATCCCCGTCCTCCCACACGAGGAAGTCGAACAGGCATTTGCCCTGGGGCGTAAGCAGTCCCGTCCAGACCGGGAGCGCGCCTTCGACATCGCTGGTCACCAGGCCCTGGAGAAACCCGCGGACGCCCTCGCCCGACAGGCGGATCACGGCCCGGTCAGTGAGGGTGGTGGACGTCAGGCTGTTCTGGGCCATGGCCCTCAGTTAAGGAGCCGCCGTGGCATTGCAAACGCTGACCATCCGCCGCCCCGACGATTGGCACGTGCATCTGCGCGACGGCGACATGCTCAGCGCGGTGGCGCCCTATACCGCGCGCCAGTTCGCCCGGGCGATCGTGATGCCCAACCTCGACCCGCCGGTAACCAGCGTCGAGGGGGCCGACGCGTACCGGCAGCGGATCACCGCGGCGGCGGGCGAAGGCTTCACGCCGCTGATGACCTGCTATCTGACCGACGATGTAGACCCCGACACGCTCGGCCGCGGGCACGAGTCGGGCGTGTGGGTCGCGGCCAAGCTCTACCCGGCCAATGCAACGACCAATTCGGCGCTCGGAGTCACCGACGTGCGCAATATCCGTCCGGCGCTGGAGCGGATGCAGGACATCGGCATGCCGCTGCTGGTCCACGGCGAGGTGACCGATGCGCAAGTCGACGTGTTCGACCGCGAGGCGGTGTTCATCGAGCGGGTGCTCGAGCCGCTGACCCGCGATTTTCCCGAGCTCAGGATCGTGCTGGAGCACATCACCACGGCCGAGGCCGCGGACTTCGTGCGCGAGGCGGGGCCGAACGTCGCGGCGACGGTGACTCCGCACCATCTGGTGATCAACCGCAACGCCTTGTTCGCCGGCGGCCTGAGGCCGCACGCCTATTGCCTGCCGGTCGCCAAGCGCGAGCGTCACCGCGACGCGGTCCGCAAGGCGGCGACCTCGGGCTCGCCCAAATATTTCCTCGGCACCGACAGCGCCCCGCACGCGCGCTCGGCCAAGGAATCGGCGTGCGGCTGCGCGGGCATCTTCAACAGCCCATTCGCCCTGGAAATCTATGCGGCCGTGTTCGAGGAAGACAATGCGCTCGGCCGCTTCGAGGCGTTCGCCTCCGAGCACGGTCCGCGCTTCTACGGGCTGCCGCTCAACGAGGGGACGGTCATGCTGGAACGGTCGGACAGCGCCGTGCCGGAAGAGATCGCGGGAGTGGTCCCGTTCCAGGCCGGCGAGACTCTGCGCTGGCGCCTGGCCGGCTAGCTGCAGCCGGCGCTGCCGCCGCTGCCGCTGGTGCCGATGATGCCGCCGAAATGGCTCTCGACCGCGGCGTAGCATTCGCACGACCGTCGCTTGAGGCCGGCACGGTCGATGACCTGGACGACCCCGCGGCGGGTGCTGATCAGGCCCTCGTCCTGGAGAATGCGCGCCACCGCGTTGACCGTTGTCCGCCGCGCCCCGAGCAGGCGGGCCAGCGCCTCCTGCGTGAGTTCAATGCGGCTTCCAGCGCGGTCCTGGGCGGTGAGCAGCCAGCGCGCCGCCCGAGCCTCGATCGGGTGAAAGGCGTTGCAGGCGACCGACTGCATCACCTGGCTCAGCAAATAATCGGAGAAGCGGCAGAACAGGTTGCGGATGTGTGCCGAACGCAGCTTCGTGTCCTCGAGCAGCGGCATCGGAATCCGCAGCGCCGGACCCGGAATCAGGACCTCGGCGCGGGCGAAAGCAGGCGCGCGGCCGCAGCTGACGATTCCGCCGACCGCGCCCTCCTGGCCGACCGAAGCGACCTCGATCGACCGGCCGTCGCCAAGATCGAGGCAGAGGCAGATCATCGTCTGGCCGTACGGAAAATAACTGGTGACGACATCCTGACCGCAGGCGTGGACGACAGAACCGACCTCGAGCTCGACGACCGATGAATGAGGCTCGATCATCGCCCGGGCATCGGGCGGAAAGGTCGCAAGCAGCCAGTTGCGGGCGAACGCCTGGTCGGTCCGCACCAGCTCGTCCATAATTGCGACGTTCATCTGCTCACCCTCCCCACCGAGCGACGCGACTCCAGCAGTGCGAATAGCTTATCACGCGGGAGCGGATTCGACCATGTGGCGGCGGCCGACCAGCAGGCAGTCGGCGACGAGGCGCAGCGGAGCGACGTCGACATGGCTCCGGCGCTCGTCGATTAGCTCGACGAACCGGGCGTAGATGTCCGGATATTCGCCCGGGTTTTCGAACGGTCGGTGCTCGCCGTCGATCGACAAATGCGAGCCGCCGCTCTCCAGGCGAACCTCGGTTCCATCGGCGGTGCGGACGGCAATCGTCCACTCCTCGCCCTCGGTCCGGCGCCAGTCGAGGCTGCATCGAAGCGGCCCGTCGGCGACCGCGCTGGAAAACTCGATCTCGGCTGCGATCGGGGTCTGCGCGTCTTGCGGATAATGGAGCTCCGCATTGGCGACGAACAAGCCGCCGGGGAAGATTCGGGTGGCGATCGAGAAGGCGTTGATGCCGGGGTCGAACACTCCAAAGCCGCTCGGCTCCCAGATCCAGCGCTGGCCCGGATGCCATTTGCGGACGTCCTCGTGCCACAGGATTTCCATCGCCGCGATGCGCTTTCCGGCGAGCGCCTCGGCGGCCGCTTCGACCGCCGGATTATGCTGCGCGTGCCAGGTGGTGAACAGGGTCGCCTCGCGCCCCTCGGCCAGGCAGGCGAGGTCCTCGATCTCGCCCAAGGTGTCGGTCGGCGGCTTTTCGAGCAGGACATGGAGGCCGCGCTCGATGCATTCGCGGGCGATCTCATAGCGGACCGACGGCGGAGTGGTGATCGCGACCGCCTCGAGCCCGTCGACCTCCTCGAGCAGCCGGCGCCAGTCGGTGAATTGCGGCGCCGGCCCGACTCCCGACCGGCTCGAAGTGGCGGCGAGCTCCAAACGCGGATTGGCGGCGATCGAGGGCACGTGCTGGTCGGCGGCGATCTTGCCGAAACCGATGATGGCGATCCTGAGCGGCCGCATCAGCGGCCGAGCCCGGCGACGTAGGCGCGGGCTTTCTCGGCAGTCTCGGCGGGCGACTGGCCGGGCTTGTAGAGGCCCGAGCCGAGCCCGAAGCCGTCGGCGCCGGCTTCGAGCCAGGCTTGCATCGAGTCCGGCTTGACGCCGCCGACGACGATCAGCGGCACGTCCCTGGGCAGGACCGCTCTTTGCGCCCGGATCACCGCCGGGGTCGCGGCTTCGGCGGGGAACAATTTGAGCGCATGGGCGCCCGCATCGATCGCGGCGAACGCTTCCGATGGAGTGAAATAGCCGGGGGAGGAGACGAGGCCCGCCGAAACGGTCGCGCGAATGACCGCCGGGTCGGTGCTCGGGGAGACGATCAGGCGACCGCCGGCTTCTTTCACGTCGGCCACCTGGCCTGGATCGAGCACGGTGCCGGCGCCGATCAAAGCGCGGTCGCCCAGGCTGGTGGAAAGCCTGGCGATGCTGGCCAGCGGATCGGGCGAGTTCAACGGCACCTCGATGATCCGGATGCCGGCGTCGAAAGCCGCCGCCCCGATCGCGGCCGCCTCGTCGGGCGTCACTCCCCGGATAATCGCCACCAGCGGGCACTGCCTGAGATAATCCCGAATGTTCTCGCTCATTCGATCCGCTCCGCGATTTGCTGAATTCCGGCGACAAAACAGCGCTCGCCGTCAAGCTCGACCGCTTCCCGGCCGACGCCGGCCAGCGCGGCCGCGTAGAGCCGGGTCAGCTCGGGGCGGCCCATCACCACCACTTCCGTGGCCGGGGCCACCGATCCAAGACCTATCCGGACGTCGCCGCCGATCAGCAGGCCGCTCGTGTACGACGCGGCGTCTTCGCCGGCGGCCTTGCCGAGCAGCACCCGGGCGCGGACCGAGAACAATTCCGCTGAAAGGTCGTCGGCGCGCAAGCCGCGGCGCACACCGGCGTCGAACGCGGCGCCGGGCTCGACCGGTGGGGCAAGCAGGTCGGCGAGGATGCTGTGCTCCTTGAGCAGGTTGAACAATTCGCCGGTCATGACGGTCCGGAAGGTGGTGATCCGGCCGCCAGCGATCTCGACCCATTTGTTGTGGGTGCCGGGATGGCAGACGAGGCAGTCCGACGGGATCATCCCCGCCGCAGCCGCGCCGAGCAGCTGCACCTCCTCTCCGCGCATGACGTCGGCGCGATCGTCGTCAAAGACCCCGGGAACGATCGCAGTGTCCTCGTCCCCCCACACCAGAGCGCGTGCGATGTCGTCCAGGCCCGCCGGGGCCTGGACATATGGGGCCTCGATCCAGCCGCGGTTGGAACCGATCATGCCTGCGGCCAGCATCGGCTTGTTGCCGAGCCGGTCGCGGATCTCCGCCACCGCCGATGGAAACGCGTCTGGCGGCACCGAGAGAGCTCCCTTCGAGTCCTCGAACTCCTCGCCACGGCTGCCATCACCGCCAATCAGATAGGCGCGGCGGTTGGTCGTGCCCCAATCGACGGCGATGAAACCTTCTGCCCAGCGCATGCGTCGGCTCATTGGACGAAAATTCGCGACGACGCGACATGGGTCCGAAGGTTTTCTTTTGAGCAGGCGAGGTTATCGAGTCGCGGATGGAGGACGAATCGGACGTCATCTGCGTCGCAGACGTGCACGCCGTGCTCGGCGAGGGGCCGGTGTGGGTGAGCCGCGAATCGGCGCTTTACTGGCTCGACATCAAGGGGCGGAAGATTTTCCGCCTCGGCCGGGGCGGCGAGGTCGAGCAGTGGGAAACGCCGCTGCGGGTCGGGTCGCTGGCGCCGCGGGCGGGCGGCGGGTTCATCGCCGGCACCGAGCATGGCATCGCCCAGATCGACCTCGGCTCCGGGCGGTTCGACATCGTCGACGATCCCGAGGAGCATCTGCCCGACAACCGCTTCAACGACGGCAAGGTCGATCGCTCCGGCCGCTTCTGGGCCGGGAGCATGGACGATACAGAAAAGGAAGCCACCGGCACGCTCTACCGGATCGAGCCGGGCTTGAGCTGGACGGCGATCGACGAGGGCTACAAGGTCACCAACGGACCGGCGTTCAGCCCGTTAGGCGAGCTCATGTACCACAATGATTCGGCGCGGCAGGTCACCTATGTGTTCGACCTCGACGGCGAAGGGAACGCCGACAACCGCCGCGTGTTCGCGACCTACGGCGAGGGCGAGGGCTACCCGGACGGAATGACGGTGGATGCCGAAGGCTGTTTGTGGATCGCCTTCTGGGAAGGCTGGTGCGTTCGCCGCTACTCGCCGAATGCGCAGCTGCTCCAGACCATTGAGGTGCCGGTTTCGCGGCCGACCAGCTGCGCATTCGGGGGGAGCGGCCTCGATCGGCTGTACATCACTTCGGCGAGCATCGGCCTCGACCAAGCAGCGCTGGCGGTGCAACCGCAGGCGGGGGGTTTGTTTGTTGCGACGCCGGGCGTTAGGGGCATCGCTGAAATTCCCTTTGCAGGCTGACGCGCTTTTGCAAGCGAACCAAGGGCCGACGAGCAGCAGGGCAAGGAGATTGAACCATCGCTAACTTCATGTTCGCGACCGGGATCGAAAACAGCATCCCGACGATCAATCACGGCAAGACCCGAATCGACCAGATGGAGTCGAGCGGCCACTATGAACGGTGGCGCGAGGATTTCGACTGCGTCCAGGAAATCGGCATCAACTATTTGCGCTACGGCCCTCCAATCCACCGCACGTGGCTGGGGCCCGGTAAATATGACTGGGAGTTCGCCGACCTGACGTTCGCCGACCTGAGGCGACGGGAGATCACTCCGATCATGGACCTGTGCCATTTCGGAGTGCCGGACTGGGTCGGCAACTTCCAGAACCCGGATTTCCCACAGCTGTTCGCGACCTACGCAGGCGCCTTTGCCGAGCGCTACCCATGGGTGCAGCTGTACACGCCGATCAACGAGATGTTCATCTGCGCGGTGTTCTCGGCCAAGTACGGCTGGTGGAACGAGCAGATGAAGGACGACCGCTCGTTCGTCACCGCGCTCAAGCTCATCGTCAAAGCCAATGTGCTGGCGATGATCGAGATTTTGAAGCGCCGTCACGACGCGATCTTCATCCAGAGCGAATCGACCGAATATTATCACGCCGACAGCCCGGCCGCGATCGGCCGCGCCGAAGTCCTGAACCAGATGCGGTTCCTGTCGCTCGACCTCAATTACGGGCGCCGGGTCGAAAGCGGCATGTACGAGTTTTTGACCGACAACGGCATGACCCGCGAGGAGTACCACTGGTTCCTCGAGCACCGGCTCAAGCAGCACTGCATCCTCGGCAACGATTATTACAAGCTCAACGAGCATCGCGTGTTCGCCGACGGGCGGACCGTCGCGGCGGGCGAAGTGTTCGGTTACACCGAGATCACCCGCCAATATTACAACCGCTATCGGGTTCCGGTGATGCACACGGAGACCAATCTGTGGGAGGGTCCGCACGGGGACGAGGCGGTCAAGTGGCTGTGGAAGGAATGGGCCAACGTTCTGCGGCTGCGCAACGTCGGAATCCCGACCGTCGGCTTCACCTGGTATTCGCTGATCGACCAGATCGACTGGGACACCGCGCTTCGAGAGCAGAACGGCAACATCAACCCGCTCGGGCTGTTCGACCTGGACCGCAAGATGCGCAACGTCGGCAAGGCCTACAAGCAGTTGATCGCCGACTGGCGCAACGTGCTGCCGGCATCGAGCGTGTGCCTGGTGGTGCCGATCAAGAAGCTGAGCGAGCATGACGACCATGATGCCGCCGGCCGCGACCTCGACGAAACTCGTCTTGCCGGGGAATGACATGAAGATCGGCCGGATCGAGACGTTCTACGTCCCGCCGCGCTGGCTGTTCGTGCGGGTCGAGAGCGACGACGGCGCGGTGGGCTGGGGAGAGGCGAGCCTCGAGGGCCACGCCGAAGCCGTCGACGGCGCGTTCGAGGCGCTTCGCGATCGCTTCATCGGCCATGACCCGCGGCGCATCGAGGACATCTGGCAGGTTAGTTACCGGGGCGGCTTCTACCGCGGCGGGCCGGTGCTGATGTCGGCGCTCGCCGGGCTCGAGCAGTCGCTTTGGGATCTCAAAGGCAAGGTCGTCGGACTGCCCGCTTGGGAGATGCTCGGCGGCCGGGTGCGCGACAAGATCCGCGCCTACGCATGGATCGGCGGCGACCGGCCGAGCGAGATCGCCGACGCGGCCAAGGTCCGCCGCGACCAGGGCTTCTCCGCGGTCAAGATGAACGCCACCGCCGAGCTCGACTGGATCGGCACCCCCCGGCTGTTCGACGAGGTGGTCAAGCGGGTCGAAGCGGCGCAGGCGACGGGCATGGACGTCGGTCTCGATTTCCACGGCAGAGTGCACCGGCCGATGGCCAAGCAGCTGGCCAAGGTCCTTGAGCCGCTGGGACTATTGTTCATCGAGGAGCCGCTGCTGTCCGAGAACCCCGACGGGCTGCGGCAGATCGCCGAACTGACCAGCACCCCGATCGCGCTCGGCGAGCGCCTGTTCTCGCGCTGGGACTTCAAGCCGTTCTTCGAGATGGGCGCCGTCGACATCATCCAGCCGGACTTGAGCCACGCCGGCGGGATCCTCGAATGCCGCAAGATCGCGGCAATGGCCGAAACCTACGACATCGCTGTTGCGCCGCACTGCCCGCTCGGGCCGCTGGCGCTGGCCTCGTGCCTGCAGCTTGCCGCCTGCACTCCCAATGTCGCCATTCAGGAGATGAGCCTGGGCATCCATTACAATGTCGGCCACGACCTGCTGGAATTCTGCAGCGACCAGCAGGTGCTGACTCCGGAGGACGGCTATCTCCGGATCCCGCAGGGGCCGGGCCTCGGAATCACCATCGACGAGGACGCGGTTCGCGAAGCGCACAAAGAGCGCCACCGATGGCGCAACCCGGTTTGGCGGCATTCCGACGGAAGCTTCGCGGAGTGGTGACGCCGCTAGCCTAGTGGCATTTGAAGCGGTCGAACGGCTCCAGGCACGTTCTGCAGCGCCACTGCGCCTTGCACGGAGTCGAGCCGAAGCGGCTGACCTCCTCGGTGTCGGTCGAGCCGCACAGCGGGCAAGTCGCGGCCTTGGCCAGGTCGGGCGGCGAGATGCCGTAGGCTTTGAGGGCGTCCTTGCCCTTCTCGCTGATCCAGTCGGTCGTCCACGGCGGCGCGAGCTCGGTTTTGATTTCCACGTGCCCGAAACCGGCTAAGTCGAGCGCTTGTCGGATGGTGCGCTCGATGACCTCGGTCGCAGGGCAGCCCGAATAGGTCGGAGTGATCGTCACCCGGTCGTCGCTGACGTCGCGGACGATCCCGAGGTCGACCACCGAGACGACCGGGATTTCCGGGTCCATGACGGTCTCGAGCACCGCCCGGATCGGAGCGCGATTTCCCTCGCGCATCAGACCCGCTCGAGCGCCAGCGCGATTCCCTGGCCGACGCCGATGCACATCGTACACAGCGCCAGTTTCGTTCCATCGCGTTGCAGCTGTTCGGTCGCGGTCAGCGCGAGGCGCGCGCCGGACATGCCGAGCGGGTGACCGAGCGCGATCGCGCCGCCGTTGGGGTTCACGTTCTCGGCGTCGTCGGGAAGACCGAGCTGGCGAAGCACGGCCAGCGCCTGGGCGGCGAACGCCTCGTTCAGTTCGATCACGTCCATCTGGTCGATCTTGAAGCCCAGCCGCTTGAGCAATTTCCCGGACGCGGGCGCCGGGCCGATGCCCATGATCCGCGGCGGCACTCCGGCGACCGCGCCGCCGAGGACCCGCGCCCGCGGCGTCAGGCCGTTGCGCCTCGCCGCTTCCTCGCTGGCGATAATGATCGCAGCGGCGCCGTCGTTGACCCCCGATGCATTGCCGGCGGTGACGGTGCCGTCGGCGCGGACGATCGGCTTCAGCCTGGCCAGCGACTCGAGGCTGGTCTCGCGCGGATGCTCGTCGCGCTCGACGGCCAGCGGTTCACCCTTGCGCTGCGCGATCGGGACCGGGACGATCTCGGCGGCGAGCCGCCCATTGGCCTGCGCCGCCGCGGTTCGCTGCTGGCTGCGAAGAGCGAACGCGTCCTGGTCCTCGCGCGTGACCTGGAACTCCTGGGCAACGTTCTCGGCGGTCGAAGGCATGGTGTCATCGCCGTAGGCATCGCGCATCTTCGGGTTGACGAAGCGCCAGCCGATGGTCGTGTCGTAGATCTCGGCGGTGCGGTCGAAAGCCTGGCTTGCCTTGGGCAGGACGAACGGCGCCCGGCTCATGCTTTCCGAGCCGCCGGCAATGATCAGGTCCGACTCCCCGCCGCGGATCGAACGAGCCGCCATCGCCACCGAGTCGAGCCCAGAGCCGCACAGCCGGTTGAGGGTCACTCCGCCCGAGCTGTCGGGCAAGCCCGCGAGCAGCCCCGCCATCCGGGCGAGGTTGCGGTTGTCCTCGCCCGCCTGGTTGGCGCAGCCGAGGATGATGTCGTCCAGTTCGCCCCAGTCGACCGACGGGTTGCGCTCGACGAGCGCCCGGATCGGGATCGCGGCGAGGTCGTCGGCGCGGATCGACGCAAGCGCTCCGCCGTAGCGGCCGATCGGAGTCCGCGCGGCGTCGCAGATGAAGGCTTCGGTCATTACTTCACTTTTCCCCGGCGGAGGCCGGGGTCCAGGGCAGCGGGAACCGTTGCTTCGCATCGGCCTGGGCCCCGGCCTTCGCCGGGGAACATGGAACCTTCATCAGATCACGCCGCGGCGCATCTGGTCGAGCTCAATCGACTCGAACAGCGCCTTGAAATTGCCTTCGCCGAAGCCTTCGTTGCCCTTGCGCTGGATGATCTCGAAAAAGATCGGGCCGATCACGTTCTGGGTGAAGATCTGCAGCAGCAGCCCCTGCCCTTCGGTCGGCGCGCCGTCCATCAATATGCCCCGCTTGCGGAGCTCGGGGAGCGACTCGCCGTGGCCCTCGATGCGGCTGTCGAGCAGCTCGTAATAGGTTTCGGGCGTGTCCTGGAACGGAATTGCGCGGCCGCGAAGGATATCGACCGCGGCGTAAATGTCGTCGCTGCCCAGCGCGATGTGCTGGATGCCCTCGCCCTTATATTCGCGCAGGAACTCCTCGATCTGGCTCTTGTCGTCCTGGCTCTCGTTGAGCGGGATCCGAATCTTGCCGCACGGGCTGGTCATCGCCTTGGAGAACAGCCCGGTGACCTTGCCCTCGATGTCGAAGTAGCGGATTTCGCGGAAGTTGAAGAGCCGCTCGTAGAAATCGGCCCAGACCGCCATCCGGCCGCGATTCACGTTGTGCGTGAGATGGTCGATGTAGGTCAGATGCGACGCCTGGTCGGCCTCGCGCTGGCGCCAGTCCGGGTGGAACTCGAAATCCACCTCGTAGATCGTGCCGCGCTGCGCATAGCGATCGACGAAATAGAGACGCGAGCCGCCGATGCCCTCGATCGCCGGGATTTCGAGCTCGCCCTCGGCAACGTCGCTCTTGACGTCGGTCGCGCCGAGCTCGAGCGCTCGGGCGTGCGCGGCCCTGGCGTCCTTGAACCGGAACGCCATCGCGCAGGCGCACGGGCCGTGAGCCTCGGCGAACTCCTCGGCGAAGCTGCCGGGTTCGGAGTTGATAATGAAGTTGCAGTCGCCCTGCCGGTGCAGGGTGACGGCCTTGCGCTTGTGGCGCGCGACCTCGGGGAAGCCCATGTTCGTGAACAGCGAGCGCAGCAGCTCTGAATCCCGGGCGGCATATTCGACGAACTCGAAGCCGTCGGTGCCCATCGGGTTCTCGAGGCCGAGTGGTCCTTTTTCGGCAACAGCGGTGGCCATTCCCAATCCTCCTCTTTGCGGGCTTTTCCCTGCTCCCGGATATGCCGGTTTGCAAGGCTTCGGCCGGTCGCGCAGCGCCATGCTCGCCTGTCCCCCGGACAGACTGCGCGTGCCGCTTTGCAAGATTTGGCGCACCGCCGTCATTGCGAGCGCAGCGAAGCAATCTAGCAAACAGAAGAACTGGATTGCTTCGTCGCTGCGCTCCTCGCAATGACGACATCAGGAGGCAAAGATGGCAACCATTCCCGATGGCTGGAATCTCGACGACAGCGGCAAGGCGCTGGCGCGCAGCTTCAAGTTCAAGGACTTTAGCGAGGCCTTCGCGTTCCTGACGCGGGTGGCGCTGCACGCCGAGAAGGTCGACCACCATCCGGAGTTCACCAGCGTCTGGAACAAGGTCGATTTCCGACTGACCAGCCACGATGCCGGCCGAGTGACCGAGCGCGATGTGGCGCTCGCCGAGGCGATCAACGCGCTGGCGGAACGGGTGTCGCCGGCCGGCTAATAGACGAGCGTGATGACCACCGGCCCGGCGCCGTCGCCGGTCAGGATCGTCGTGTCTGGATCGCTTGTGTCGGCACTCGCGCCCGCCACCAGCACCTCGACGTCAAGCGTGTTGCGGATGGTGACGACCGCCCCGCCGGAGTCGATCGACGGCGGCGATATCTCGACCGGGCGGACGACCGTCGCGGTGACTCCAAGCGAGGCGCTTGGGGCTTCGCGGGCCGGCTCGAACGACGCGGTGGCTGCAAGCATGGTGAAGATTGCGCAAAGCATCATCAACGCATCGTCCGGCTGCGCCCCTTCGCGCAAACGGCCATCCGCGCCTGTCCCGGATTGGGGCGCAATGCGCGGCCGCGTTCGCGGAAGCGGGCGCCGACAGTTGGCGTTCAGGAAACGGATGCGATAAGCAGCTCCAATGACTCGTTCGACCGCCTTGATTCCCAGCCGCCGCGCCGCAGCGGATGGCAATTACTATCGCTGCGAGGTTGGCACCGGCTGACGCGATTCGCGACAGACGAACTCCAGCCTCGACCCGCCCAGCCTCCGCTCGGCGGGTTTTTTATTGCCCGAAGGAACATGAATATGCGCCACAGAGCCCAAGCAAGGACCGACACGCCCCAAGGCTGGCGGGACTATGTCGTGCCGCAACGCTGGGACGCGTTCACCGCTGACGACCACGCGGTGTGGGACCTGCTGTTTGCGCGGCAGGTGGACTTGCTCGGCAGCCGGGTTGTCCGCCCGTTCCTCGACGGCATCGACCTGCTTCGGCTGTCGCATCCCGGCGTGCCCGACCTCGACGAGCTCAACGCGATCCTCGAGCCGCGGACCGGGTGGCAGACGGTGGCGGTGACCGGGCTGGTCCCGGACGACATCTTTTTCGCCATGCTGAGCGAGCGCGTCTTCCCGGTCGGCAACTTCATCCGAACAGTCGAGCAGCTCGACTATCTGGAAGAGCCCGACTGCTTCCACGACTTGTTCGGCCACATCCCGATGCTGGCCGACCACGATTATGCCGGGATGATCGAGCATGTCGGGCGGCTGGGCGGAGCGGCGATCGCCGCCGGGCATGGCGAGCGCGTCGCTCGAATCTACTGGCACAGCGTCGAGTTCGGCCTGGCCCGCGAAGGCGGCGACCTGAAGATCCTCGGGGCCGGGCTCGCGTCGAGCTTCGGCGAAGCACATTTCAGCCTGGAGAGCGATCGTGTCGAGCGGCTGCCCTTCTCGGTGCGGCGGGCGGTGCGCACCGCCTATCGCAATGACGTGTTCCAGCCGCTCTACCTGGTGTCCGAGACGGTCGAGGCGACGGTCGAGGAAATCCTGCGAACCGATGCCGAGGAGCTGCTGACGATTTGAGCGCGGGCGCTCGGACTGTATAGTTAACCTCGGCAGACGATTGAGGACTGGGCAGCGCGGGAATCGTGACACCGGACCATTACGCAACCCTGGGGGTCTCGCCCACGTCGGAGGACGTGGTCATCCGCGCCGCCTATCTGGCGCTGATGCGCCGCTACCACCCCGACCGCAATTCATCGACGGAAGCGGCCGAGCGCGCCCGGGCGATCACCAACGCTTACGCGGTGCTCAGCGATTGGCGCCGGCGCTCCGAATATGACCTCAAGCGGGCCCAGCTGCGCGCCCTCCAAAGGTCAACTAGCGTCGCACCGCGGAGGCCGCGGCCCAGCCCAAGCGCCCTGTTCGCCGTGACGGCGGTCGCGCTGCTGCTGGTGGTCGCGATCCGGCCCCCGTTGTTCTTGCGCGAACTGCCCGAAAGAATGTCCGCTGCACCAATCGACGCGATCGCCTCTCCAGAGCAGAATCCCGCAGCGCATTGCGGGTCACCGGGGACCGGCGACCAGATCAAGCGCGAGCTGTTCCGTCGGGCGGCGGGGATTCGCGGCCGCGACCGGGCGGCGTTCGACCAGATTGCCGGCTATTCGATGATCCGGATCGATTTGCCGGAGCTCCGGCAAGCGGACTCCAGGCTTGGGACGGTGCGCTGCCGAGCGTGGGTCGCGCTCGACCTGCCGCCCGGAGTCGCGGTTCTCGACGGGCGGCGGAACCTGATGGCCGACATCGGCTATACGGTGAAGCCCGCGGCCGGTGGCGCAAGCGTCGTCGGCGTGTCCAACGATGGCCTGATCGTCACCCCGCTGGTCACGCTCGAGCGGGTCAGCGATCCGCAGGATGCACCGCTTCCGGAGCCGGTCGCCGAGCCTCCGGCCGAAGTGGGGCCACATTTCGACGAGCAGCCGCCGCTGCCCAGGCTGGCGCCGGCGCCACCCCGCGCCAGAGTCGCGCCGCAGCCGGCCCGAACGGCGACGCAATCGGCGCGAACGGCGGCGCAATCGGACAGCGTGGCGCAGCGAGCGGCCGATGCGCCGGCGAATCCCAGCTTCAACTGCCGGGTCGCCAAAGGGCGCGGCGAAAACTCGGTGTGCAACAACGCCGGCCTGGCGAGGCTCGATCGCCATCTGGGCGTGCTCTACGGCCAGTCGTGGGGCCAGGCCGACGCCGTCCGGCGGGCCCGGCTGCTCGGCACGCGCGAACGCTTCGTCGCCCAGCGCGACGCCTGCCGCTCGGACTCGTGCCTCAGCGATGTGTATACCGGCCGGATGCGCGAGATCAGCGACATCATGGCGACGAAACGCTAGTCCTATGGCGGCGCCGATTGGCGTCGCTACAAGGGCACGCATGGCCGACCCAAAGCATACTCAGCCGCGCACCGGCGAATACCGCACCGGGTCGGACCCGCGGACCCTGCGCGACGCGCTCGGCTGCTTCGCCACCGGGGTGACCGTCGTCACCTGCTTCGATTCGGACCGGCGCCCGTTCGGGATCACCGCCAACAGCTTCACTTCGGTGTCGCTCGAGCCGCCGCTGCTGCTGGTCTGCATCCACAAGATGGCGGCGAGCGCCCGAGCGCTGACGTCGGCGAGCCATTTCGCGGTCAACGTGCTGCAGACCGGGCAGCAACCCGCCTCGATCCGCTTTTCGACGCGCGACGAGGACCGCTTCGGCCCCAGCGACTGGTCGCCGGGCGAATTCGGGGCGCCGGTGCTCGGCAATTCGCTGAGCGTGTTCGAATGCGAGCGCCATGCGGTCCACGACGGCGGCGACCACCACCTGCTGGTCGGCCATGTGCTCAAGGCCAGCTTCGACCCGAGCCTCGACCCGCTGCTGTTCTTCCGCGGCCGCTACCGCCGGCTGCACTTCGATTAAGGCTGGACGGTCTCTTCGCTGCCGGCCGCGCCGTCGGCGTGTTGCCGCCGCCTGGGCCGCAGGTGCATCACCCCGACGATCACGCCGCCGACGATCAGCCCGGCGATCGCCGCGGCGAGGGCATTCGCCAGCCATTCGACCACCGGAATCATCGTTCCGACCGTCACCGCGATCGCGTGCGCGGCGTCGTGAATGGCGTGCGGGATCGCTTCGAAGTGCAATTCCTCCATGCCGTGGAGGATGATTCCGCCGCCCACCCACAGCATCGCCGCGGTGCCGAGCCCGGACAGGCCGGTGAGGAGATAGGGGACTCCGTGCACCAGGCCGCGGCCGATCGACTGGGCCGCGGCGCTGCGCCGCGCCGCCATGTGCAGGCCGATGTCGTCGAGCTTGACGATCAACGCGACCACTCCATAGACGACGAGCGTGATGCCGATGGCGACCGCGATCAGCGCGCCCGACTGCATCGCCAGCGACTCCTCGCCGAGCTCGGCGAGCGCGATGACCATGATCTCGGCCGAAAGGATGAAATCCGTGCGGATCGCGCCCGCGACCTGGCGCGCCTCGAGCTCCGCCGCGGTCTCGGCGACCAGCAGCTGCATTTCGTCGTGGATGTTGCCGGTGATCTTCTCGAGGATTTTCTCGGTTGCCTCGAAGGCGAGATACGACCCGCCGAGCATCAGGACCAGCGGGATCAGGAACGGGGCGAAGGCGGACAGCAACAGCGCCACCGGCAGGATGATCAGCAGCTTGTTGCGCAGCGAGCCGACGGTGATCTTGGCGATGATCGGCAGCTCGCGCTCGGGCAGCAGCCCGGTCACGTAGCGCGGGGTGACCGCGGTATCGTCGATCACCACCCCGGCCGCCTTGGTCCCCGCCTTGCCGGCGGCCAGTCCGACGTCGTCGACCGAGGCGGCGGCGAGCTTGGTCAGGGTGGCGACGTCGTCGAGCAGGGCAATGAGACCGGACGGCATGGCCGCCCGTTAGGCAATGTCAGCCGCAATGCCAACCATAGCCCCTCCCCTTGATGGGGAGGGGTTGGGGTGGGGTGGACTCTTCGGAAGAAGCCCTAGCAGCTCAGCCGCCACCCCCACCCAACCCTCCCCCATGAAGGGGGCGGGCTTAAGCTTGCCTCGACAACCCAATTCGCGCACTGCCGCGGCCATGCTGGGGATGGACTTCGTCAAGGCCAACCGCGCCGCGGTCGAGCGCGCGATCCGCGACAAGGCGGTCGACTTCGACCTCGAAGCGCTGCTTGCGCTCGACACCGAAGTTCGCGGGCTCAAGACGCAGATCGAGGCGCTCCGGGCCGAACGCAACGAGATCAGCGCCAAATTCCCGACCGCGGCGGCGGACGAGAAGGCTGAGCTCGGCCGCAAGGCCAAGGAAGCCGGCGCCAGGGCGAGCGAGCTCGAAACCAGACTCAATCAGCGGGAATCGGAGCTCCGGGGCCTCATGCTCCGGCTTCCCGGCATCCCGTGGGAGGGCGCTCCCGTCGGTCCCGACGAAAGCGCCAACATTGTCGTCCGGACCCAAGGCACGCCGCCCGAACTCGGCTTCGAGCCGCTCGACCATGTCGCGCTGATGGAGAAGAACGACTGGGCGGACCTGTCGCGCATCGCCCAGGTCGCCGGCTCGCGGATGTATTGCCTCAAGGGTCGATTGGCGCTGCTCGAAGCCAGGCTGATGACCTGGGCGCTCGAGCGGATCGCCGAGGCCGGCTTCACCCCGATCACCGTGCCGGCGCTGGCCCGCGAGCAGGCGTTCACCGCCCAGGGGCAATTCCCGGGCCACGAGGAAGAGACGTACGAGCTGCCGAACGACGATCTGTGGCTCGCCGGGACGGCCGAGGTCGTCCTGACCTCGTTGCATTCGGGCGAGATCATCGAGGGCGACCGGCTGCCGATCCTCTACGCGGGATATTCGCCCTGCTTCCGGCGCGAGGCGGGCAGCGCCGGCCGCGACGTTCGCGGGCTGCTGCGAGTCCACCAGTTCCTCAAGGTCGAGCAATATGTGATTTGCGAGGCCGACGAGGCGGTGTCCGCCGAATGGCACGCCAAGCTTCTGGGCTTGGCCGAAAGCCTGCTCCAGGCGCTCGAGATCCCCTACCAGGTGGTCGAGACGTCGACCGGCGACATGGGCCTCGGCAAGTTTAGGATGAACGACATCGAGAGCTGGGTGCCGTCCCTCGGCAAATACCGAGAGACGCACAGCTGCTCGACCCTGCACGACTGGCAGGCGCGGCGAGCGAACCTTCGTTACCGCGGGCCCGACGGCAAAGTGCGCTTCGCTCACACGCTCAACAATACCGCGCTGGCTTCCCCACGAATCTTCGTGCCGCTGCTCGAGAACCACCAGACCGAGGATGGGCGCGTTCGGCTTCCACGAGCGCTCCAGGAGTTGATGGGAGGCAAGTTCCTCTGAGCGAAGACGGCGCACCGGGCACGGCGCAGCGGCTCAAGGAAGTCGGCGCCCTGGCGGCGCGTTTCTGGCGCGGCTTCGGGCATTTGCGGCCCCGTGGCCCCGCCGACGGGCCGCCGGCGCTGGTCATCCCCGGCTTCATCGCCAACGATCGCACGACCATGGAGCTGCGCCGGGCGCTCGCCGAGGCGGGCTTCCGGGTCCATCCGTGGCGGCAGGGGATGAACTGGGGCGCGAAGGCCGACACTCTGGAGCGGCTGAAGCGGGCGGTCGATCTGTGCGGCGCCGAGCAGCCGATGCTGGTGGTCGGCTGGAGCCTCGGCGGGCTGTACGCGCGCGAGCTGGCGCGGGCCGAGCCGGACCGGGTGCGGGCGGTGGTGACGCTGGGTTCGCCGATGTGGGGCGACCGGCGCCGCTACACCAACGTCTGGAAGCTGTACGAGCGGGTCGCCGGTCACCCGGTCGACGACCCGCCGATCCCCGACCGTGAGGAGAAGCCGCCGGTGCCGACTCTGGCGCTGTGGTCGCGGCGCGACGGGATCGTCGGCGCTCCGTCGGCCAGAGGCACGGAAGAAACCCGCGACAAGGCGGTGGAGGTCGATTCGACGCACATGGGCTTTGCAGTGTCGCGGAAGGGCACTCGCCTGGCGGTGGCGGAGATCGTGCGTTTCCTGAAAGAAGTGGAAGGCGCCGGGCGGTAGGGGTCCGCATCCATCAGTCGCTCCGCATCACCCCGGCAATGGCCGCTGGCGTGAGCGATCGGCTTTGGGAAATCGGTGACATCGTTGCGCTGGTTTAGAAGGCGGAACGCCGGGTTCGGCCAAGCGTGGGCCTTACAAGAAGCGGGCGTAATGTCTGCTTTGGGTGGATAGCGGACATTAGAAACCGCCGATGTAATCGCGTCGTGCTACTTCTGCAGAACAATCAGTTGAGCGGCCCGCCCCCGGTGGGCTTCCCGGCCGGCCTCAGCCTCGAGCCGGGACGGCTCTACACCGGCGTTGCGGAGGGCCAGAACGATGGCCGTGGCGCGCTCCATACCAAGGGAGTTGTTGTTCGTTCGAATGCGCTCCCCATCGCCAAAACCTACAATGCGGACCCGTACATCAGGGTTCTTTCTGAGTGAAAGCGCGAGGGTATGGATCGACGGCTGGTCTGTAATACGGACCTCGGACGAGCCCGGATCGAAGTTGAGACGATCAAATGTGAACGTCCTCGGGGCCGGTTCACCGGATGCCAAATAGGTCTGCAGGTCTGACAACATCTTGCCTGCAGTAGCCATTCGAGCGAAGTCGGGATCCCGCTCGGCCGTCGTCTCCGCCGCGGTCGAGGCTGGCTCGCTCGGTCCGTCACATGCAGCGATGGCCAAGGCAAGGATCACAACCAACAGGACCGGCTTCAACGCGACCTCCTAGCGGACGATTTACCGACCTTATCCGTCCTCCAACCGAGTTGAAACCACGTTACTAAACACTCAAACTTCCGCACCACCCGGATCGATGAGTGGGAGCCGAAGCTTGGCGGTGCTGCCCTGCTTAGAGTCCGCTTTGGGTGGAAAGCGGACGCAACTGAGGCAGGCGACAATCTCCCATTCAAGTGGACGCTTCGATGCCTGAGCCGCGAGCTAGCGTCTGATGATTTCTACCGCTCAGCACGCCGGGCGGCACCGGCTAGGACTTCTTGGAGTTCCGCCGGGAAAGGGAAGACGATCGTGTTGCTGCGCTCGTTTGCGATGACGTTCAGCGTCGACAGGTAACGCAGCTGCATCGCCTCCGGCGCCTGTCCAAGTATCCGGCCCGCCTCTAGCAGCTTCTGCGCCGCCTGCTGCTCGCCTTCCGCATTGATCACCTTCGCCCGCCGTTCCCGCTCCGCCTCTGCCTGCCTCGCGATCGCACGCACCATACTTTCGTCGATGTCGACGTGCTTTATCTCGACGTTGGCTACCTTGATTCCCCATGCGTCCGTTGCCGAGTCGAGGATCTCTTGGATGTCTGCGTTGAGCTTGTCGCGTTCGGCGAGCATCTCGTCGAGTTCGTGCTTGCCGAGGACCGAGCGCAAGGTGGTCTGAGCCAGCTGGCTCGTCGCCATCATATAATCTTCGACCTGGATGGTCGCCTTCTCCGGATCGATCACTCGGAAATAGATCACGGCGTTGACCCGCACCGAAACGTTATCCCGGGAGATCACGTCCTGCGTGGGAACGTCTAAGACTAGCGTGCGCAAGTCCATCCGAACGATTTGCTGAACAATCGGAATCAGGATGATGAGGCCCGGGCCCTTGACGCCGGTGAAGCGGCCGAGGGTGAAGATGACACCGCGTTCATACTCGCGCAGGATCTTGATCGCCGCGAACAGGAACAGGGCCGCGACCAGGATCAGCGGAATGAAGAAGGTGAGGTTGCCGAACATTTC
Organism: Sphingomonas sp.; assembly: GCF_013812825.1. Classification (GTDB taxonomy): domain Bacteria; phylum Pseudomonadota; class Alphaproteobacteria; order Sphingomonadales; family Sphingomonadaceae; genus Sphingomicrobium. The sequence continues at coordinate 22,000 of NZ_JACCSU010000063.1, read as the reverse complement.
CATTTGGCCTCTCCATCAGTTGTTGGCCTTGAAGTCGGAGCCTTCGGCCGCAGTGGCGGGCGCGACCGTTAGTGTCAGCCCGTCGATTTCGCGCACTTCCACGGCGTCCCCGGCAGCCAGTTCGTCAACGCCCCGCGCGCGCCAACGTTCACCATGCACCCAGACGTGGCCGCGGCCTCCGGACCACTCGATCACTTCCCCGGTGGCGCCGACCATCTGCTCCCTGCCGCTGACGATGCGTGCGTTTCGGGAGGAAAGGCCCACGCGCGCCAAGACCAGAACGACTGCGAGGCTTGCGAGCCCGAATCCAGCGGCCGCAGCCCAACTGATCCGGAACTCGGGTATGTCGGTATCGAACATGATCGTCGCGCCGAGCGCGACGGCGACAGCGCCTGCAATGCCAAGCACTCCGAATGAAGGCGAGAAAGCCTCGCCCGCAATCAGCGCCAGGCCGAGCAGGAGGAGACCGATGCCGGCGAAGTTCACAGGCAGCGCTGCGAGGGCGTAGAGGGCGAGCAGAAGCGAAATTGCGCCGATCGCGCCGGGGTACAGCGCACCCGGGTTCATGAACTCGAAGATGAGCCCGTAAACGCCGATCAGCATCAGGATCAGCGCGACATTGGGATTGGTGATCGCGCTAAGGATGCGTGTGCGCCAGTTGGGCTTGGCTTCAATCAGCCTCATCCCTTCGGTCTCGATCGTCACTTGCCGCCCGGCTGCAGTCACCGTCCTGCCATTGAGACCGCTCAAGAGTTCGTCCATGTCCCGGGCGATAAAGTCTGCAACGTTCCTCTCGACTGCTGCGGTCGCGGAAAGGCTGGCGCCGGAGCGGACCGCCTCTTCAGCCCATTCCACGTTGCGGCCGCGAAGTTCGGCGAGCGAGCGGATGTACGCGACGGCGTCGTTCACCGCCTTACGCTCCGACCCGGTCGGGCCCTGAGGGGCTGCACCGTTGGCGGCTTCGTTGCCGTCGGCTGAACCACCGCCGGGCTGGGCTCCTCCGCCACCGCCGATCTGCACCGGCGTCGCCGCCCCTACATTGGTCCCGGGCGCCATCACCGCGACATGGCTCGCGTAGACAATGAAGGCGCCCGCGCTTGCCGCTCGCGCGCCACTAGGAGCCACGTAGGTGGCAACAGGCACTGGCGACGCGAGAATGTGCCGGATTATCTCGCGCATTGATGTATCGAGCCCGCCCGGCGTGTCCATCCTGAGGATCAGCAGCGACGCTCCGTCTTGCGCCGCAGCGTCGAACGCACGCGAGAGATAGTCCGAAGTCGCCGGCCCAACAGCCCCCTCGATCTCCAGAACATGAGCCGTTCGCCTGTCCTGGGCGCCACCCTGGGTCGGCCCAAGCACCAACAGCACTCCAAGAACAAGCGCGAGAAGAGCAAGGGTCTTTTGATATGTCATGGCGCCTCCGGCGCCGCAGTGTCACACATGTTTAGTTACAGGATGAAACCTGGCCGGGCACTGAGGTTCCATCGCCCAAGTTCCGAGAAACGGCCTCGTCGCCACTTTTTGACCGTTTGGTGCCGTGGCTCCCAAGTGGGTAATGTCCGCAATGGGTGGAATGCGGACTTCAAGACTGAGATGGCGATCTGTTTCGCTGGCCCGAGCCCGGGTAGAGCGTGGGAGACTTTTCTATAGAAAGACGTTGCTGGCGTTATCCCGAAGGAGGCGATCATGGGAAGGACCTTCCCCAAGGAGTCGTCGGAATATCGCTCGGCCCGCAACGCGCTGCTCAAACGCGAAGTGGCGCTTCGCAAGGAAATGGAATCCGTTGCCGCCGAGCGGCGGGCGCTCCCACCCGGTCCCGCAGTCAGTGATCACTATCTGTTCGACGCCTGGGACAGTGACGGAAAGCTGATCAAGGTTCGTTTGTCGGAGCTGTTCCGCCAGGGCAGCGATACGCTGCTCTTCTATCATTACATGTTCCCCAGAAACTCTGAGGACGAGCGGCCCAGGATGGCCGGTGCGTCGGTCGCCGAGCTACCGCGCGAGGATGGACCATGCCCGTCCTGCACGTTGTTGCTCGACCAATGGGATTGCGTGCTTCCGTACCTGGAAGGTGCGGACACCAGCTTCGCGACCGTGACGAAAGCGCCAATCGAGCGCGTCATGGCCTTCGCCCGCGATCGCGGCTGGCGCAATGTGACCTTGGTGTCCGCCGCGAACAACAGCTTCAAGCGCGATTTCCATGGCGAGGACGAGACAGGCGAGCAAGAGCCGCTCATGACCGTCTTCCACCGCGACAAGGACGGGACGATCCGGCTGAGTTGGGCGTCGGAACTGCTTTTCGAGCCCCTGATGGAGCCTGACCAAGATCCACGGCACTTGGGTACGGTCGAGCCGTTCTGGGGCTTCCTGGATCTGACACCGCGAGGCCGGCCGAAGACCGATCGCTATCGCGACCACGCACATTGCGATCCGGGGAAGGCTGCACCGCCGCAGGCGATAGCCAAATCGGAAACAGAATCCGTCTCGCCAGCGAATATCGCGGCTGCACAACACCAATGCGATTAGCGGCGTTCATGGGCTAACTAGCCGCAGCGCTAATGTCCGCAATGGGTCGAAAGCAGACATTAGGCTAGCCGGGTTTGTAAACTACCTAATCGCGAAAATTTCAAACTGACCACTACCCGCCGAGTCGCTCCATTGACTCTTGCTACCCGACTCGCGGTAGAAGAACAAAAGTAGAACATAAACGTTGCGAGTCGTGTGGCGAGAGGCTTGTCCCTGGTCGCCGGCGGAAGGCGGGTTGCGCCTTTCGGGCCGGCTGAAAACTGTGCTCCTGCGAAGGGCACCCATCGAAGTATTACTTCGGTGGGGCCCAAGGCAGGAGCCCAGACTGGATTCCTGCCTGCGCCGGAATACTGGCGCTTGCCTCGACCGCCCCAACCGACGCTCAGCGAACTGTTCGCCGCCCAGCCGCGCGACGGCGGCTGGGCCGGGTTCCTGCTCGCGCAATTGGACCCGGGCAAGCCGCTGCTGTGGGTGCAGGAGCGGATGGCGATCCTCGAGGCGGGGCGGGTCCATCCGCCGGGAATCGGCTGCCCGGAGCTCATCCACGTCACCGCCCGGGACGCCCGCTCGGCGCTGTGGGCGATGGAGGAGGGCTTAAGGTGCGGCGCATTGGGAGCCGTGATCGGCGAGCTGTGGGGCAACCCGGCGAGCCTCGACTTCACCGCCACCCGGCGGCTCGCGGTCGCGTCGGAGCGCTCGGGCGTTCCGGCCTGGCTGGTGCGGCTCGGCGGCAGCGCCGACTTGAGTGGGGCGCGGATGCGCTGGCGGATCGCCAGCTGCCCGAGCCAAGCCCATCCGTTCGACCCGCGCGCTCCCGGCGATCCGGCGTGGGACGCCGAGCTGTTCCGAGCCCGCGGCCGCCCGCCCGGGCGGTGGAGCATCGCCCATGAGCCGCAAGCCGGAACAGCGCATCCTTTCCGTCTGGTGGCCGCACCTGGCGATCGAGCGCTGGAGCAAGACGCAAGGGAGCGGCTTACCGCCTGATGCGCCGGTGGTGCTGACCATCGAGGGCACGCACGGGCTGGTGATATCGGCGGTGACCCGGGCGGCGGCGGCAAGCGGCGCTCGGGCGGGTGCCCGGCTGACCGATGCGCGGGCGCTCGACCCGCGCCTCATCGCGGTCCCGGCCGATCCGGCGGGCGACCAGGCGCTGGTCGAGAAGCTCGCCCGCTGGGCGGCGCGCTGGTCGCCCCTGGTCGAGGTCGACGGCCGCGACGCCCTGAGGCTCGACGTCACCGGGGTCGCCCATCTGTTCGGCGGCGAGGCGGCGCTGGTCGAGGATGTGCAGCGGCGCTTCGCGGCGCTTGGATTGACCAGCCGAGTGGCGATCGCGGCGACTCCCGGCGCGGCGTGGGCGCTGGCTCGGTACGGAAGGAAGACCCTCACCCTCCCGCTTCGCGGGTCCCTCCCTCTCCCGCGCGCGGGAGAGGGTTGGGGTGAGGGTCTTGACCTTCTCGCCCCTTTGCCCGTCGCCGCGCTCAGACTCTCGCCGGAGGCGGTGCGGACGCTCGAGCGGCTCGGCTTCAAGACCATCGGCGCGCTGGCCGGAGTGCCGCGCCGGGCGCTCGCCCGCCGCTTCCGCGAGGCCGACAACCCGCTCGATGCGCTCGACCGGGCGTTGGGCCGCAAGCCCGAGCCGCTGATCGCGACTGCGTGCGAGCCGCCGCCCCGGGCGAGCTTCAGGCTCGCCGAGCCGGCCAGCGACCCGGCGGTTCTGCCAGGCGCGCTCACCCGCCTCGCCGATCCGCTGGTGCGCGAGCTCGGCCGCCGTCGGCTCGGCGCCCGGCGAATCGCCTTTCACGGCTTCCGGGTCGACGGCGAGGTCGGCGAGGCCGAGGCGGAAACGGCGCTTCCGACGCGCGATCCGGCGCACATCGTCCGGCTGCTGGCCGACAAGGTCCGGACCCTCGATCCCGGCTTCGGCTTCGACGGTTTCGCCCTGACCGCACGCTGGTGCGAGCCGCTCGACCCGGCCCAGGACGCGCTGCTCGGCGGGCCTCGCCAAGAGCTCGAGCTGGCTCGGCTGGTCGACCGGCTGGCGGCTCGCCTCGGAGCCGATCGGGTGCGCCGCCCGGTCCAGCGCGACAGCCATTTGCCCGAACGGGCGAGCGGCTGGATGAGCGCTATTCCTCCCCGGAACGGGGAGGGGGACCGCGAAGCGAAGCGGAGTGGTGGAGGGGGCTCGGAGTCTCGCTCAGCTCCCCCTCCACCATCGAATCTTCGTTCGGTGGTCCCCCTCCCCGTTCCGGGGAGGAGACCCCAGCGCCTGCTCGACCGGCCGGAAGCGATCGCCGTCATCTATGCGACCCCCGAAGGCGTGCCGAGGCGCTTCGTCTGGCGGCGCTCGGTGCACGACATCGCCCGGGTCGAAGGGCCCGAGCGGATCGCGCCCGAATGGTGGCGGGCGCCGTCGAAAGCGCGGCTGCGCGATTATTACCGGGTCGAGGATTCCAGCGGCCGGCGATTCTGGATCTACCGCGAGGGGGTGATCGGCGACGGCCGCGGCGGAGCGCCGGCCTGGCACCTGCACGGCCTGTTCGGATGAACCATCGAGAAGCGCCCGGCTGATGCCCGAATATACCAACTTCGCCCGCAAGAAACTGGTTCGCGACGGGCCGGTCGAGCCGATTGCGCCGGCGCCGTTCGTCGAGCTTGGAGTCACCAGCCCGTTCAGCTTCCTGCGGGGAGCATCGGATGCGATCGAGCTGGTGCTGAAAGCGCTCGAGCTCGGCATGGATTCGATCGGCATCGCCGACCGCAACAGCCTGGCCGGAGTGGTCCGAATGCACAGCGCCGCCAGGGCCGCTGGGGTGAAGCCGCTGATCGGCTGCCGGCTCGATCTCACCGACGCTCCGAGCCTGCTCGCTTACCCACGCGACCGCGAAGCCTATGGCCGGCTGTCGAGGCTGCTGAGCCTGGGCAAGATGCGCGCCGAAAAAGGCGAGTGCGAGCTGAGCCTCGCCGACGTCGCTAAGCATTCCGACGCAATCGCCTTCATCGCCTGGCCGGAGGACGACCTGGACGCGTTCGAGACCGAGCTGCCGCGGCTTCGCGGCGCGTTGCCGTCCCTGCGCCACGTCGCCGCCTCGTACCTGTACCGCGGCGACGACAAGGCGCGGATCGAGCGGCTCGACCGTTTTGCCCGGGCCAATGGCGCCGCGATCCTCGCGACCAACGACGTCCATTACCACTCGCCCGACCGGCGGCCGCTGCAGGACGTGATGAGCTGCATCCGCGAGAAGGTGACCATCGCCGCCGCCGGATACCTTCTCAACGCCAATGCCGAGCGCCATTTGAAGCCACCCGAAGCGATGGCGCGGCTGTTCGAGCGCTGGCCGCATGCCATTTCCGCGACTCGCCAGTTCGCCGATGCGCTCAACTTCAGCCTCGATGAGCTGCGGTACGAATATCCGCTCGAGACGGTGCCCGATGGCCGCACTCCGCAGCAGCATCTCGAGCATCTGACCTGGGAGGGGGCGAAGCAGCGCTGGCCCGGCGGCGTTCCCGGCAAGGTGCTCGGCCAGCTGCGCCACGAGCTCGAGCTGATCCGCCGGCTCGACTTCGCCCGCTATTTCCTCACCGTCCATGACATCGTCGCCTTCGCCCGCAGCCTCTCGCCGCCGATCCTGTGCCAGGGCCGCGGCAGCGCGGCCAACAGCGCGGTCTGCTTCTGCCTCGGGATCACTGCGGTCGACCCGGCGACCAGCGACCTGCTGTTCGAGCGGTTCATCAGCGAGGAGCGCCGCGAGCCGCCCGACATCGACGTCGATTTCGAGCACGAGCGGCGCGAGGAAGTGATCCAGCACATCTACCAGAAATACGGCCGGACACGCGCCGGGATCGCCGCCACCGTGATCCACTACCGCCCGCGAAGCGCGATCCGCGAGGTCGGCAAGGTGATGGGTTTGAGCGAAGACGTCACCGCGGCGCTCGCCTCGACCATCTGGGGGCAGATGGGCGAGGAAATGGTCGCCGAGCGCGCGGGCGACGCCGGGCTCGATCTTGGCGACCCGCACCTCAAGCGCACGGTCAGGCTCGCCGAGCAGTTGATCGGCATGCCGCGGCATCTGTCGCAGCATGTCGGCGGCTTCGTTTTGACCGAGCGGCCGCTGACCGAGACGGTGCCGATCGGCAATGGGGCGATGGACGACCGCACCTTCATCGAATGGGACAAGGACGACATCGACGAGCTTGGGATCCTCAAGATCGACGTGCTCGCGCTCGGCATGCTGACCTGCATCCGCAAGAGCTTCGATTTGATCGAGCAGCACCACCACGAGCGCTGGGAACTGGCGACGATCCCGCAGGAAGAAGCTGGCGTCTACGACATGCTGTGCAAGGGCGATTCGCTGGGCGTGTTCCAGGTCGAGAGCCGGGCCCAGATGAACATGCTGCCGAGATTGAAGCCGCGCTGTTTCTACGACCTGGTGATCGAGGTCGCGATCGTCCGGCCGGGGCCGATCCAGGGCGACATGGTGCATCCCTATTTGAAGCGCCGCCAGGGCAAGGAGCCGCTGACCTTCCCCTGCCCGGCGCCCGAGCACGGGCCGCCCGACGAACTGGAGCGGATCCTGCTCAGGACATTGGGCGTGCCGGTGTTCCAGGAGCAGGCGATGAAGATCGCGCTCGACGCGGCGAAATTCACGCCGGCCGAAGCCAACCAATTGCGCAAGGCGATGGCGACGTTCCGCTCGCGCGGGACGATCGAATTGCTGCAGGACAAGATGGTCGGGCGGATGATCGAGCGCGGCTACGATCCCGATTTCGCGCAGCGCTGCTTCGACCAGATCAAGGGCTTCGGCGAATATGGCTTCCCCGAAAGCCACGCGGCGAGCTTCGCGCACCTGGTCTACGTGTCGAGCTGGATCCGCTGGCGCTACCCGGCGTCGTTCGCCTGTGCGCTGCTCAATTCCCAGCCGATGGGCTTCTACGCGCCCGCCCAGATCGTCCGCGACGCGCGCGAGCATGGGGTCGAGGTGCGCGGGGTGGATGTCAATCACTCGCAGTGGGATTGCACGCTCGAGAACGGCGCGCTGCGGCTCGGGCTGCGGATGATCGAGGGCTTGCGCGCCGACTCGGCGGAGCGGCTGGTCGCGGCGCGCGGAGCGCGGCCTTACGCAAGCGTCGAGGACGTCCGAACGCGTGGGCAGGTGCCGGTGCATGCGATCGAGCGGCTGGCGGCGGCGGACGCGTTCCGCTCGATGAAGCTCGACCGGCGGGCAGCCTTGTGGGACTCGCGAGCGCTCAAGGCGGCGCCCGACCTGCCGCTGTTCGCGGCGGCCGATGCGCGCGACGAAGGCGCCGAAGCCGAGCCCGCCAAGCTGCCGGCGATGCCGCTTTCCGAGCATGTGGTGAACGATTACCAGACGGTGCGATTGAGCCTGAAGGCGCACCCGATGCGCTTCCTTCGCGAGCATTATGCACGCCGCGGCTTCGTCGCCGCGCGCGAGCTGGAAACCCTCCGGGACGGCCGGCGCCTGTCGATCGCCGGCCTGGTGCTGATCCGCCAGCGGCCGGGCAGCGCCAAGGGCGTGGTGTTCATCACGATCGAGGACGAAACCGGGATCGCCAACCTCGTCGTCTGGCCCGACGTGTTCGCCAAGCAGCGCAAGATCGTCATGGGCGCGCGGCTGATGGCGGTGCACGGCGTGGTCCAGCGGGACGAGGACGTGATCCACGTGATCGCCCGGCGGCTCGAGGACGACACGCACACGCTCCGCCACCTGAGCGAAGAGGCGCTGCCCTCGACGCTTAGCCAGGGCGACGCTCCGGGAAGCTGGCGCCCGCCGGTGGGGAGACACCCGCGCGACGTCGAGATCATTCCCAAGAGCCGCGATTTCCATTGAGCCATTTCGGTCGTGCGGCCACGAAGACAGGAATGATCGACGCCGAGAGACTGGTCGCGTTCGCACTGGTGACGGGCATGACGAGCCTGGTGCCGGGCCCGTCGATGCTGTTCGTGCTGAGCCAGTCGGCGTGGCGCGGCGCGCGATCGGGAATGGCGGCGCTGGCCGGCGTGCAGCTCGGCTATGTGCTGTGGTGGCTGCTCGCGGCATTCGGCCTCGGCACGCTCGCCCAGGCCTTCCCGCTCGCCTTCCGAATGCTCGCGGTCGGCGGGGCGCTCTACCTCGCCTGGCTGGGCCTGCAGGCGCTGCGCCAGGCCGCGGCAACGTCCACCGACACCGTCGAATCGGCGCGCAAGCCGAGCGCGCACGCGCTTCGAGTCGGCGTTGTGGTCGCGCTCAGCAATCCCAAGGCGCTGATCTACATCGTCGCGCTGCTGCCGCCCTTCGTCGATAGCAGCCGGAGCGTGGTTCCGCAGCTGCTGGTGCTGGCAACCCTCGCCCTGGCGATCGATGCCGCGATCGCGTCGGTTTACATCTTCGCCGGCAGCCGCGTGGCAGCGGCGATGGGGCGGCCGGAGACGCGCCGGCGACTCGACCTGGCTGTCGGCGCAATCTTCATCATCATCGCAGTCGCCATTCTCGCCGAATTGCTGTGGCCGCGCTCATGACATGCATTTTCCGCCCTTCGTTCATCGGCGGGCAAGCTGGATGAACCATTGTTGCCGCAAACTGCTGCTAGATCGGTGACATGAAACGATTTTTTCTCGGCTTCGCATTGCTGTTCCTCGCCGCCGTGCCGGCCGCCGCCCAGGCGTCGGTCGAGGGGCGCTGGACGAATATGAAGCGCAGCGTCGTCATCGAGGTCGCTCGCTGCGGTCAGGCGTGGTGCGCGACCGTCGTCTCGGCGTCGGCCAAGGCCAAGGCCAATGCGCGCAAGGGCGGCACTGAAAACCTCATCGGCACGCGGATCCTGACCGGCGCCCGGCCGGTCGGCAACGGCGTGTACAAGGGCCGGGGCTTCATTCCCAAGCGCAACATCTACGCGCCCGCGACCATCCGCCAGCTCGGCCCCAACGTCATGGAGGTCGAGGGCTGCGCGCTCGCCGGCCTGCTGTGCAAGGAGCAGCGCTGGACGCGGGTCGGTTAGCTAGGGCCCCAAGTCAGAGCCGATCCAGCAGCTCCGCCTTCTTTGCCGCGAACTCTTCTTCGGTCAGGACCCCGGAGTCGCGCAGCTCGGCCAGCTTCCTGATCTGATCGACAACGATGTCGGTCATTTCGGCCATGGCCGCAGCGGGTGTTGAATGATCCTTGTGTCGTTCAAACATGGCGCGCTCCGCCTCTACCTCCGTGTGTTAGCTGAGCATAACACATCAAACTTCCCGCGGCTAGCTGTCTAGAACGTCACCGACCCCGATCTCGCCGGCCAGCACGGCGGCCTGGAGCGCGGCCATTTCGTCGGCCCAGTAGCGGTCGGACGTCAGGTGCGGCGACAGCGCCCGCACCTTCGAGTGGATCGGCTGGAGCCTGGCCGAAGTCTTGAGCGGCGCGTGGCAGTCGACGCCCTGCGCGGCGGCGATCAGCTCGACGGCGACGATCCCGGCGGCGTTGCGGGCGATCCGCGCGGCCTTGATCGCGGCGATCGGCGACATCGCCACATGATCCTCCTGCCCGGCGGACGTCGGGATCGAATCGACGCTGGCCGGGAACGCGAGGCTGCGGTTCTCGGCGACCAGAGCGGCGGCGGTGACCTGCGGGATCATCAGCCCCGAATTGACTCCGCTGTCCTCGCTCAGGAACGGCGGCAGGCCGCTCAACTTGGGGTCGATCAGCACCGCGGTCCGGCGCTCCGCGATCGAGCCGACCTCGCACAGGGCAAGCGATATCATGTCGGCGGCGAAGGCGACCGGCTGGCCGTGGAAATTGCCGCCGGAGATCGCCGTGCCGGAGCCTTCTTCCCCACCCGCCCCGAAGACGATCGGATTGTCGGTGACGGCGGCAGCCTCGATGGTCAAAGTCCGGGCGGCACTGGCGAGCAGGTCGAGCGCGGCGCCCATCACCTGCGGCTGGCAGCGGAAGCTGTAGGGGTCCTGGACCCGGCCGCAGCGGCCGTGGCTGGCGAGGATTTCGGAGCCCTCCAGAAGCGCCGCGATCTCGGCCGCGACGCGGATCTGGCCAGGCTGGCCGCGGAGCGCGGAGATGCGCGGGTCGAACGGCTTGGCCGAGCCTTTGAGCGCGTCGACCGACAGTGCGCCGGCAGCGATTGCTGCGGCGAACACCCGCTCGCCCGTGAACAAGGCGTCGAGCGCGATCGCGGCGCTCGCCTGGGTGCCGTTGATCAGCGCCAGGCCTTCCTTGGGAGCGAGCTCGAGCGGCTCGAGTCCCAACAGTCGAAGCGCGGCCGGCGCGGCGACGATGTCGCCGGCGATGTCGATCGATCCGTGGCCCATCAGCGCGGCGATCAGGTGCGCGAGCGGGGCGAGATCGCCCGACGCGCCGACGCTGCCCTGGCTCGGGATGACCGGCATCGCGTCGCGGTCGAGCAGGCCCTGGAGGACTTCGACGATCGCCAGCCGGACGCCGGAAAACCCGCGTCCCAGCCCGAGCAATTTGAGGACGATCATCAGCCGGGTGACGTGGCGCGGCAGCGGCTCCCCGAGGCCGGCGCTGTGCGACAGGATGAGGTTGCGCTGCAGCTCGGCGAGTCGCTCGTCGGGGATTCGGGTGTTGGCCAGCAGCCCGAAACCGGTGTTGACCCCGTAAACGGTCTCGCCGCTCGCGACGATGCGCTCGACCGAGGCGGCGGCGGCGGCGACGCGCCGCATCGCGGCCTCGTCGAGGCTCGCGGCCTCGCCCTGCCACAGCCGGCGCAAGGTCGCGAGATCGATGGTTTCGGGGTTGAGCCTCACTCCTTGCTCCGTTCGCCCTGAGCCTGTCGAAGGGCTGTCCTGCTGCTGCGTAGGAATAAAGGCAGGGCTTCGACAAGTTCAGCCCGAACGGTGATAGATGAAAACTTCACTCGGCGACCATCGGCAAGTCCAGGCCCTGCTCCTTGGCGCAGGCGATCGCCTCGTCATAGCCGGCGTCTGCGTGGCGCATGACTCCGGTGGCGGGGTCGTTCCACAGGACTCGTTCCAACCGCCGCGCGGCGGCGTCGGTGCCGTCGGCGACGATCACCATGCCCGCGTGCTGCGAATAGCCCATGCCGACCCCGCCGCCGTGGTGGAGCGACACCCACGTCGCTCCCGACGCCGTGTTGAGCAACGCGTTGAGCAGCGGCCAGTCGGAGACGACGTCGCTGCCGTCCTTCATGCTCTCGGTCTCGCGGTTGGGCGAGGCGACACTGCCGCTGTCGAGATGGTCGCGGCCGATGACGATCGGTGCCGACACTTCGCCGCTGCGGACCATTTCGTTGAACGCGAGGCCGAGCCGGTGGCGCTGGCCGAGGCCGACCCAGCAGATGCGCGCCGGCAAGCCCTGGAACGCAATTCGCTCGCGCGCCATGTCGAGCCAGCGGTGGAGGTGCGGGTCGTCGGGGATCAGCTCCTTCACGCGCTGGTCGGTGCGGTAGATGTCCTCGGGGTCGCCGGACAGAGCGACCCAGCGGAACGGCCCGATGCCGCGGCAGAACAGAGGCCGGACGTAGGCGGGGACGAAGCCGGGGAAATCGAACGCGTGGACGACTCCGGCGTCCTTCGCCTCCTGGCGGATGTTGTTGCCATAGTCGAAGGTCGGAACGCCCATTTCCCGATAGGACAGCATCGCCTCGACATGGCGTGCGATCGAGATTCGGGCAGCCTCGGCGACCGCGGCCGGGTCGCGCTCGCGCATCTTCTGCCACTTGGCGACGCTCCACCCCATCGGGCAGTAGCCGTTGGCGGGATCGTGGGCGCTCGTCTGGTCGGTCAGCGCATCGGGACGGATGCCGCGGGCGAGCATTTCGGGAAGGATCTCCGCCGCGTTGCCGATCAGCCCAACCGACGTCGGCTCGGTTGCCGTCCGGACGATCTCCAGAGCCTCATCCACGCTCCGAGCGCTCCGGTCGAGGTAGCGCGTCTCAAGGCGCTTGGCGATGCGGCTTTCCTGGCATTCGATGGCGATGCAATGGGCGCCGGCCATCACCGCCGCCAGCGGCTGCGCGCCGCCCATCCCGCCGAGGCCCGCGGTGAGGATCCACTTGCCCTTGAGGTCGCCGCGGTAATGCTGGCGGCCCATTTCGGCGAACGTCTCGTAGGTGCCCTGGACGATGCCCTGGGTGCCGATGTAGATCCACGAGCCGGCGGTCATCTGGCCGTACATCATCAGCCCGGCGCGATCGAGCTCGTTGAACACCTCCCAGTTCGCCCATTTGGGAACCAGGTTCGAGTTGGCGATCAGCACCCGCGGCGCATCGCGGTGGGTTCGGAACACGCCGACCGGCTTGCCCGACTGGACGAGCAGCGTCTGGTCGTCCTCGAGCCGCTCCAATGTCGCGACGATGGTGTCGAAACATGGCCAGTTGCGCGCCGCCCGGCCGATGCCGCCGTAGACGACCAGGCTTTGCGGGTCCTCGGCGACCTCGTCGTCGAGGTTGTTCATCAGCATCCGGACCGCCGCTTCGGTCGCCCAGCTCCTGGCGACGATGTCGCTGCCGCGGCGGGCGCGGATCTGGCGGCTGTTGTCGCGGCGCGGACCGTCGGTGGCCATCAAGCGTCCAACCCTGCGAAAATGCGTCGGGCCGGGCCCGGCAGGCCGATCCAGTAGCCGAGCTCGACCAGGCTTTCGAGGCGCCACACGGCAAGGTCGGCGGCCTTGCCCGGAGCGATGCTGCCGATCTGCTTGGCGAGGCCGAGCGCGTGCGCGGCGTTGATGGTCATTCCGGCGAGCGCTTCCTCGGGCGTCAGGGTGAACAGGGTGCAGGCCATGTTCATCGCCAGGGTCGGCGACAGCAGCGGCGAGGTGCCGGGGTTGCAGTCGGTCGCGACCGCGATTCGCACGCCATGCTCGCGCAGCAGCTCGACCGGCGGCTTGCGGGTTTCCTGAAGCGCGTAGAAGGAACCCGGCAGGAGCACCGCGACGGTGCCGGCCTCGGCCATCGCCCTGGCGCCGGCCTCATCGAGATATTCGAGATGGTCGGCCGACAGGGCGCGGTGCTCGGCCGCCAGCGCGGCGCCGTTCTGGTTGGACAATTGCTCGGCGTGGAGCTTGACCCGAAGGCCGTGATCGGCGGCCGCCTTGAACAGGCGCGCGACTTCCTCGGGGCTGAAGCCGATGGTCTCGCAATAGGCGTCGACGCTGGTCGCCAGCCCGGCCTTGGCGGCCGCCGGGATCAGCTGCTCGACCGCTTCGTCGACGAACTCGGCGCGGTCCCGGCCCCTGGGCAAGGCGTGCAGCGCCAGCAGGGTGCCGACGACCCGCACCGACTCGCTCGCGCCGAGCGATCTGGCGACCTCGAGCAGCCGCAGCTCGGCGCCGGGATCGAAGCCGTAGCCCGACTTGATCTCGACGGTCGTCACTCCGCCGGCCATCAACGCGTGCAATCGTCCGCGGGCGCTTTCGAGCAGCTCGGGTTCCGAAGCGGCGCTGGTCCGGGCGACAGTCGAGGCGATGCCTCCGCCGGCCCGGGCGATCTCCTCGTACGAAGCGCCCGAGCGGCGTAGCGCATGCTCGTCGGAGCGGTTGCCGCCGAACACCAGATGGGTGTGGCAGTCGATCAGCCCGGGGGTCACCCAGGCGCCGTCGAGCGCCACCACCTCCTTGGCCCGGAAGCCGGCGAGCTCGGTGCGCTTGCCGACGCGGACCACCTTGCCGTCCTGAATGCCGATCGAGCCGTTGCGGATCACGCCCAGGGGATCGCCGGGAGCCGGATCCATGGTCGCGACGTGGCAGTCGATCAGGAGGCGGTCCCACATGTCGGAATCGCCTTAGGGCAGCGCCGGTGTTACCGTCAAAAGGATGCCGAGCCCGCCGTCCCGATGGCCCAATCTCGCCGAGCTGCTGGTCGAGCGCCCCGGCGCCGCGCCGGTCGGCCTGCTGGGCGCTCCACTCGCCGCCGGCTCGGTGAGCGCCGGCTCGTGCGACCTTGCGCCGGCGCTGTTGCGCGCGACGATGAAGCGGATCGGGCGATACGACGTCGAGACCGGGCGCGAGCTCGCGACCCGGATCGGCGACCGCGGCGATGTCGATGTCGCCGGTATGACCATCGAGCAGGCGACGGCGCCGTTGAGCGTCGCGGTGCGCGAAAGCACCGAGGCGCATGCGCTGACCCTCCTCGTGGGGGGCAACAATGCGATCACCCGGCCGGCAGTGCTCGGGCTCGGCGGCGAACTGGAGGAGATCGGCCTCATCACCCTCGACGCGCACTTCGACATGCGCGACACGGCCGAGGGCCTGAGCAACGGCAATCCGGTTCGCGCCCTGCTCGAGGATGGGCTGCCGGGCGCCAACATCGCCCAGGTCGGGCTTGCGAGCTTCGCCAACAGCCTGGCGATGCACCGCGCCGCCGAGGAGGCCGGCAATCTGGTCGTGACGATGGGCGACATCCGGCGCGAAGGCATCGACCAGGCGATCGCCCACGCGCTCGACCATGTCGCGCATTGCGACGCGCTGGTGATCGACTGCGACATCGACGTGATCGACCGCTCGCAATTCCCGGCCGCGCCGGGCGCTCGGCCGGGCGGGATGGCGGTCGCGGACTTCTTCGCCGCGGTGCGCAAGCTGGCCTCCGACCCGCGCGTGCGGGTGATCGATCTGACCGAATGGGACCCGCCGCTCGACCCGACCGACCTCAGCGCGCTGACCGCCGCCCGGTGGGTCGCGGAGTGCCTGGCGGGCTACGAGATGCGCTGAGCTTGGGCTTTTTTTCGCCCCGAATCCGAAAGCGACCGGAAGGTGATCGAGAAGCGCAGCTGCTCGCCGGGCGCGATGCTGTGCTCCCACTCATGGCGGACTTCGCCGGTGAGCAGATAGGCCGAGCGCGGCTCCACAGGCAGGCTCGAGCGCTGAAAACCGCTGGCCGTTCGGCGGCGGAAGCGCAGGGTCGCCGGCGAGCCCAGCGAGACCCCGACGACCTTGTCGAAAACCGGGCGGTCGCGGTGCCAGCCGATGCCGGCGCCGGGGTCGTAGCGAGCGAGCAGAACATGCACGAACTCGTCGGGTCCCAGGCCTGCAAAGCTCGCCGCGCGGTTGCGCAGCGGCGATAGCCAATCGGGCACCGGCTCGGCCGGAGTGAAGCTCGAGTCCTCGAAATCGTAACGCCAGCCAAAGCTCTGGGTCTTGCGATTGCCGAGCCATCCGTGGAAGCGGAACGGGGCGAGATCGAGCCCTCCAAGCCGCTCCAGCAACTCGTGCTCCTCGGCACGGCTGACCACGCTCTCGGCGTATTTGAGGCCGGCGACGGGCGGAGTGTCGAAAAGGCCGGGAAGCGCGGTCATGCGGCGAACAGCTCGGCAAGCTCGGACGGGCGCAGCCCGGGGGCGAGCTGGTCGAAGGTGCACTGCATCGGGTCCTTGTCGGGCCGCCAGCGGACAAGGCCGGTGCCGTGGCGGAAGCGGCGGCCGGTCACCTGGTCGTAGCGCACCTCGACGACCAGCTCGGGCCGCAGCGGCTGCCAGGCCATCGAGCGGGCGGTGCTCCAGCGGCTCGGGCCTCCCGGGGCATTGCCGGTAAAGCCTGGCGGCTCGACCATGGCTTCGAGCTGGTCCGTCAGCGCCGGCCGGTCCTCGGCCTTGAGAGCGGAGGTGAAGCCGACATGGTGGAGCAAGCCGGAGCCGTCATAGAGGCCGAGCAGAAGCGAGCCGACCTCCTTCTTCTTCTCGGCGTAGCGGAAGCCGCCGACCACGCAATCGGCGGTGCGCTGCTGCTTGACCTTGACCATCGCCCGCTCGCCCGGCCGGTATTCGAGGTCGAGCCGCTTGGCGATCACCCCGTCGAGGGCGCCGCCGCTGCGGTTCAGCCAGCCGAGCGCGGCATCATGATCGCGGGTCGCCGGCGACAGCAGCAATCCCGTAACGCGCTGCCTCGCGTAGAACTTCTCGAGCGCGGCGCGGCGATCCGCCAGCGGCTGACTGGCGAGCGACTTGGCGCCGAGCGACAGCAGGTCGAACAGCATGAACTCGGCCGGAGTTTCTCGCGACAGCTTGCGGATCCGGCTTTCGGCCGGGTGCAGCCGCATCTGCAGTGCCTCGAACGACAACGAGTCTCCGACCGGCAGAATCAGCTCGCCGTCGAGCAGGAAATGTTTTTCCTTCAGGGTCTCGAGCATCGCGACGACTTCGGGGAAGTAGCGCCCCAGCGGCTTGCCCGACTTGGACGTGAGCTCGACCTTGCCGCCGCCGCGGCCGGCGAGGCAGCGGAAGCCGTCCCACTTGGGCTCGTATTGCCAGCCCTCGCCGTCGGGCAGCTCGGCGGCGAGCAGCGCTTCCATCGGCGCCGGAGGGGCTTGGGTCCTGGCCATTGGGGGACAAATCGCCTCCGCGCCGCCGCGTTCCGACTCAGGTCCTCGTCGCCAGCTGGGCGCGGAGAGCACGGACTTCTTTCAGCACCAGCTTGACGTCCCCGCTGCCGGCCACCGGACCCCGCGCCTCTTGAGCGTCGCGACCGACGAAGAAGCTGGCGAAGGTGGCGGTGATGTAGCCGAACATCGCGAGGCCATAGAGGGCGAGGAGCATGGCGAGGACTCGGCCTTCCGTCGTCGACGGCCAGAAGTCGGTGCCGATGCTGGCGATCAGCATGCCCGTCCACCACAAGGCGTGGCCATAATCGCGAAAGCCGCCTTCGACTTCGCGGGCGTTCTCGAAGTTGAGCATGCCGGCCGCCCCGAGGCCGATAACCAGGACGGTCAGCCCGGCGACGTAGCCGAAGCCGCGCCGCTGGAGCGTGCCCTTCAACGCATTCATGCTGCGGTTGGCGGTGGCGACGATGCGCACCAGGCGGAAGCCACGGAGCGCTCGCGCCGCGCGCAGGAAACTCAGAGCGCGGAACAGGCGCAGCGCCGGCACCGCAAGCGCGAGGACCGTCAACCAGTTCGATTTCAGAAACGGCAGCTTGTCGGGAGCCAGCGAAAAGCGGATCGCGAACTCGAGGATAAAAATGACCCAGATCGTCGTGCCGACGGTGGTCAGCAATTCCGTCGAGCCGGAAACCAGCTCCCACACGACGATCAGCAGCCACGCGAGGCTGAGCAGCGCCATCGGCACCGTCAGCCATTGATCAAGATCACGCAGCAGTTTCCATCTCAATCTCACCGAAGCCATCGCGCCCTCCATTTGGTGTCATCGAAAGACGCTTCGAAAGCCGTTTCGATGCCACAACCGCAAGGGCTGGCGCGGCTGACGGCGCGCGGTAAAACGGCAGCGGGCCGATGCGGCTGGAGGGGATGATGGCATTCAACGCCCAAACGGCGACCGCCCGCTACATCGACAGTGTCGGCGCCGACAATCTGGACAAGGCGGCGGCCTACACGATCGGCAATCACTGGCACCTCTTGTGGGGACTGATCGTCACCGGGGTCATCGCCTGGCTGGTGGTCCGCTGGGGGGTCCTCGACCGGCTCCAGGCGAGGCTCGAGCGGCGAAGTTTCGCGATGCGCGCCTTTCTCGTCGCCGCGACCTATCTTCTGATTTCCGGGATTCTCGGTCTCCCATGGTCGATCTACGAGGGCTGGTGGCGCGAGCGGGCGTACGACCGCTCCAGCCAGCCGCTCGGCGACTTCCTCGTCCAGGGCACCATCGCAGGGCTGCTTACGGCGGTGATCGGCGGGCTGTTCCTGCTCGGCGTCTATGCGCTGATCAACCGCACCGGCCGGCGCTGGTGGATCTGGTCGGGCGGCCTGACCGCGGCCGCGCTCGCGTTCCTGATGCTGCTCTCGCCGATCCTGATCGAGCCGCTGTTCAACCAGTACCAGCCGGTGCCGGCGGGGCCGGTGCGCGACACCCTCGAGGAGATGGCGCAGCAGGCGGACATCCCCGCCAACCGGATCTTCATGTACGACGGTTCGCGGCAGTCGAACAACTTCACCGCCAATGTCTCGGGCGTGCTCGGATCGGCGCGAATCGCGATTTCGGACGTCGCGTTGAAGCAGGCGTCGCTCGAGGAGGTGAGGGCGGTGACCGGGCACGAAGTCGGCCATTACGTGCTCGGCCACGTGTGGCGCGGAGTCGCGGTCTATTCGCTGCTGGCGGTGCTGTTGTTCTTCCTCGCCGATCGCCTGTTCCCTTCGTTCGCTCGCGCGTTCGGCTCGACCGCCGCGATCGGCGAGCCGCGCGGCGTTCCGGTGCTGCTGTTCCTGGTTTCGCTGTTCGCGCTGCTGGCGATGCCGATCACCAACGCTCTGTCGCGGATCGGCGAGAGCGAAGCGGATGCCTATTCGCTGCGGACGGTGAACGAGCCGGACGGGCTCGCGTCGGCCCTGGTCAAGACCGCCGAGTATCGATACCCGCGGCCGCATCCCGTGCAGGAAGCGATCTTCTATTCGCATCCGTCGGTCGAGAGGCGGGTGCGGCGGGCGATGGAGTGGAAGGCGCGCATTCGAAGCCGGACCCTGAACCGGCTTGGGGCAACAGGGGTTATTTCCAACACCGTCGTTGAGGGATAGAATGACCGTCTCTTCCAAGCGGCCGGGGGCGGTTTGGGCTGGAAGGAGTGTTGGTGATGAACCGACGGCCCCTGTTGCGGATGGGTGCTGCGGCGCTGCTTTGCAGCACCCTTGCCGCCTGCGAATATTTGGGAATCCTGCGCCCCAATGTGCTCGCCCAGCTCGACCCGGAAATGGCGGTCGTGCTCAACGAACTGCCTAATCTCGACGCGCCCAACGAGGCCTTGATCGGGCGGCTCTACGCAACCGGCGGAGCGATGCGGGCGTCGGTCGGAGCCGACGGAATCATGCGCAGCCGCATTCGAGTGCCCAAAGACGAATACCTCTGGTACCCGGCGATCCTGATCCTGCCGCGCGGCGGAACGCTCGAGATCGACATCACCAACGAGGATCACCGGCCGCACGCCATGTTCGCTCCCAGCAACGGCAGCCGGCAGCTGCTCCAGCTGCCCGCGCAGACCCGGGGCGTCGTCCGTGTCACGCTCGACGAGCCCGGTCTCTACTGGTTCGGCTGCCCGGTCGCGAACCACGCGCCCCGGGGAATGCTCGGCTTTGTGTTCGTGAAAGGCGAGGTGCCACCAGGAGCGCGCCTCGACCGTCCTCGCCAGCCTCAACCCGGCGGAAGGAGGCCCCCGCGTGCGCATCAGCACTAAGCTTTTTGCACTCGCGCTAATGGGCGGCCTTGCGAGCTGCTATCCATCGCAGATGGGCCCGCAGTGGCCGATTACCCAGACGGCCAAGCCGTTCGACGGGCCGCCGCTCGATTCCGCGCAGCGGGGCCAGGCGCCGCCGGTCGCAGACTCGGTTACCTTCGAGCGGATCGTCGGCGCGAGGAATGAGCCGCACAATTGGCTGACCTATTACGGCGCCTACGACGGCCAGCGTTTCTCGGCACTCGACCAGATCAACGCCAGCAACGTCTCGCGGCTAAGGCCGGCATGGGTGTTCCAGTCCGCGCCCATCGGGCTGATGGCGACCCCGCCCGCCTACTCGCTGGAGTCGGCGCCGATCGTCGTCGACGGAGTCATGTTCCTGTCCGGCTTCGACGGGCACGTGTGGGCGATCAACGCCGCCACGGGCGAGGAGCTGTGGCATTATCGGCACCAGATCCCGCTCGACATCCCGCTGTGCTGCGGCAACGTCAATCGCGGTGTCGCCGTCGCTCGGGGCCGAGTCTTCTATTCGAGCCCGAACGGCCATCTGATCGCGATCGACGCCCGCACCGGGCATCCGGTCTGGCGCACCGTGTGGCTCGACCCGCGTGCCGGAGAGAGCTCGACGATGGCCCCGCTTGTCGTCAAGAACCTCGTCATCGTCGGCTCGTCGGGTGCGGAATATGGCGTTCGCGGCCATATCGACGCATTCGACATCGCCACCGGGCAGCGGGTGTGGCGGCGCTATACCGTCCCCGCGCCGGGCGAGCCGGGGTCCGAAACCTGGGGCAACACGGACGCATCGTACCGCGGCGGCGGCACGGCATGGATCACCGGCACCTACGACCCCGCGCTGGATCTCGTCTATTGGGGCACCGGCAACCCGGGACCCGTGTTCCACAAGTCCAACCGGCCGGGCTCGAACCTGTTCACCAATTCGGTGCTGGCGATGGACCCGGACGACGGCTCGATCCGCTGGCACTACCAGTACACGCCGGGCGACGTGTGGGATTACGACGGAGTCAACGAGAACATCCTGTTCGAGCAAGGCGGGCGGCGGCTGCTCGCCCACTTCGACAAGAACGGGTACATGTTCGTGCTCGACCGGGTCACTGGCCAGAGGGTCAGCGTGACGCCCTTCGGCGGGCGCATGACCTGGGGCCGGATCGATCCGGCCAGCGGCGCCGTGATCCCGGCCGCGGTCCCCACTCCGCAGGGCACCGAGATATGCCCGGGGCCGGCCGGTGCCAAGGAATGGCCGCACGCGACCTACAGCCGCAGCACCGGCCTCCTCTACACGCCCTATCTCGACTATTGCGCGACCGTCCGCGGCTTCGAGCAGGAGTTCAAGGAAAGCCTCGACTATCTCGGCGGCGACTTCCAGATCTCGCCTGGCCAGATGCACGGCGGTGGAGTGAAGGCGTTTCGCACCGACGGGTCGCTCGCCTGGCACTGGCGCTACAAGTTTCCGATCCTCGCGTCGCTGCTCAGCACCGGCGGAGGCCTCGTTTTCGTCGGCACTCCCGATGGCCAGTTCATCGCGCTCGATGCAACGACCGGGCGGCAGGTTTGGCAATTCCGGACCGGCACGGGGATCCACTCCAATCCCGTCACCTACAGCGTCGCCGGCAGGCAATATATCGCCGTTCCGACCGGCTGGGGAGGCTGGGTCGAAGGCTTCGCACCCGACCTCATCGGCCACGAGCGCGGCAGCGCGGTGTTCGTGTTTTCGCTCACGCAGTGACCCCGCAAGGACGGGTCTCCCAAGGCGAGCGCGGCTGCTTTGGCGGGCACAAAAAAACCGCCAGGCCTTTGGCCTAGCGGTGATTTGTTGGTTGCGGGGGCAGGATTTGAACCTGCGACCTTCAGGTTATGAGCCTGACGAGCTACCGGGCTGCTCCACCCCGCGCCAACTTTCGCTCAACCTACGCCGACACGCATGAAGCGTGCCGCCGAGCGGCTGAGCTCGAAACAACAAAGCCGCCGCTCGGACTGGCCGGCAGCGGCTTTGAATGAGATTGTGAATGGGTTTTCCTGCAATGCGCTGGCTTCAAAGCCTGGCGACGACCTACTCTTCCACTGCTTAGGCAGTAGTACCATCGGCGCTGTCCGGTTTCACGGCCGAGTTCGGGATGGGATCGGGTGGGTCACGGACGCTATGGTCACCAAGCTATGGGGCCAGCGCAAAACAGGAAATCTAGAAATCGTGCACTTGGGTATTCTGGGCATCTAGCCGAGAACCATTCCAGATCGCCGGCAGGGCCGTCGATGATGGTGAGACTCTCAAGCGCGAAATGAGCAATTAGGACCGGTTAGCTTCACGCATTACTGCGCTTCCACACCCGGCCTATCAACGTGGTGGTCTTCCACGGCTCAAAGATACCTTATCTCGAGGGAGGCTTCCC
>NZ_JACCSU010000049.1 GCF_013812825.1 Sphingomonas sp. | reverse complement strand
CGTCAGAGCGAAAGCTGGGTGGTCGCGCAGCAAGCCCTGTCGGCGGCGGTCGCCGCGCGGGGACCCACGACCCGGGCGCTTGGTGACATCGACGCGCTCGCCGCGTCCGCTCTGGCCAGACAGGGCGGGATCGCCCCCGCCGACCTCGCCGCGATCGAAGCCGCCGCGGCCCAGGTCGGGGCGCTCGACCGCCGCCACTCGCAAACGATCGACGCTCTCCAGGCCCGCCTCGGCGGCTAGCCGGTCAAACGTCCCTGTTGTTCAGCAATCTGGCCGCGTCCAGAGCGTGATAGGTGAGGATTCCGGTCGCCCCCGCGCGCTTGAAGGCGATCAGCGTCTCGAGCAGCAGCGCGTCGCGGTCGCCGGCCCCGGCCGCCGCCGCGGCCTCGATCATCGCGTACTCGCCCGATACCTGGTAAGCGAAGGTGGGCACTCCGAACCGCTCCTTCACCCGGGCGATGACGTCCAGATAGGGCAGCCCGGGCTTGACCATCACCATGTCCGCCCCCTCGGCGATATCGAGCGCCACCTCGCGCAGCGCCTCGGCGCTGTTGGCCGGGTCCATCTGATAGGCGCGCTTGTCGCCCTTCAGCCGCCCCGCCGAGCCGACCGCGTCGCGGAACGGCCCGTAGAGGGCCGACGCATATTTGGCCGCGTAGGCCATGATCGCGACGTCGCTATAGCCGGCGGTTTCGAGGCCCTGGCGGATCGCCCCGACGCGGCCGTCCATCATGTCGGACGGGGCGATGATGTCCGCTCCCGCGGCCGCCTGCACCAGCGCCTGCTGGGCGAGGATCGCGACGGTCTCGTCGTTGCGGACGCAGCCGCACTCGTCGATCACGCCGTCGTGGCCGTGGCTCGTGTAGGGGTCGAGCGCGACGTCGGTCAGCACGCCGATTTGGGGCACCGCGCTCTTGATCGTTTCGATCGCGCGGCAGATGAGATTGCCCGGGTTGAGCGCTTCGCGGGCATCGTCGGTGCGCAGGGCCTCGGCCGTGTTGGGGAACAAGGCGACGCACGGGATGCCGAGGTCGGCCGCTTGCCTCGCCCGCTCCGCAAGCCGGTCGACGCTCCAGCGACTGACCCCGCGCAGCGAGTCGATCGGTTCCTCGCAGCCCCGCCCTTCGCAGATGAACATCGGCAGGATCAGGTCGCTCGGGTGCAGCCGGTGCTCGGCGAGCATGTCGCGCATCCACGGACTGGCTCGGCCGCGCCGCATGCGCATCGCAGGGAAGCTTGGCTCGGTCATTCGCCGCGCGTCTAGCGCGTGATCCGGTTGGAAAGAAAGGTGCGGCTCGCGCATTCAGCCGCAATGTCGACCGACGCGCTTCCCAAACAGGTCGTTGTGGTCGTCAACGTCCACAGCCGCCGCGGACAGAAGGCCTTCGAAGATTCCTGCTCGAAATTGAAGGCGGCGGGCGTCGAGGTGCTCGCCGAGCATGCGGTCGACGATCCCGATGAGATGCGGCCGATCGTTCGCGAAGCGATCGCCAACAAGGCGCCGATGATCATCATCGGAGGCGGCGACGGGTCGCTCTCGACGGTGGTCGACGATTTCCTCGGCCACGACACCGTGTTCGCGGTGCTGCCGCTCGGCACGGCGAACAGCTTCGCCCGCACGCTCGGCCTGCCGCTCGACCTGGACGGGGCGATCGACGTGATCGCTCACGGGCGCAAGAAGCGCATCGACCTCGGCTCGATCGACGGCGACTATTTCGCCAATGCGGCGGCAATGGGCATGTCCCCGCTGATCGCCGAGAGCGTCCCGAGCAAGCTCAAGCGCTACCTGGGGATGCTCGGTTATCTGATCTGGGCGATCCGGGTCGCCTTCAAATTCCGTCCGTTCCGGCTGCACGTCTACGAGGGCGACCGGGTTCACCGGATGTGGGCGACCGAGGCGCGGATCGCCAACGGCAGCTTCCACGGCGGCGTCGAGCTGGTCGAGAATGCCGAGCTGACCAGCGGCAGAATTGTCGTGCAGGCGGTCACCGGCCGAAGCCTTTGGGGCCTCGCCTGGAGCTGGTTCGCGACCTTGTTCAAGCTGCGCGGCCGCGAGCAGACGGTGAGCGAGTTCCACGCCCCCGAGCTCAGGATCGTGGCCCGGCCGCCGCAGAAGATCTCGATCGACGGCGAGCTGCTGGCCGAGACTCCGGTGGTCGTGCGGGTCGCGCGAGCCGCTATCCTGGTCGCGGCGCCGCGCCCCGAGCAAATGGCCGATTCAACCCAGGCGAGCTAGGGCCGCCGCCAGCCGCTCCGCCTCCGCCGCGCGCTCGGCGTGGTCGGAGCGCGCTTTCTCGACCGCCTCGGGCTTGGCGCGCTCGGTGAACGCCGGGTTGTCGAGGCGAGCCGCGAGGCTGTCGCGCTCTTTCTCGGTCGCGGCGAGTGAATCAGCTAAACGAGTTCGCTCAGCGTCGAAATCGACTAACCCTTGCAAGGGAAGGAAATATGTATTGCCTGCAGCCACTACTTGAATGCCAGGATCCGCTATCGGGCGTTCCGATGTGGTCCTGTCAAATCGCTCCCCGGAGCGCAGATCAAACTGAACTCCCGTGTTGAAAAAAGTTACGTAATTCAGTCGGGCCATGCGAGCTAAAGTAGCTCTATTGCGCTCTACTCTTCCCACAAGTTCGGCCGTTGGAGGAGCGGTGTGGCGGGGGCCCTCCGATGCTTGGTATTCCGCGAGCACCCACAAGTCAGTCCTCGCCGCGGGAGGGACGTTGATGCTCATTCGCGCACTTCTCGTTTCCGAAACGAGCGTGATCAACCAATCGATCTCCGACATTGCATCTCGATCAATGACGGCTTCCGGCGCCGGCCATTTGGCCAGGATCAGCTCGTAGGGCCGCGAGTCCCCGTCTCGAGGCATCGCGTGCCACAGCTCCTCGGTGACGAAGGGCATGAACGGGTGGAGCATCACCAGGATCTGGTCGAATGCCCAGGCGGCGACCGCGCGCGTCTCGTCGTCGAACGCGCCCTTCACCAGCTCGACGTACCAGTCGCAGAAGGTCCCCCAGGTGAAGTGGTAGATCGAGTCGGCCATGTCGTCGAAACGCAGTTCGTCGAACGCCCGGTCGAGCTTCGCCAATGTCTCGACCACTTCGCCGATGATCCAGCGGTTGACCGGCAGCCGGGCCTGCGGCGCGGCGATGCTCTGGCTCGCGCCGACGCCGTTCATCTGCAGGAAGCGCGCCGCGTTCCACAGCTTGGTCGCGAAGTTTCGATAGCCCTCGACCCGCTTCTCCTCGAGCTTGATGTCGCGGCCCTGGCTTTCCATCGCCGCCAGAGTGAAGCGCAGCGCGTCGGCGCCGTAGCGGTCGATCAACCCCAGCGGGTCGACCGTGTTGCCCTTCGACTTGGACATCTTCTGGCCGACCGCATCGCGGACCAGCCCGTGCAGGTACAGCGTGCGCCACGGCACTTCATTCATGAACTCGAGGCCCTGCATCGCCATCCGCGCATCCCAGAAGAACAGGATGTCGAAACCCGAGATCAGCACGTCGTTGGGGTAGTGGCGCTTGAGCTCATCGGTCTCGTCCGGCCAGCCCAAAGTCGCGAATGGCCACAACGCGGAGCTGAACCAGGTGTCGAGCACGTCGTCGTCCTGCTGGAGCGTCTTGTCGTCGGCCTCGCGCTGCGCTTCCTCCTCGGTTTCGGCGACAAACACCTTGCCGTCCTCATCGAACCAGGCCGGAATCCGGTGGCCCCACCATAGTTGGCGCGACACGCACCAGGGCTGGATATTCTCGAGCCAGTTGAACCAGGTTTTTTCCCAGGTTTTCGGCACGATCTTGATCGCACCCGAGCGCGTTGCTTCGAGCACCGGCGCGGCCAGCTTGGCGGCATCGACATACCATTGGTCGGTCAGCCACGGCTCAATCACCGCCCCCGACCGGTCACCGAAAGGAGTCGGGATCACCCGCTCCTCGACCTTCTCGAGCACGCCTTCCGACTCCAGCATCGCCACGACGCGTTTGCGCGCCTCGAAGCGGTCGAGACCGATCAGATCCCCGGGAATCAGCCCGTCGGCGGTCTGCACCAGCCGAGCCTCGGCATCGAACATGTTGAGCATCTCGGCCGGCTTGAACCCGGCCCGCTTGCCGACTTCGAAATCGTTGAAGTCGTGCCCCGGAGTGATCTTGACCGCGCCGCTTCCAAGCTCCGGATCGGCATGCTCGTCGGCGATGATCGGGATCAGCCGGCCGGTGATCGGGTGCCGGATCGCCTTGCCGACCAGCGCCCGGTAGCGCTCGTCGTCCGGGTGCACCGCGACCGCCATGTCGGCGAGCATCGTCTCGGGTCGCGTCGTCGCGACCGACACGTGCCCATCGCCCTCGGCGAGCGGGTATTTGAGGTGCCAGAAATGGCCGTGGACCTCGCGCGTCTCGACCTCGAGGTCGCTGATCGCACTCTGGAACTTGGGGTCCCAGTTGACCAGCCGCTTGTCGCGATAGGCGAGCCCGCGCCGATACAGCTCGACGAACGCATGCGTGACCGCGCGGCGAAAGCCGTCGTCCATGGTGAAGCGCTCGTGGGCCCAGTCGCACGACGCGCCCAATCGCCGCAGCTGGCGGGTGATCTGGCCGCCGCTTTCTTCCTTCCACTCCCACACCTTGGAGACGAACTCGTCGCGCGTGTAATTGGTGCGCTTGTCCTGCCGCTCCTCGAGCTGGCGCTCGACGACCATCTGGGTGGCGATCCCGGCATGGTCCATGCCGACCACCCAGCGCGCATCCCTGCCCCGCATCCGCGCATGCCGGGTCAGGATGTCCTGCAGCGTGTTGTCGAGCGCATGACCGATGTGCAGCGAGCCGGTGACGTTGGGCGGCGGCATGACGATGGTCCACGGCTCGGCATCGCCGCGGTCGGGCCGGAACAGCCCGCGCGTCTCCCAATGCTCGTACCAGCGTTGCTCGATCGGGCCGGGCTCGAAGGTCTTGGCAAGCGAGGTCATCGGCCCGCGCCTAACCGCGCTGCAGCGCAGCATCAACCGCGGTGGCGATTGGAAGCTCTAAAGCGGACGCCCGGTAATCCGAGTGATCTCACGCTTCACATGCTCGTCGACAATGCCCGGCAGATGATCGTCGAGCCATTGCTTGAGGATCGGCCGGAGCATCTCGCGGATCATGTCCTCGAGCGGATTGACCGGCGGCGGCGCTGGAACGCTGGCGGCGATGGTCGACAGCGTCTCGAGCGAATGGCGGCTGGTCTCGGCGATCCCCTCGTCGACCAGCGGCGGGCCCAGATCCACCGGCGGCGCCAGCGGCTTGTCGAGCTCGAGCACGTCGTCCTCGCTGCCTTCGGAATGCGCCTCTTCGGTCGGTTCCGGATCGCGCGGGGCAGCCGTGCGCAGGTCCTTCTCATCGGCGATCACCTTCTTGATCGACGCCAGGATGTCTTCCATCGAAGGTTCGCGGCCGGGGGACTGCATCGCGAAAATTCTATCGCTTATTGCGGCGGCTGTGTCACCCCGGACGTGGTGACCGGCTCGGTCAGCACCCGCCCCAGAGGCACCGGTACCTCACTGGGGGTCACGGTGCGGGTCGCGACGGGGTCGTGGCGGCGATCGTTGGCCCAGTCGTTCCAGTTGCTGGAGACTCGGCGGTAATTGCCGAGCGGGTCGTAAAGCGGCCCGCCTTCGAGCCCCAGATCGTCGGCCTCCGCCTGGCCCATCGCGTTCAAGAGCTGGAAGCCGGCGACATAGGCGTCGCGCCGCGCGGTCACCAGCGCGACCTGGGCATTCAAGAGCTCCTGCTCGGCGTTGAGCACGTCGAGCACGGTCCGGGTGCCGACGCTCTGCTCGGCGCGGGCGCCTTCGAGCGCCAGCTCGTTGGCGTTGACCGCCACCACGTTCGACGCGATCGCGTTCTGCGCCGCCTGGTAGCTGGCGAACGCCGACCGGGTGTTGGAGACCACCGCCCGCTCGGTAGCGATCATCTGCTCGAGGAACTGGCCCTCGAGCGCCTGGGCGGCTCGAATCCGGGCCGCCGGGAGCCCACCCTGGTAGAGCGGGATGCGCGCGTTGAGGCCGGCGCTGGTCTGCGTGCCAGTGCTCGGAAGCGGGCCCGGATTGCCGCCCAGGGCATTGATGTAGGTGCCGCTGACCACGCTCGACACCGTCGGCAGCCGGCCCGCTCGGGCGACGCTGACGTCGAACCCGGCGGCCGAAGCCTGGCGGGTGACCGCGATCAGGTCGGGGTTGTTGGCAAGCGCGATGCGCACCGCTTCGTCCGGGGTCGACGGCAGCGGCGGCAGCGGCGGCGGCGGCGCCAGCGCTTCCGGGCGCTTGCCGATCACCCGCCGGTAATTCTCCTCGCTCGACGTCAGCCGCCCCTGCGCGGTGGCGAGGTTCGCCCGGCCGAGCTGCAGCCGCGCCTCGGACTGGGCGACGTCGGTGCGGGTCAGATCGCCGATCTCGAACCGGTCGCGAGTCGCCTCGAGGTTGGTTCCGAGCACCCGGACGTTGTTGGCGTTCAATTCGACGATCGCCCGGTCGCGGATCACGTCCATGTAGGCGGCCACCGCCTCGGTGAACACGTCGCCCTCGACCGCCCGGAGAGTCGCGCGACCCGCTTCCACCCGTGTCTGGGCGGCGCGGACGCTGTTACGGACGCTGCCGCCGTTGAACAAAGGGTAGCTGAGGTCCAGCCCCACCGACAGGTCGGGACCCTTGCCGCCGGTATCGAGAATCCCGCTTCGGGTCAGGTCGCGGTTGATGCCCGCGGTCGCGCTGACCTGCGGCCGCCCGGCGGCCCGCGCGATCGCCACGTTGGCGTCGGTCGCCCGAAGCGCCTCGCGCTGGCCGGTGATGGTCGGGTTGGTCCGGTAGGTCGACAGCAGCGCCTCGCGCAGCGTGTCGGCCGACGCCGTTCCGGCCATCAGCGCCGCCGCCAGAGTCCCTAGTGCAAGTTTACGCAACACCTTGCTCACCTTTCGAACCTGAATCCCCGGGGCCGGCTGAATCCCGGCAGTGCGGCGACTGCGGCGTCGGAGATCGACAGATAGCCGAATGCGCCGGCGACCTTCTGGCCAACGATCAGCCGAGTGACCCCGCCCTCGGCAAGCGCGGCGCCGAGCCGGCCGCCGTCGACCAGCTGCTGGATGATCGCGTCTGGAATGAATTCGACCGCGCCGTCGATGACGATCAGATCATAAGGCACGCCGGCCGAATGGCCCTCCTCGAGCGGTCCTTCGACCGTGTTGATCCCGATCTCGCGAGCGCGGGCGGCCAGTGCGGACGAGCTTTCGAGCGCGGTCACGTCGCAGCCGACCGCGGCCAGCACCGCCGCCGCGTAGCCGGTGCCGGCGCCGACGACGAGCGCTCGCTCGCCCTTCTTCGGCGCCATCTGGGTCAGCAGCTGGCCGAGCACCGCGGGCGCCGCCAAATATCGCCCGCCGCCGATCGGAACCGACCGGTCGGCATAGGCGAGCGGCCGATTGTCCTCCGGCACGAACTGCTCGCGAGCGACCGAGCCCATCGCCTGGAGCACCGCGGGATCGGTTACTCCGACCGGGCGCAGCTGGTTCTCGATCATCGCCCGGCGAGCCGCCGCGAAGTCGGGGATTGGGAGCTGGACCGTCATAGCTGTTATATGCCGCTAACACACCTTCGATGCAAGGCTGCTCTTACTGACAGGTTGCAGTCGCGCCAACCGCCGTTGGTCGAACGATGAGCGGCTTCGGTCAATTCGCCGGGCGCGCCCGGTGCGGGCAACGGGTTGAATTGGCGCGCCGGTTGATGCTTGACGGCGGCCGCGATCCCACCGACATGGCTCGCCTCGGCCCGATGGCGGAGTGGTTACGCAGAGGACTGCAAATCCTTGCACGCCGGTTCGATTCCGGCTCGGGCCTCCACCCACATTCAGACCCTCGAGTCTCTCCACTGATTGGCCCTGAGAATAGCGTAGTTCTGCGGGTCCTCGGCCTCGCATCAGTGTCCAGAGACTGTCCGAACCAGACGAACTCGGCCGAATCGACGCCTCAATCTCTGAAGGGAAATTTCGGTGCACGGTTTCCGACGACGAGCGAAAGTTGATTCAAGACAAAAGCACGGAAAAGTCAGGAGTGGTGGCGTGGTTGGCTCATTCCGGTCCGCGCGGGGCCTAGTTCGGGTCCAAGTTGCGGCGAGCGTGGAGTTCAATGCGTAGTTACCTTAGGAGGCTTCAGCAGCGCTTCGCGCACCTTCTTTGTAGCCTTGGATTTGGCGTCGACAGCCGCGATGCACCCCGTAAGGGTCCGCAAATGGGCCTCCATCTCATCAGGCTCAGGCCAAGGCGCGTTAGGAATTGCCGCCTGGTCGTGCGCCGCTAGCGCTGACGTCTCCGACATGCCGTTGCTCACCATTAGAAAGAGGTCATCATCAACTACGACCTCCGCAAGCCGCGTAGTCTCAACGCTTAGCCTGAACCGAACCACAACGCTCTTGAGAAGCAACTCCTCGACGAGGCGCTCCCATGTGGGTCGGAGGCCAAAATAAAAATCGCGGGACTGGCCGGCGAACTCCTCTTGGTTGCCAGCTTCAAACGCCTTCTTAGCATGTGAAAGCTTGTTGTTCAGCCAGTCCACTCGTTGGGGGACCGATTTCGCCGCCCAAGGGTCGCCCGACGGGTCAATGACACCGGTCGAGATCGGAGTTTTTATGATAGCCAATCGGCGCAGCGGAACCTGCTGATGGGCGCACTGAGTTTGCACTGTCGTGTAAAAGAAAAGGTCGTGGGTAAAGACGATTGCCTGTCGGCTCTTGGCCTCCTCAACAAGCCGTGCGGCCACGCGCTCTGCGCGGATATGGTCCAGAGACGACACAGGATCATCAACCACTACGGGTGTGGTCGTGCCAAGCACGCGCAGCTCCGCGAGGAAAAGAGCCAATGCCATGGCGCGATGCTCACCCTCGCTCAAAACTTGCGACATCTGGCCCGTGAAGCTCTCACTCTTTAACTTGAGCTTATGTCTCTCCGCGCCCTTTTTGCCCTCAGATAGAAGCGACAGCGGTATGTGCTGCATCCGAAGCGCCTTGCGCTCCTCAGTAAGCACGTCGTTGAGCGCTTTCGTGACGTATTGTTGAAGCAGCTGACGCCCCTGTTGTGAAATCCCGTGTGTTCCGCAGGCGCCTATCGCTTTATCGAGTTTTTTCAGGGAGCCGAGCTGGCCCAGCCGCGCCAGGACCTGCGCCTTATTCTCTGCAAGGAGCTTCTTTGCTTTTAGGGATGAGAGTTCCGATTTTGTGGTGGCCGTATCGTCAGCTTGGATCGCGCTTTCGACCTCTGCCTTTATGAGCTTCCCGGCCGTCTGGAAGGTATCCAGTCGGGCCGTAGGGAACGGTGGAAAAGAGAAATCCTCAGGCAGATCTGCTCCCGCAAAATGCGACTGAATGGCGACCGCGCAGACTTTTGCGTCGGTAACGAACTGCGACAGCGTTCCGCCAACCGCCGCGTTCTCCTTGGTGATCGCTTGAACATGCACCTCGATTTTTGAGAGTTCTTCCGTGGCCTCCTTCAGCTCTTGAAGCTTGGCGCTGAACGCCTTATCGGCCGCATCCGCCGCTTTGCTTGCTTCGTCGTCCACGAGCGATTTGAAAGTGACGAAGCGGTTCTTCGCAGCGTCGTCGAGCGCCTGCTGACAAAGAACGCACTGCGCTGCCCCATCTGTCACAGGAAATGGCTTTCCAGGATACGCTTCTTGTTCCGAATATCGCTGAGCTGCCTCGTAGAGGATTCCCCAGAGTGCGGATCCGACGCCTGGCAAAAGCGATCCATCGTCGGCTCCTTGCTTTGCCGCGAGCTCTGCGGCCTTATGACCAGCGCTGGCGTTGGCAGCGGCCTTGTGCAGGGCTTGAAGCCCCTCCGGCGATAGGTGCCGCTGTAGGCGATTGAGTAGTTTGTCGAGCTCGTAGGCGGACTGCAGAACGAGCTTCAGTTCCGCCAATCTTGCTTGTGGATCGCCCACGATCTTTTCAAGTTCCGTAAGCCTTTCCTCGTCCGCCTCGGTGTGCGTCGCGAAGGCCTCAACTTGGTCCTTGGACTTCGTTGCCAACGCGTCCAGGAATGATTTGGCGGCTGTGCCTTCATCCAAGTTCACTACCGGTAGTGCAGTTGCCGCGGCCAGTGCGCTTCGCTCAAGCTCAAGTCGCGACTTGAGTGCGTCACACAGCGCCGCAAGCCGCTCAAAACAATCGAGAGAGTATGGGACGGCTTTCAATTCATTGAAATTGTCAACGTAGATAGACGCGCACTTGCTATCGAAAACGCTCACTTGCGATAGTTCCTCGTCGGTTGCTTGTCCCGACTCCCACTGTGCCTGTCGCGGTTTCTCCTCATTCGCCATTCGATAGCTAATCTTGGCTCTTGACGGTTCTGTCGTCAGCGCCTGCGCAAAAACATTTGGGAGAACGGCGTCAGCTCCCTTGGACCGGCAAGCTGATTTCAAGATCCGGACGAAGCCGGATTTGCCACTTCCATTATCACCATAGATCACGGTGAGGCCGCTTGTCCCGAACTCAAGTTCGCTCTGCGTCGAGAGCTGGTTAACTCGCTGGACGCCCGTAATTTCTACGAGAGCTACCAACGCATCAGTAACCGTCGCGTCTGGAATATGCTCCTCCGTGAGTGGCACTGGCTTTATGCTCGTTTCAACCAGGCCGTGATCGGCCTTCAGTAGAGTGAGAAGCTCGTCCTCGTCCGACTTAGTGAAAGAACAGGTGATCAAGCGCCGAAGTGCGCACTGGCGCCACGGCTGCTGTGACTTAGACCAGGCCAAGATTTGAGAAGCAGGCGAACTCATTGGAACCTCTCCGTCAGTCGGTTCCCTCCCGCCGAGCATCGCGAGGTCGTGCGATTTTAACGAGAATTACCGCATCGGCAATCAGTCACTGTGGCCGTCTTGCATTACTCCGCCGCGCTGTTCGCTGACTTGCCGTGGCCAATGAGGCGCCTCCCTGGGCGACGAGTCGTGGCGTTAGGCGTAGCATTCACTTGAGTTTCCAAACGTTCTTGAAGCGAAAAAATGGTGCGCGCGGCGAAGATTGAACTTGCGGCCCCATGGATGTCAACGCAGGTGCGGATTCTTCAGCACTCATGACAAATGTACAGAAATGTCATGAGTTACGGTTGGCGGACATCGCCTTCAGCGTAATGGTGCGCTCTGCGTGTGCGTCGCGCTTCCGGGTGTAGTACCAGTGTTTCACGACCGCCGCTTCCTGCAGTGCCCATGCGTCACACGCGGCTTCAGCCATTCGGTCCATCGACACGATCACGCCGGGACGGAGCGTGTTCACTTGTTGAAGGAATGAAGGATGCGCCCGTGGTTCTGGGTGGGAAGTAGGGTTTGGTCATCTCCGAAAACGGAGCTGCCGCTCAGTCTCGCTCGAGCTTGCCAAGCGGTGGCAAACATCGCGCCAATCTCTTGATCGTTACTCATACCGACCAGGTTAGCACGAGTCAGGTAGAGCGTCCTGGTGACAAAAACACGGAATTGTTATGAGTTGAATAGCCGATTGTGGCCTTCAACCGACTGGCGGAATTCGAGATGGGAACGTGCAAAGCTGCCGCGGCTTCCCTCTATGCCGCGCACGACATCGCGCAGAACTACAAGGGTGATCCGTTCGCCGCGATCAGTGGATGCGGACCGGGCTTGACCTCATGAGCGCCAGCTACTGCCGGACGGCGGGGAAGTGAGTGACCCACGCGACTAACGTCCGACCCTTGAGTCTCAAAGATCCCAGTCATCGGGTGCAATTGCGCGGTAGAAGTCACGGGCGTCGCCTTCGGGACCCTGCCCGAGCTTTTCTCGCCTTGGGTTCAGCACATTCGCAAGCCCGAGATAATACGCCGCCTCGCCAGCGTAAGCTTCGTCTTCTGTCTTCAGTTCAAGATGCCTGCGGAAGACATACGACAAGGCATCGGACACCTGCACCAGCGACGAATGGGTCGACTTGATCGCGAACGCGGTGTTCACGATGTGATCGAGACGGTTCGCTGCGTTTCGCACTACCCAAGTCACCTTTCCCTTCTTCAACTTTCGTCGTTGATACAGGCAATCGAACCAAGGGTCGGGCGCGTAGATCGAGTCCGATAGGTTCGCCATCCCCATCTTGTTATCGTCCATGACGAGCACTGTGAGGCCCTTGTTCGCCTTTTCGTCCTGGTGCTTTTTCTGGACTAGGCCCGCCACATACATGCCGCCAGCGTGCCAGTAAGATCGCCGTGTAGGATGAGGACCCTCAGGCAGATTGGCGTTGAACCGATCGAATGAAATCGCACTCACGAACAGCCTTCCATCGCGCGCCGCCAGTTCGCACACGGAACGCAGGAAACCCTTGCGGGCCTCCGCCTGGACGTTGTTCCAGCCACCCTGCCCATTGATGAGGTTCTTGGTCTTCAGCTCGTTGGGGTGGCCTGGATGCTGCGCCAAGAAGTTACGCAGCAGTTGGTCAAAGTCAGAAGTAATGCGGCGGAGCCGATAGGCATCAACTAAGAGACCCACCATTACGAAAACGTCAGATTGGCCTGGGTCGCCGCTCTCGTCTACGTATGCGAACTTCATGCCGAGAGCCTGTCGTTTGGGAAGTGCTGAGGCTCGGCCTAATTGCCAATGCTACATGGATGTGAGCGCTACGCGCTTTCCGATGTAGTCACGCCAAAGGCCAAGTCGCTTGATTCGGTATTCGACCAGTTCTGGCGATGTACCAAATCGACTAGCGATATCGTCAGACGATTCACGCTTCTCAACCGCCTCGGCGACCGCCTTGCGTGGTAGAAGCGTGGCGGACGCTAAGTAGTAAGCGTCATGCTCCTCAACTGTGTCGTAGGTTCGCCCAAATGACTCCGCCACCTTGGCTATCTTCACGAGCTTGTGGCCTAAGAGAATGTGCCAAACCTCTTCGAGCAGAGTGACCCTTTGCCGCTCGGGCGTGTGACAATCATTCAATAGAACGGCCCATTGATCTTGGATCTCATTCAAGGGAACACTCATTGCAGACCATTCATCGCAAGCTTCGGTACTGAGGCGCCTTACGGTCGCGGCGTCCAAGCAGTTGGTCTCTCTCAATCTGATGATTTCAATGCCTTCGACGTCCAGCTTCAGCGAGTCTAAGGCGTGGCTGTAGGCAAGCTTTAGATCCTTGCGGAATTGCTCGGCGGTTCGCTCAAGCTCTTCCTTGGAAAGCGATAATGGCTTGTGATCATCGTCCTCATCGTCCTCATCATCGGCGCCCGCCCTTGCGTCCGACGCTTCTAGAGGACGGCTTTTTTTGATGCACTCAGCAGCGGTTAGAAGTGCCTGGACCGTTGATGATCGCGCATTCTTCCCGGCGCGGAAATGAACGAGGGCCACATTCTCAAAGCTCAGACCCGCTTTTTCCGCGTCCGAGCCGAGCCATTCCAGCAATCGAATTTTTGAGTTGTTATCAGGCACGCCGTCCCTTCGCTCGATCCGAGCGAGGGTCGAGAAGCTAATACCCACAACAGCTGAAAGAGCGCGGAGGCTCAAGCCCTTGCCCTCGCGCTTCCGGCGAACGGCTTCAACGAGCCGCGTTTCAAACGATTTCATACGATCCTGTGCGATTCACACGCATTGACACAGACCCCCCTTTGCCCCATTTTCCGTGTCGTTGGCACAGAGTCGCACACTTCCGGGGGAATTGGAAGCCCTCCTCTCTCCCGAAGGGCAAGCCGTGCTGCAACAGTTCGGCGAGGCAATGGACCGCTACCGGGCTGTTCGGGTGCGCAATCGCGGCATTGTTTGCTTCGACGGCGACGACCCAGAACCAGCGGTCCAGGAGACTTACCATGAGCAACGACAAGGACCGCGAAGACCCGCAGCCCGACCACGGCAAGGGTCCGCCGGACGACAAGGGCAGGCCGATCGATCACGGGCGTCCCGTGCCCGGCCACGGGTCCGCAGCTTGCGGGCCGCTTACGAAGAACAGCTAGGTGAGCTTGAAGAAGCCTACCCGACGCTACGTGAGTTCCCCGACGACGACGGAGTGTGGCTCCTCGTGCATAGCGCCCTTATTGAGGGCCTAAACGCGGACGCCACATTCCTCGTAGCCTTACCTTTCCGCAAAGGAGTTGGTCCGCGAGCTTGGGCGTTCTGGAATACACCCGCGGGCTTTAGGTGGATGGGTGACCGACATACGAATTTTTTCGACGGTTCGATCTGTGCGTTCTCGCCCACGGAGGATGACGCATGGTCTGAGGGCGGAAGCCTCGCAACGCTGATCGACCTCTATTCGGTTTGGGCGATGCGGCACTTGCACAATGAAGTGATCGGTCGCTGGCCGGGCAAGCATTACGCATTGCCGCACCCCTATTATCGGCTCGCCGAGGTCAAGCCCGATGAGCTTTGCACCTGCGGCATTCCCTTCGCGCGCTACGGCAGCTGCTGTAGGCCTAACGACCTCAAGCACGACGTTTTCAAACTGAAGGCGGACTTCGAGGCGCGCAATGGCGGTCGCGGCATCCGGGACCGCGCTCCGCCCGCGCCGATCGTCGATTTTGTCGGCGGCAGGGGCGAGCTGCCGAAGATGCGAGAGGTGCACGAGCCTCTCCGAGAGATACTATCCAAACGGTGATGGTCATGGGGACTGCAGCTAGGCGCCAACCCGATCACAGCGCAATGTCCGCAATGGGTCGAAAGTGGACATCCAATCTCTTCCACTCATGACATTTTCGCACAATTGTCATGAGACGGGTTTTGAACTTGCGCCAGTCGCAACTGATCCGCCCACGCGAGCGGAAATTCGCCACTAAAAAATTGGTGGCCAGCTTCTAGGTATCGGCCCTCGAGCATCTGCTTTTGCAATCTGGGAGCGATCAGGCCGAGGTGCATCAGTCGGCGATCGCGCTGGTCCCGTGGAGCTTCCGCGAAGCCATGGCAATTCGGATTCATTGGCGACATTCGGAAGCGTTCGAGAAGCTGGTGCCCGACTTTCAGCCGAGACACGAGCTTCGCGTCCGGCCCAACGATGCGCGATTCTGGGCACTGGGAGTCGGTAGAACCACCCCGGAACTTCGGGCCGCGGTCCAGGATAAGGCGCAGCATCCCGTCTGTGCCGAGTTCAACCCGGCCCTCGCCTCTATGTCTTCGAAGGCGATCTACCGCGGACGTCAGCGGCTCATGCGGCTCAAGCAGGGGACCCGGCGAAATTACGAGCTGGATGCTCCGATCCCTCACTTCAACGCGTTGCACCAGCATGCGCAACTCTTCCCACGATGAGTCTTTCCCCAGAACCTGCCTGACAAACTGGGTCACCAGCGTCTCGAGGCCGTCAGCCGGCACTCGCAGCTCCCGCCCATTTCCGCTCGCGCCTTTCATCGGGGAGTGCGGTGGCGATACATAGTAGCGATAGGCCTTTCCACCACGGCCATAGCTGAAGCTTGTGGTCAGCAGCCGACCACCGGCGTCGAACACGACGCCCGCCAAGGGGCAGGCCATTGCTCGAGCCGGGCGCTTTCCGCGCTCCCGCCGATTGCTTGCAAGCCGCTTTTGAACGGCTTCGAACAGATCATTGCCAACAATTGGGTCATGTTCGCCTCCATGACTAACCCCACGGTGGACGATTTCTCCGCAATAAATGCGGTTCTGGAGCAGATAATACAGCGCCCCGCATCCAAACGGCCGCCCACCCCGCTCCTTTCCGGACCGCGACGTGCAGCGCTTGGAGACAATGCCGTCAGCCGCAAGCTCCCGCATCAGGTCAACGCCTGATCTGAGTGCCAGATAGCGCGTGAAGATGTGCCGCACCTGCTCGGCTTCACGCGGGTTGATGACGAGCTTGCGATCCTGAAGGTCGTATCCGAGCGGAATATTGCCGCCCATCCAGATGCCTTTGGCTTTGGACGCTGCAATCTTGTCGCGGATCCGCTCGCCGGTGACCTCCCGCTCGAACTGGGCAAATGAGAGCAGCACATTGAGCGTCAGGCGCCCCATGCTGGTGGTGGTGTTGAATGCTTGGGTGACGCTCACGAACGACACGCCGCGAGCCTCCAGCCGCTCAACGATTCGGGCAAAGTCCATCAGTGAGCGTGTCAGTCGATCGACCTTGTAGACGACGATCACGTCGACCTTTCCGGCGTCGATATCGGCGAGCAGCCGCCGCACGGCGGGCCGGTCCATGTTGCCACCCGAGAAGCCACCGTCGTCGTAGTGCTCCGGTAGGGCCCGCCACCCCTCTCCTGCCTGTGACTTGATGTAGGCTTCACAGGCCTCGCGCTGCGCATCGAGCGTATTGAAGACCTGATCGAGCCCTTCTTCGGTCGACTTGCGGGTGTAGATCGCGCAGCGAATGCGCTCGCCGCCCCCGCTCATTTGCCGCCGGCCTCGCGCAAGCCGAAGAAGCGCGGCCCATTCCAGCGGGTGCCGGTTATGGCGCGGGCGACTTCAGACAAGCTGCCGTAGGTCGTTCCGTTATGCTGAAAGCCGCCCTCCAAGACGTCAACCTCGTGGCGCCGTCCCTGCCACTGCCGAACCAGCCGAGCGCCCGGCGCGAGTAACACCCGCGGCCGCGGCAACCGGTCGCTCGTCAACAACCGGATCGTCGCCGCATCCAGCCCGCCGAATGCATCGGCCTGGATCTTCCACGCAAGCAGGCGGGCCAGCAGCTCCTTCGAACGCATCTTCGGCGGCTCGCCGTAGCCGTGCCGGCGCCAGACATCCCGCAGACCGGCGAGGCCGAGCGCTGCCAGCGCCCGAATCTCCTCCGTAACCCGATCCGCTTTCTTCACGCGGCGGGCTCATTCGCGATCGAGTAGCGGGTGGTGCCCTCGACCTTTTCCTTGCCAATGACAAAGCTCTTCTTGCGAAGGCCGGTCAGCATCGCGCGAGCGCTGTGCGGCAGCCAACCGGTGACTTCAGTGATTTCTACAAGGCTGGCCCCGCCAGCTCGGCGGAGCAGCTCCAGCAGCTTGTCCTTGTTGCTGGCCTTCGCGGCGGTCGCTTTGAGTGAGGATTCCGTCTTTTTGGTCTTCGTCATGTGGGTGGTCCTTTCATGGGGAAGGCGCCCTCGCCTTCCCACCACCCACAGCCCCGCCGGTCAGCCGGCCAGGGCAGCAGCCGGTGCATTGGCCGGCCGCGATTTACAGATGAGCAATGCTTCAAATGCAGCCCAAGTCCAGTGGAAATCGGATCTAAGGCCTCAGGAGATCCACGTGGGACACGCCTAACGCGGTCGCAATCTCGTAGAGCGTCACAATCGTGGGATTGCGTCGGCCACTTTCGAGACCGCTGAGATACTGCTGGCTAAGGCCAGAGCGCTCAGCCAGCTGCTCCTGTGTCATGCCCTTCTCGCGTCGAATTCTCGCAGCATTCCGGCCAACGAGCTTGCGCATATCCATGCACAAAGCATTGGCGATCTAAGAGACCGCAGTTTATCAACTATAGTGTGTATTCCTCGCCAGACCCCGTTGTACCTCCATCTCCGGCGCACATTCGGCAAATGGCATGCAAGGCAGCATTCGGCGGCGCCCTGATCACCAACAACTTTCGCGGGCTGATTGCTGAGGCAATCGTCAGGTCAGTACTGCCTCCGGAATGGAGATGGTGCTCGGCTGATTATGCGGCTTGGGACTTCGAGCGCAGCGATGGGGTTCGACTGGAGGTTAAGCAATCTGCGTCCAAACAGACTTGGGCCCGGAGCAATGGCAAGCCCAGTGCTTGCTCATTTGATATCAGGAGCCGCGTCGGGCGGTACGAGGGCGCGGATTGGTTCGCCGAGCCTGGTCGCAGTGCCCATCTCTATGTCTTTGCTCACCATCCAGTGATCGATGAGACGGCAGACCATTGTGATCCGAGCCAATGGCGCTTCTTTGTCGTTCCGACAGAGATGCTCCCCGGTGGGAAGAGAATTGGCCTTCGAAGCCTTGCCAATCTCGCCAGTGCGTGTCCGATCGACGAACTAGCAAAAGCGATAGAACATGTTGCAGCTCAGCTTCATGCGGTCGGTTCGCCGCAAGGGCGCTCATCTTCGTAACGCTTCGTGGCTTCAGGGGCCGCAGAAGCCGGTGGCCGGCCAAGGTGCCCATACTCAGCCTTCCACTCTTCTTGAGTGAGCTTCTCGCCGACGATTAGAATGCCCTTCGGAATGGGGGACTCCTCAGTTTCGACAAAGCCGGTGTACTTCCTGACCAGGGACAAGGCGACGAAGTCTCCCTTGGCAGCGGCACGACGCACCACCTCCAGTAGGAGGTCGATATTTCGCTTCTGAGTGAGCCTTCCATCGATGAGGACACGCCGGAGGGCTACTCTGCGAATAATCTTCGAATGGTCTTCGCTCCCTTTCCGTCGACCAGCCGGATTTCCGGAGTAACCTGGTCGAAACCGACTATGCAAGGGTGGCCGTCCGTAGCCCACCTCGTATGCCGATCCGTCGGCATGCCGAGCCGTGGGCTCGCTGCCATCTGATTCCAATTCACCAACCACCAATGGGTGCCCACGGCGGAGTCTTCGGCAAGCCGTCTCGTTCACCCTTCCACGGTGGCGCGCCGAACTGTTCGTACATCGCCATCCATTCTTTATCGTCCCAGTCTTTAGGGATCCGCAAAACGTATTGATGATCGTCGATTGGCTCCGCTCGCTCAAACAGTCCTGCAGAATTGCAGTACCCGAGAAACCGTCTGGCAGCGCGCATGTCCCCCTTGAGTGCTCGGCCGACGCTGCTCAAAAGGCCTGCCTCGAAAGGCGTCTTCGATTCCTCCTTGCCGTTGATTGAAAAGCGAATCCGCTCGGACAACCGCTCAGCGACGTCGATGCGCTCACGCTTCGGTCGCCCCTTAGGATTGCCGGACTTGCCGGGCCGGAACTGATGATTCATTGGTGGCTTGCGATAGCCTACGTCATTATCGCCGCTCACGACGCGGGCTCCTGTTCCAGCTTGCACAAGCCGGCAAAATCGCCAGTGCGTGCTCGCCCTACCTCCTCGAACGGCGTGCCCTCGCCCTCGAGCTCGGCATGAAGACCGATCGAGCAACCCCGACGGACGATGATGTCGCAATAAAGCGGATCCAATTCCATCAGTCTTGAGGTTCGACGGCTACGCTCCGCCGCAGCCAATGTTGTTCCCGAACCGGCAAAGGGATCGAGCACGATAGCCCCAGGGTCGGTCACGTCCTTGATCGCATCAGCGATCATTCGGACGTTTTTCACCGTTGGGTGAAGCGCAAGGTCCGTGCTTCGATCCGTCCCGAAGCTGTTCGCGCCCGGATATTCCCAGACGTTCGTGCGGTAGCGGCCGTGCTTTCCAAGCTCGACATTGTTTACGTGAGATCGCCGCCCCTTCTTGAACAAGGCAACAAGTTCATGGCGCGACCGATAGAGGCTTCCCATCCCGGCATTGTTCTTCATCCAGACGATGATGTTGAGAAGCTCGTCGTAATTCTGCTCGCCGGCCGCAACGAGATCGGCGATCGAGCGCCAGTCCATGAAGATAAAGTGGAGCGAGCCCGAACGGCTGAATCGCGCCAGCAGCGAGCAGGCGTCTGACAGGAAGCGCCGGAATTCGGTGCGGGTCATTTCTCCAGACGCCATGGAGAATTCGCGGTGCTGAACGACGCCGAGTCCGGAGACGTGACCGACGATCGGTACGTTATACGGTGGATCAGTGATCACCATATCCGCCCGCTCGGCCCCAAGCAGCTCCCGATATGAATTTGGATCGAGTGCATTTCCGCATAGCAGTCGGTGCCGGCCGATGCGCCACAAATCCCCGGGCCTGGTTACACTAGGCTGATGTTCTGAAGCGATGGCCCGAGGGAGAATCACCTCCTCATTGTCATCGCCCTCTTTGAGATCGCAGAGGAGCTCGATCTCCTCCGCATCGAAGCCCGTAATCGTCAGGTCGAGTTCCGGTACGGTTTCAGCCAAGGTCGCAATTTCAATCGCGAGCAGCTCCCGGTCCCACCCGGCCAGCGTGGCCAACTGATTATCGGCGAGCACGTAGGCCCGAACTTCTGCCTTGCTGAGATGAGTGAGAGTGATCGTTGGAACCGTCGAAAGTCCTAGCACCTTTGCAGCTTCGACTCTGCCATGCCCAGCGATGATGCATCGGCGCTCGTCAATCAGTACCGGATTGACGAACCCAAAGTGGCGTAATGACTCCGCGATCTTGCGGATTTGTTTCGGACTGTGGGTCCTCGCGTTTTGTGGGCGAGGCTCAAGCTCCGCAATGGCGAGTTTCTGGATCTTCGACGGCGCAAACATGTGCGATCTCCGGGAGGCTGGCGACCAAAAGTCGCGATGTGAGGAAATCTCGCGCCTACGCATTGCGTGGGTGGAGGGGCAGTCATTGACCGCGGCATGGCGGCATTGCCGCAAGGCGAGTTTCGCCCTGAACCCCATTGGGGCCGAGACTCAAATCTGAGGCAAATGAGAAGTCATGTCAATTTCTGAAATGTGAAGCTCTGGTTCCGGACTCCGCCGCTTCACACAAGATCCCTTGCCGCTCTCATCCTGGCTAATGTCCGCTTTCCACCCAAAGCGGACCTTAGGGCGGGCCAAGCCGTAGGCCTCCAGCACACTGGAGGCCCGTCATGCTCTACACCCCCTCGACTCAATTCAACGCTCGCAAACCGACTGGAGCTAAGCTCGCTCTGAAGCCAGTGCACGTGTGGGGCATCCGCGTCCGCCTCCAGGTGGCGAGCCGGGCCCGAGACCTCGCCCTCTTCGACGTGGCACTCGACAGCAAGCTGCGCGGCTGTGACCTGGTGCGGCTGCGAGTCTCAGATCTCCTCTCGCCCACCGGGGTGAAGCACCGAGTCGTCATTCTACAGCGCAAAACCGGCCGGCCAGTGCAGTTTGAGGTCACCGAGCAGGCTCGTCGCTCGATTGCAGCGTGGCTGCAGTTGAAGGGGCTAGCATATGACGATTGGCTGTTCCCGAGCCGAATGAAGCCAGGGTGTCACCTGAGCACTCGCCAGTACGCCCGCTTGGTCGACAAGTGGGTGTGCCTCCTGGGCCTCGATCCGGCCGCCTACGGTACTCACAGCATGCGCCGCACCAAAGTGGCGCTACTCTACAAGAAGACTGGCAACTTGCGAGCCTGCCAGCTTCTGCTGGGCCATACCAAGCTAGAGAGTACCGTCCGATACCTCGGAGTTGAAGTGGATGATGCACTGGAGCTCTCAGAGGCCCTGGAGCTGTGACCTAGCGTCTGCTTTGGGTGGAAAGCGGACATTGAACATCGAGTCTTTTCAGCCCAGACAGACGGAAATGTCGAGGTAACGAATTGTCTTTGCTTCTCCTGCTCATGGCTCAAGCAGTAAGCTCGGCTCCTCCCGAGAAAATTGATTTGACCATTCCACAGCCGTGCGAAGCGCGACGCTCGTCTAATGATGAGATTATCGTCTGCGCCCCTGGCCAGAAGGGTTTAAGTCCTTATCGAATCCACCAACCGGCTGCGGAACAGCCGGTGATCCCAAAGGCCCAGCTGCAGCTGGCCGAGGGCGTTAGCGTCGCCGCTGAAACAGAGCAGGCTGTCATAAATGGGTTCCCCTCCAATCGATTGATGGTTGGGCTCAAGATCAAGTTCTAGCCGCAACTGGCAAATGTCTCCTTGGGGTGGAAATCGGACGCTAGCCATTCACAGCAATGGCACGACCGCTGTTCAGGTGGT
Organism: Sphingomonas sp.; assembly: GCF_013812825.1. Classification (GTDB taxonomy): domain Bacteria; phylum Pseudomonadota; class Alphaproteobacteria; order Sphingomonadales; family Sphingomonadaceae; genus Sphingomicrobium. The sequence goes on along the minus strand of NZ_JACCSU010000049.1, from coordinate 22,821 downwards.
GGCGATATTCCGCTCGCATCTCGATCAGCGTTTCGCGTGCATCTCGCGAGCACCTATCGGTTGCAAGCTCTTGACCGATGGCGTGTAGCTGAAGCTGGGTCAGCCTGTCCCGCTCGTCGGGACCGATGAGCCCAACATCGGCGGCAATCTGCCAGGCCACGCGCATCGACGTTGTCACGGCTGAGAACTGGGCGTTGGCCTCAACCTCCTGCAGCGCAGGGAGGGACCGTGTGGCGGAGGACCCCGCTTTCATCCGGCGGAGAATGGCCGCAGTCCAGGTACGGTCACGTTCGGCAAGCACGACAGCTTGAGCTCGGGCCGCGTTAAACTCCGGAGCGACGATCCTGCCGTCCACCAGAACAACGTCCGCAGTTTCGCTCGTGTCGCATCGATAGCCGGCAGTTGCGACGAATGCGGCGAGGCCAGATTCTGCCAAAGCCTCTACGCGCGAATAGTGGAATGGAACCGAACGGCAGCTCAACGGCCGCCGATCATGGATGCCGCAATGCGTGCCATTCAGTGCGGCGCACGCCCCGGGGCTAGTGTCGAGCGCGAGGGCGGAGATCATCAGGTATTTTGTGTATTCGATGGTCTTGCCGTCGCGCGACAGCTTCGCCGCGGTCTTGCGCGCAGCGAAGGCGCGGAGCAGGCGCTTCTTCTCGTAGAATGCGGCGCTCGGATTACCTGCGGCGGGGCCGTCCGGGAGGTAGTCGCGCAGCTGATCTGGCAGCCAGTACATCCGGAACATCAGCCTGAATACGAAGACGTCGGCGAGCCCCGCCGCTTCCGATAGCTCGACCTCGGGCGAACGGTTGCAGCATTTGCCGCATTGCGTGCAGGCGAAACGTCGTAAGGAGGAGTCCACTTGCACCGTCCTACTGAGGTCAGGTTCGCACGCGCGCCCCGTGTCCCGCAATGGGTGGAAAGCAGACATTATGCCAGACAAAGTCGTTCAACCACCGAACGGCGTTGGCGAGCCCTTGCGGCACATCATTAGCAGGCCGCGGTTCGTTCGCAGGATCAGCTGGCCTTCATCGTTGAAACCGAAACCGTCCGGACGGGTCACGGCAAGCGTCGAGATCATGCCGCCCACCGAGACGGGTTCACCCGGGACGAATGGAGGTGCTTTCGCAGCACAGGCTGGGTTGTTCGCCAGTCGGAGGTTCAGTTCTGGACCTTCAGCACTGTATTCGGCCGTGCAACCGGCGTTGTCGCGCATCGTGCGCTCATTGATCGCGAGAGTGATTGGCCCTTCGTGATAGGCGCCGAGCAGCGTGTTCCCACACGATTCATACTCACCCGCAAGCCGGCGATTAGGCGCCGACGGTCGGCGCAAAACCATTCCCGGACCACCGATGAAGATAAGACGGCCGCTCTTGAAACGGTAAGCGGTTGCGGAAATCATCGCCTTCGTCATCAGCGCGTCTTCGGCACTGTCCTCCGGATCGCAGCCTTTTTCTGTCCCCACGGCGGGTGTGGTGACTGCGATCCGGCCCGGCGCTGGGGTAGTGAACCGGGCTCCGATCCTGTTGCAATCTGCAACGACACCGATCGATCTCATGGATATGGTCAGGATCGGCGGACGCCGTCCGGTCACGAAAGCCTCGCCGCTAATGGTCTCTATGATCCAGCGGCCAGCGAGGTCGGGATGCGGTTCGACAGGCCGGGTAAGCACAGCGCGGGTGCCGTCCTCTGCGGTGAGAATCAGCGTCCGATCATTCGGCTTTTCCCAGGCCGTCGCATGGTCCAGGACTTCGGCTAGTCGCCGCTCGCTTGCGGCTGCCGCAGCCGCGGTTGCCGGCGCGCCCGAGCCGCATTTCCCGACCCGGACATCCTCCCGCCGGATGATTGTGAGCCGCCGTCCGTGGAGCCGGTAAAAGGCTGGGTAAGCGCCGCTGCAACCCGCCCCATGATTGAGGAAGCCCCCGGCGCTGAAGTTTATCCACGCCTTGAAGCGTTGGAAGTCTTCTCCGCCGATTCGCTCGACCGACCATTGCCCACCCAAAGGGTCGATGCGTTGAAGAAAGGTGCCGTCGTCCGCTGCGCCCGCGGTCGCGAGTGGAGGGGTTACCGGCAGCACAGGAGTATTGGAAGCCTCACAGGACCCCGCCGCGAGAATCGCGATCAACCACAGAATGCGGTCCATGCGTGGGCAACGCCGACAGATGTGGTTGGCTCCGCCTGCCGTGTAGTTCCGCATGTCCGATTTGGGTGGAAAGCGGACATAAGCCGCTAACGTGCGCAATGCGGGGAAAGCGGACATCTACTCGTCTTCAATTGGTGCGCCCCGAATGGTCGGCTTGAGCCTTCGCCGGAGGGCCGCGTCCACATGCCGGTCTTCGGCAGGTTTTTTTGTTATCGCGCCAAGGAAAAGCGCCAGCCATAGAACCGCCAGCAGCCCAACAGACCCAGCCCAGAAGTAGTAGGTCTCGGGAGTGTAGTGGCGCACTTTCGAAAACGCACGAAGCACGAACCTCAGTATCGGCTCACATTCGCTACGGAAGAGAAACATGGCCGCGCTCAGGAGCGCGAGCGCAGCACCACCTGTGGCCCCGAGAAGCGTCAAGCCGGTGTAACTGGCTGCAAGCGGCTTTCTATATCGACCCACCCCATCAGGACATAACTAACCTGCCAACGTCCGCAATGGGTGGAAAGCGGACATTCCCACCCACAAGCTCAAACCTACCGCAACCCTCCCGCCCGCTCACACGTTTGCTGCCAACTGCACTCGGACGCAGGCTAAACAGGGAGAGGTTAAAATGTCCTCGATCTCCAAATACAAACAAGCCCTCATGGCCACGGCTCTGCTGACGCTCCCGGCGACTGCGCTGGCCCAGAACGAAGCAGTCACCGAGCAAGCCAACGAGGTCTCCGAGCAGGCAAACCAGCTTGCTGACGAAGCTAACCAGCTCACCACGACCGTTGCGGACGATACCGAGGCAGCTCGGGACGATGCGGGACGCGATACGGCTCGCGATGCAGACGACGACGATGACTTCCCATGGGGCCTCTTGGGTCTCCTCGGGCTGGCCGGTCTGCTCGGCCTGAAGCGCCGGGATCGGGATCACGTCGAATACCGCGGCTCGACCACGGCAAACCGGACCACCACAGGTTCAGGTACGGGTACTGACACTGACAGACGCCTGTAACTCGTAAGGCCGGAACCGGCTTGCACGACCCACGTATGCGCTTGGACCTACTATTCTCCTGGTCTAAGCAGCACCTGGCCCACCCGGGAGGGTGGGCCTTCCTTTCTCAACAGTCGCGAGGCCATCGGAACTCGACTCGATGCCAATGAGTCCGGGCGGTATGCTTCAACTCCAGGAATAGCGCGCGCGCTAGTCGCAGCTGCCGCAATATTTTTGTTCTGGGTCTAAACGAAAATGGCCCGCCCCCCAGGGTTGGTAGGCGGGCCAGGAAGGGTCCTCGCACGGCACAGAAGAGAGAGAGAAGCCGCGCCAAGGAAAAACGTGGGGCTCTATTTTTCGTTCCTCTTGAGCGGGTCACCTACATCCGGACGCCCTCAGACTGAAATGCGATGAGTTAGCTGAGAAAGAACGAAGCGCCGTTGCGGCGACGCTGCTGGCGCTTCCCGGACACTCGCGTGGTGTGCCGCCCGTAGAGACCGTAGAGCTTCGTCGCGACGGCTTCCTCCGTCCGTCCCAGTTGGGCTGCGATCTCCCTCAACTCAATTTGCTGGGCGACCATCGACTTGAGCTCAGCAATGTCACTTGCTGACCAAAGCCGGCCGTGATTGCGCAGCGCAGGCATCAAGAGTCCTCGGCATCGTCCAGTGAGGCAAGCCACTGCGACAGGACCTCCCCCACCTTATCGGTCGGCCCCATATTATGGCACCAATTGGCCGGATTCCGACGAGCAGATGTAAACGCAGCCGTCCCTGTTAGGGCCTTCTATGTAGAACAGGACCTGTTGCTCCGGTGCGTCTTCCATCGGCGACCTCACGGGCGTCGTACCCCGACCGCGCTAATGTCCGCAATGGGTCGAAAGCGGACATTTCGCTAATGTCCGGAATGGGTGGAAAGCGGACTCAACCGTAGGTGCGATCGAGAACCGCGAACGCGACCAGGATGACCAACCCCGCGACAACGAGAGCCGCTAACGTGGCGGCAATCGCGAAGCCAGCTGAAGTGCCCTCGTCATCACGGTGCGCTGCAAGGCTATTTATGACCGATCGGAGGAGAAGCCCGGTCATGCCCGCGACCGCTGCCACACCGGCGAGCATCGCCCCAAAGTGCTGCTCGCTTGCTCTTTGACACTGGGGGACAGGTTCGCAGTGAGCGCCCGACCACGCTAATGCGAACAGAAGCGGGAAGCTGACGACGATGGCAACCAAAAAGGCAGCAGCGCAGCCCAGCTTCCCCCCGACAGTTCCCATGCCGGAAAAGTAGCGTGCTGCGAACGGTGAAGTCCATTCCTCACTGTCGGTTCTAATTTCCACTTTGGGTCGAAAGCGGACATTGCCGAAGCCACCCGTTCGGAGCAGAAAGAGGATTAGGAGGCTCTCGTGGCGCTGTCGCTTGCGATCCTGATGCTGTTTGGCGGGGCCAGCACCCAGCCGAGTGTCCCAGTCTGGTCCGGTAGCTTGCCTCCAGCCAGCAGCGTGAAAAGCAATGTCTGCAATCTTGCGGTTGTTAGGGAAGTGGGTCCGTTTCGTTTGCGGGTCCGCGCTGGTCCGGCTCGGCGCTTCCGCCAGTTAGAGGCGCTCCGTGAGGGCGAGCGTGTCTACACCTGCGACGGGCGCGGGGAGTGGCTGGGGGTCGTATTCAGCCGTCCCGGCGCTTCTTGTGGGAGCCGTGAAAATGTCGGGTTAGACATCACTCTGACGCCTTCATGTCGCTCGGGATGGGTTCATCGTCGCTGGATTGAGATACTCACCGGCTAGAGTGCGCGAACGTCCGCAATGGGTGGAAAGCAGACATTGGATTGGCAGTGGCTCCTACCTCAGCTCAGGTGTTTCGAGAGATGCTTGTTCATCTCGAACATGGTCACGCGCTCTTTGCCGAACACGGGGCGAAGCTTGTCGTCGGCGACGATCTCGCGCTTGTTCTTGGGGTTCTGAAGATTGTTCTTTTTGATGTGATTCCAGATTTTGCGGACGACCTCAGTCCGCGGCAGCGGAGCGTCGCCCGTGATGGCTGCCAGCTCACGGGATGGCTTCACCGGCTTCATGAACGCGTTCTGTCGTGCTTTTGCCATGTCGGACCTCCTTGCTGGCTGTCGAGCTCACTTTGCACGCGCTTTTAGCGTCTGCAAAGGGTCGAAAGCGGACATTAGGGTTCTTCGCTGATCGGGCTCGCATCTGACATCCAGAATCACTGTTACCGGAACGAACCTTCGCTGCTCGCGTGGCGGCATTTCACTGTTTTGTCCGGCAGGGAATCGGCCTCGGAAGTGGCGCAAAACTGCGCCTGCCACAGGCGCGAAGTCACCAAACAACCTCCAAAAATGATGAAATACCCTGTAGAATCGCTGCTATTCAGGGAATTGCCGCAGAGACTTGCGCACTCCTGACTGGGCGCACCTCCACCCCTTTTTTGTCGTTCCCAAGCCGAGGCTTCCCGAATCGGGGAAACCGGCGGTGTCGCCCGTCGCTTTTGAATCATCCGTATCGGACCGCCGGGTAAGCCTGGCTTAGGTCTTTGGGAATAAATAAAAAGTTCCAGCAGGAAAGTCAGCCCGAGCGCTCCAAGTTGAGTTGCTGCGGCCGTCATAGTGCCAAGGACGCCGCTCGAATGCGGTGATCACAAGCCCCCACGAACACGGAGAATCATGATGTTGAATTCCACCACCCGCACCTTGCGAATGCTTGCCCTCACCGGAGCGGCCGTTGCCGCGATTGCGGCGCAGCCGGCGCTCGCCGCTGACGCGACCGGCAGTCTGTCCGCGACCGCGACGGTCACGTCGAACTGCGCTGTTACCACAACGGCGGTTGCGTTCGGCAACGTGAACGTGACGTTGAACGCGAATGTCGATGGTACCGGCGGGATCTCCGTCACCTGCACCAACGGCACGGCCTGGACTGCGAAAGCGAACGCCGGCAGCGGGTCTCTCGCGACGATCAGCTCGCGCAAGATGACCAGCGGCCTCAACCTGCTGGATTACACCCTCTACACCGACTCGGGTCGCCTGACGATCTGGGGTGACGGCACCACCGGCAATGGCTCGACGATCACCGGAACCGGCAGCGGAAACGCTCAGGCGACAACGATCTACGGCCGCATTCCGTCGGGGCAGACCACGAAGCCGGTCGGCAGCTACGCCGACACGGTCACGGTTACAGTCAGCTACACCTGAAGATGTCAGTGGGGAAAAGCGCCAGGTTCGGCACTCGCCGGACCATTTGGGCAGCAGCCTTGGCGTGGTTGATTGCCGGTGCGGCGTTGGCCGATCCAGCCTTAGCGGGATCGTTCAACGTCAACCCGGTGCGAATCAACCTCCCCGCCGACCGCCAGACAGCGTCGCTGACGATTGCGAACAGCGACGCTGTCGCGGTGGCGGTGAGGGTCATCGCCCTCGAATGGACGCAGGTCAATGGAATCGACGTCCACAAGGCCACAAGCAACGTCATCGCCTCGCCGCCGATCTTCACCATCGCGCCGGGCAAGGCGCAGCTCCTCCGAGTCGGATTGAAGAATCGCGATGCCGCGCGCGCTTATCGAATCATCCTCGAGGAGATTCCGCGTCAGATACCCATCGCGGGCCAGATCCAGGTCACTTTGCGCCTGGACCTTCCTTTGTACGTCCTGCCCAGAAGGGGCGGCAAGACCGACATTTCCTGGCGTGCCTGGCGCAATGCCGCCGGCGATCTGTGGGTTGAGGGCAGCAACGCCGGATCGCTTTACGGGCAGGTCGCCGAGCTTTCGGCACAGCAGGGCGCGGAGCAACTGCGGTCGACGGAAATCGGCGTGGTGCTCCCCGGCAGCGCGAGACGCTGGAAAATGGGCAAAGCTCCTCACTTGAAGGTCGGGCTGCCCTTGGCGCTGAAGGTTCGGAGCCCGGCTGGTGAAACCCAGATCCAAATCACTCTGGAATAGCGCAAGCCTGCTCACGCTGCTGCTCACCGCGCCGAACGCTGGCGCGGCGCCGCAGAACCAGCGCGCGCAAGCCGATGCCGAGCTGCAGGAGACGCTGCTCTCGGTTAGCGTCAACGGCGAACCGGCGGGCGAGCCCGTCCCGGTGTTGAGGCGGCCGGGGAACCAGTTCTACGTTTCAGCGGAACTCCTCGCGACCTGGCGCCTCGGCGATGGGACGCTTCCAGCCGTGAGCCATGGCGGCCAGCAGCATTATCTCCTGAATGGCATCTCGGGAGTGAAGCTGCAGTTGGACGAGGCAACCCAGACACTTAGAGTTGCCGTGCCGGCCGAGACCTTCCGGCCCACGCGCCTTTCCTATGCTCCGGTCGAAATTGATGACGAAGTCGTCGGCGGGACCGGCGCCTTTGCGAACTACGATGTCAGCGCTCAGGCGGCAGACGGCGTTACGTCGGTCGGCGGCGCCTTCGAGGCAGGCATTTTCACAAGGTTTGGCGTTGGTATTGCAAGCTTCCTCGGACGCTGGGAGAACGCGGGCGCCGAGCTTGTCCGCCTGGACACGCACTGGACCATCGACGACCCGATCGGGATGCGGTCGCTTCGCTTGGGCGACGGCATCACCCGCGGCGGGGTCGGCGGAGGCCCGTTGCGCTTCGGCGGAATCCAACTCGCCCGCAAATTCGCGGTCCAGCCGGGCTTCGTCACCATTCCGCTCCCGTCGCTGGGCGGAACCGCCGCCGTGCCGTCGATCGTCGACATCTACGTAAACGATGCGCTGCGCGACAGCCGCAATGTCCGTCCCGGGCCTTTCGAGATCACCGATGTTCCAGTGGTCACCGGCAGCGGCGACGTGCAGCTCATCGTTCGCGATCTGCTCGGCCGGGAGCAGATTTTCACCCAAGCCTATTACGCCGCGCCGAGTCTGCTCCGACGCGGGCTCCATGACTATTCGTACGAGATCGGCTTCCTGCGCCGCTCGTTTGGCGAGAAGAGCCATGCCTACGGTCCCTTGGCGCTGTCGGCGACGCACCGTTACGGTTTCACCAACAGTTTCACGGCCGAGGCGCATGTCGAAGCGAGCAAGGATGTGCAGACAGCGGGTTTGGCTGCGGGCCTGGTTATTACCGGCGTCGGCCATGTCCAAGCTTCGATGGCGGGCAGCCGGTCGGCGCCCGGCGCCGGTTTGTCCGCCGCAGTTGCCTTTGAGCGGCGAACGCGCGGCGCCTCGTTCGGCCTCACTGCCGAGTTCAACAGCGACGACTATGCATCGCTTGGCTGGACTCCCGAACGGAGGGCGCCAGCGGCGATCATCCGGGGTTTTGCCGGGATTCCGCTGGAATTCGGGTCGCTGGGTGTTTCCTACCTTCGCCGCGATGGCCGCACCGAGCCGAACGTGGAGTTTGTTAGCGCGAACGCCTCGCTTCGGCTGGGCAGGCTTGGAAGCCTCCACCTAGCGGGGCGCAAGAGCCTCAAGGGCGACCGCGGCCTTTCCGCGGACCTCCTCGTCGTAATGCCTTTCAGAGGCGCAAGCAGCTCTACGGGAGCGTCGCTGCTCAACGACAGGCTGACGTTCAAGGCCGCGCTCCAGAGGAACGTGCCGGTGGGTCAGGGGCTGGGCTATCAGTTCACCGTTTCATCCGGCGAGTTTACTCGGATCGACGGACGAATCACCGCTCACACGAGCTTTGGCGCCCATGACGCCCAGCTTACGTGGACGGACGGGCGGACAGGTGTTCGGCTTTCAACCGCCGGCGGTTTGGCAACGGTGGGCGGCGAGGTCTTTGCATCGCGCAAACTCGACCAGAGCTTCGCGACCGTCCGCGTCGGCGACTATCCGAACGTCAGGGTTTATGCTGACAACCAGCTGGTCGGACGAACCGGTGCGAACGGCCGCGTCGTCATTCCGCGGCTGCGGCCGTTCGAGCGCAACAGCCTGCGGATCGACGTCGCCGACCTGCCGATGAACGCTGAACTGAGCGGCGAGGAGCGGACCGTTCGTCCCTATGACCGGCACGGGATCGAAGTTGACTTCGGGGTGAAGCCGGCCCGCGCCGGAATCGTCCGGATTGTGCTTGCCGACGGCTCGTTGCTGCCGGCGGGCTCGATGGTCATTCTGGACCAAGGATCGGAGCAATTTGTCAGCGCGCCTGGAGGCGAAGTCTATCTGACGGGCCTGGACGCAGAAAATTGGGCGACCGCATCCTGGTCGGACGGAAGCTGCCGACTGCAGTTTCGATTCGCCCAGACGACCGACCCACAGCCGCATTTGGGCGATGTCAAATGCGCGAGAATTGTCCAATGAGCCGGATCTCGCGATGGAGCATCCGCTTGTCGGCGGCCTGCCTGATGCTTGCCGCGTCGAGCGCTGCAATGGCCGCGTGCAGCGTCAGTACGCAGGGAGTGAGTTTCGGCAATTATGACCCGCTGGCCCAGTCCGCCCTCGATGGGGTGGGCAATGTCCATGTCAGCTGCGATGCGCCAACGAGCTTCACGGTCTCCATCGGCCCGGGGACTGGCACCGTCCAGGACCGGCGAATGACAGGCGGCGCCGCGCAACTCGCCTATAATCTGTTCAAGGACTCGAACCGGCTTGTCATCTGGGGCGAAGGGATCGACGGCCTCGGCGCGGTCGGAACCACCGTCGACCTGCCGGTCTACGGGCGGATACCCGCAACCCAGAATGTCCAGGCCAATGTGTATGCCGACTCCCTCACGGTCACTGTCACCTTTTGATCGATAAGCTGGGCACGACTAGCGCAAGGGCGGCGGCGTCGGCACAAGGCCTTGATGACAGTCGCAAGTTCCTATCGCGCCGACCCCAGGATCCTCGAGCTCGGCGCGGATTTCTACGATGCCGTTGAGCCCGCGACGTTCCCCACGGCCATTCCGCGTTTCCTCAACCGCCGCTGGGCCGGGCGCGTCGGCCTCGGCGACCTCGACGGCCCGCAGTGGGAGGCGCATTTCTGCCGTTTCGAGCCGCTGCCCGACAACCTCCAGGAGCCGCTGGCGCTGCGTTACCACGGCCATCAGTTCCGAGTGTACAACCCGGACATCGGCGACGGCCGCGGCTTCCTTTTCGCCCAGCTGCGCGATGCCCCGGCTTCCGAAAGGGGTAGCCGGCTGCTCGACCTCGGCACCAAGGGCTCGGGAACGACGCCCTACAGCCGCACCGCCGACGGGCGGCTGACCCTCAAGGGCGGAGTCCGCGAGGTGCTTGCCACCGAGATGCTCGAGGCGCTGGGAGTCAACACGTCCAAGAGCTTTGCCTTGTTCGAGACCGGCGAGGAGCTGGTCCGCGGCGACGAGCCCTCGCCGACCCGCTCGTCGGTCCTCACCCGGCTCGGCCACGGCCACATCCGCATCGGCAGCTTCCAGCGGTTCGCCTTCTTGGGAGAGGCGGACAACATCGACAAGCTGGTCCGCTATTGCCTCGCCCACCTGTACGGCGAGCCGCCATCGAACGACACCGCCGCCAACGCGCTGCGGCTGTTCGACCTCGTCTCCACCGCGACCGCCGGCCTCGCCGCCAGCTACATGGCGGCGGGCTTCGTCCACGGGGTCCTCAACAGCGACAATGTCGCGATCACCGGCGAGAGCTTCGATTATGGCCCGTGGCGCTTCACGCCCGACTGGGACCCGGCCTTCACCGCCGCCTATTTCGACTACAATGGCCTCTACGCGTTCGGGCGCCAGCCCGAGGCGGTCCATTGGGACCTGGCCCAATTCGCCGGCTCCCTGACCCTGGTCGCCGAGGCCCCGCCGCTGTCCGAGGCGCTCGCCGCCTGGGGCCACCGATTCGAGGACGCCCTGGTCGAGGGGCTGCTCAAGCGGCTCGGAGTTGCTCCGCGCAACGCCGAGGACGACCGAGCGCTCGCCGCCGCGCTCGTCCGCGCGCTCCAATCGCGCGAAGCCCAGATCGACCGCATCTTCTTCGACTGGCGCGGCGGTCGCGACCCGGGTGAAGACCGCTATCCGTCCGAGCCGTTCCGAGCGCTGGCCGAAGCGCTCCGCGGCCGCGAGCGGCCGGTCACGCATGCCTATTGGTCCGATGACGGGCCTTGCTCGATGCACATCGAGGAAGTCGAGGCGATCTGGGCGGCGATCGCCGAGCGCGACGACTGGGGACCGTTCGAGGCCAAGATCGCATCGGTCCGCCGGATGGGCGAGGCGATGGCCGGGGACACGGCGTCACCCGCTTGACGGCGCGCCCAAGTTCGTGGAGCGCCCGGCGCAATGGCGAGAAACGAGAAGCCTGAAAGCCTGGTGTCGAGCGATCCGGCGACCGGCGCCGAAATCTGGTCCGGTCCGGTTGGCGACGCGGCCGCCGAAGTGGCTGCCGCACGCGCCGCGGCGGCGGCCTGGGCTGCGCATTCTCTCGCTTATCGAAGCGAGGCCGTCCGCCGCTTCGCCAACGTCGTTCGCAAGCGCGAGGAAGAGTTCGCGACCCTGATTTCGCGCGAAACCGGCAAGCCGTTCTGGGAAGCCCGGACCGAGGTCGCGGCGGTCATCAACAAGGTCCAGATTTCGATCGACGCTTATTCGGAGCGCACTCCGCAGCGCAAGCTGGAGGCGGCGCTCGGCAACAAGATTGCCGTGCGCCACAAGCCGCACGGGGTGCTGGGGGTGCTCGGACCGTTCAACTTCCCGGCGCACCTTCCCAATGGCCACATCGTGCCGGCGCTGATCGCCGGCAATGCGGTCGTCTTCAAGCCATCCGAGAAGACTCCGGCGACCGGCGAGCTGCTGGTCGAATGCTATCACCAGGCGAAGATCCCCGAAGGCGTCGTCCGGCTGCTGATCGGCGGCCCCGACCAGGGCCGCGCGCTGGCCGCCGAGCCCGGAATCGACGGGCTGCTGTTCACCGGTTCGGCGCGCGCCGGCAAGGCGCTCCACCGCCAGTTCGCCGATGCTCCGCACAAGATCCTCGCGCTCGAGCTCGGCGGCAACAATCCGATCGTGGTGTGGGGCGCCAAGGACGTCGACGCGGCGGCGGCGATCGTCGTCCAGTCGGCCTATCTGTCGGCCGGCCAGCGCTGCACCGCCGCCCGCCGGCTGATCGTCGAAGACGGCAAGGAAGGCGCGCTGATCGAGGCCATCCAGCGGCTGATCGACCGGATCATCGTCGACGAGCCCTTCGCCGATCCGCAGCCGTTCATGGGCCCGGTGATCGACCTCCAGTCCGCCGACCATCTGCAGGAAGCGTGGCTCGGACTGATGATGAAGGGCGGCAAGCCGGTCCGGCGGCTCGACCGCCCGGTCGAAGAGCGGCCGTACCTGACGCCCGCCCTGATCGACGTCACCGACATTGCCGATCGCCCGGACGAGGAATTGTTCGGCCCGGTCCTGCAGCTCGTCCGAGTCAAGGATTTCGACGCCGCGATCGACGAGGCGAACAACACTCGCTTCGGGCTCGTCGCCAGCCTGGTCGGCGGCGACCCCGCCCTCTACGACCGTTTCTGGGCAAACATCCGCGCCGGCGTGATCAACTGGAACAAGCCGACCAACGGCGCCCCGTCGAATGCCCCGTTCGGCGGCGTCGGGCTCTCGGGCAACCACCGCCCGAGCGCCTATTATGCGGCCGACTATTGCGCTTACCCGGTGACCAGCAGCGAAGCCGCCGTCGCCCGAGCGGCGATCGGCGAGGGGCTTCGGGACCCCAATCTGATCGAGGACTGAGCGCCGCCGCCGGTCGCAAAATGGATCGGCAAGCGAGCCGTCGGCGTTGGAACATCGTGACTGCTTTTTTCCGGTGCGGCGTGGCCGTGTGCCTTGCCCTGTTCAGCGTTCCACTCGCGAGTTGCGGAACTTCCGGCGAATTCACGCCCGACGCGCTCCAGGCGGAGGTTCGCGAGCCGGCCGCCCGGGCATTCTATGAAGCCCGCGACTGGCAGGCGGCGTGGGACCGCGCCGCCCAGAAGACGCTGCTCCAGGCGCTGAGGCAGGCGCCGGCGCACGGATTGCGCCAGGACATGTTCCTGGAAGAACCCCTGCCCAAGGACCGCGCCGAGCGCGAGGCGGCGCTGACCGGCGCGGCGATTGACTATGCATCGGCGCTGGCCCGCGGCTACGCCGACCCGGCGAAGGTCGGCAAGATCTACACCCTGCCCCGGCCGAAGCCCGATATCGCCGCAGCCCTTGCGCGAGCGGTCGAGCAGGGTCAGCTGGAAGCGTGGCTGGAGTCGCTCGCGCCAGCGACGGAAGAGTATCGGGCCCTCTCACGGGCTTATCTTCACTACCTCGCGATCGCCGCGGAGAATCGGGTGCTGCCGCCGCCGATCGCGCCCGGCAAAGCCCTCAAACCCGGCGGCCGAGATGCTCGATTGCCGGCCATCGTCGCCGCGCTGGAAGCAAATGGATATTTGCCGCGCGCGGATGACCAGCGACCGCCGCCGCCAACCTACTCCGGTGCGGTGGTCGATGCGGTCAAGCGGATGCAAGGCGATTACGGGCTGAAGGTCGACGGCGTGATCGGCATCGATACGGTGAATGCGCTGAACACCGGCCCCGGCGATCGCGCGCGCCAGCTTGCGGTCGCGCTCGAGCGCCTGCGCTGGCTCGATCGCGACCCGCCGCCGACGCGTATCGACGTCAACACCGGCGCCGCCTTCCTCGACTATTGGCGCGACGGGCGGCACTCGGACCGGCGCAACGTGGTCGTCGGCGAGCCCGGCTGGGAAACGCCGCAGCTCGCCTCGCCGATCTTCCAGCTGGTCGCCAATCCGATGTGGCGGGTGCCCGATTCCATCTACGAGGACGAACTCGAGGCCAAGGGACCGGGCTACTTCGCCGAGCAGCATATGGAATGGCGGAACGGGCGCCTGGTCCAGCTGCCCGGACCGAAGAACGCGCTCGGCAAGGTCAAGCTGGACATGCACAACAAGCATGCGATCTATCTCCACGATACACCCGCCAAGGCGCTGTTCGGCCAGCCCGAGCGACACCGCAGCCACGGCTGCGTTCGGGTCGAGGATGCGATCGGCTTTGCGCTGATGCTGGCCGTCCACGACGGGGTGCAAGCCAAGTTCCAGGAGGCGCTGGTCAGCGCCGACGAGACATTCGTTAAGCTGAAGACTCAAATCCCGGTGCGGCTGCTCTATCACACCGCCTTCTTCGACGGAGGCAGGGTGCAGCTGCGGCCCGACATCTACGGCTGGGATGACGACGTCGCCCGCGCGCTGGGGCTCGGGCGGGTCAAGGCCCGGCCGGTCCACAAGCATCAGCCCGGCGATGTCGGACCTTAAATTTGCGATGGTGTCGCCGCCCTAGCTGCGGATCTCCGGCAGATAGGAATCGTCGGCGGCGTCGCTGAACTTGGTGATCCGGCTGTCGAACTTGAGGCGCACCTTGCCGGTCGCTCCGTGGCGCTGCTTGGCGACGATCAGCTCGGCCAGGCCATAGACCCGGTTCATGTCGCGCGCCCATTCCTCGTGCGCCTCGTGGATCTTGGAATCGTCGCCCTCGGCCGGCCGCTTGGGCTCGCGCGACGCGACGTAATAATCCTCGCGGTAGATGAACAGCACGATGTCGGCGTCCTGCTCGATCGAGCCCGATTCGCGCAGGTCGGACAGCTGCGGCCGCTTGTCCTCTCGGCTCTCCACTGCTCGGCTCAATTGCGACAGTCCGACCACCGGCAGGTCGAGCTCCTTGGCCAATTGCTTGAGGCCGCGGCTGATTTCGGAGATTTCCTGAACCCGGTTCTCGTTGTTGTTCCGGCCGGTGCCCTGGAGCAATTGCAGGTAATCGATGATCACCATGCCGATGCCCTTCTGGCGCTTCAGCCGCCGGGCGCGGGCGCGAAGCGCGGCGATCGTCAGTCCGGGAGTGTCGTCGATGTACAGCGGCAGGCTCTGAAGCTCGCCCGCGGCCCGCGCCAGCTGGCGGAACTCCTGCTTGCTGATCTTCCCCATGCGCAGATTTTCGGAGCTGATGCCCGACTGCTCGGCAAGGATCCTCGTCGCCAGCTGGTCGGCCGACATTTCCAGGCTGAACAGCGCGACCGCGGCCCCCGCCCCCTTGCCGGGCTCGATCCCGTCCTCGGCGTCACGCAGGAAGCGCTGCGCGGCGGCAAAGGCGACGTTGGTGGCCAGCGAGCTCTTGCCCATGCCCGGTCGCCCGGCGATGATGATGAGATCGGACGCGTGCAAGCCGCCGATTTTCGAGTTCAAGGTGTCGAGCCCGGTGGTGATTCCGGACAAATGGCCGCCGCTGTTGAGCGCCCGCTCGGCCATTTCGATTGCCAGCTTGGTGGCTTCGCCGAACGACTTCGCCTTGCCTTCGGCGCCGCCTTCCTCGGCGACTTTGTAAAGCTCGGTCTCGGCCTTTTCGATCTGGGCGATCGGAGCGACTTCCTCGCTGGTGTCGAGAGCGCTTTCGACGAGCTCTCGTCCGACCCCGATCAGCGCCCGAAGCAAAGCCAGGTCGTAGATCTGAGCGGCGAAATCGCGCGCTCCGATGACCGCCGCGCCCGAGCCCGTGAGCTGCGCCAGATAGGCCGGGCCGCCGACCTCCTTGATGCCCTCGTCGGCCTCGAACAGCGGCCGCAGCGTCACCGGGTTGGCGATCATGTTGCGGTCGGTGAGCCGCAGGATCGACTCGTAGATGCGGCCGTGCAGCGGCTCGAAGAAATGATGCGGGTGGAGCCGGGTCTGAATGTCCTCGACCAGCCGATTGTCGATCATCAGAGCGCCCAGCAGCGCCGCCTCGGCCTCGACGTTCTGGGGGAGAGCGGGGCTTCCGCCGGTGGCTGCCGGCTCGGCAATTCGAAGGATGTCGGCCATGGCAATGTTCTACGGCAACTGCCGCGCTGCTCCAAACGAGAACGAAAGGGGACGGTTGTGGATAGGCTGTGAGCCGAATGGCTCCGCCGTTGGGACGAAAGCGGCAATCCGGCTCAATGCCTTCATCCACATAAAAAAGAAGGGGGCCGTTCCTGCCCGATTGAAGGGCAGCAACGCGGCCGTTACCCCACGCCCATGACCATCCAATCGGACCGCTGGATTCGCGAGCAGGCGCTTGAGCACGCGATGATCGAACCGTTCGTCGAGGCCCAGCGGCGCGAGGGCTGCATCAGCTACGGCCTGTCGTCCTACGGCTACGACGCGCGGGTCTCCAACCACTTCAAGATCTTCACCAACGTCGACTCGGCGACCGTCGACCCCAAGGACTTTGCCGCCAACAGCTTCGTCGACCGCGAGGTCGACGTGTGCATCATCCCGCCCAACAGCTTCGCGCTCGCCCACACGGTCGAATATTTCCGGGTGCCGCGCGACGTGATGGTGATTTGCCTGGGCAAGTCGACCTATGCGCGCTGCGGGATCATCGTCAACGTCACTCCTCTCGAGCCCGGCTGGGAGGGCCACGTGACCCTGGAATTCTCCAACACCACGCCGCTTCCGGCCAAGGTCTACGCCAACGAGGGCGCGTGCCAGTTCCTGTTCCTGAAGGGCAACGAGCCGTGCGAGACCAGCTACGCCGACCGCGCCGGCAAATATATGGGCCAGCGCGGAGTCACCTTGCCGAAGCTGTGAAATGACCCTGGAGGAAGCGCAGGCGCTCGATGCGGCCGATCCGCTCCGGCATGCCCGCGACCGCTTCCGGCTGCCCGACGGCACGATCTACCTCGACGGCAATTCGCTCGGAGCGCTGCCCGCGGCGACGCCGGCGCGTCTCGTGCAAACGGTCGAGCACCAATGGGGCGAGGACTTGATCGCAAGCTGGACCCGGCACGGCTGGATCGATGCGCCAAGGCGCGTCGCGGCCAAGCTCGCGCCTCTGCTCGGAGCCGATGTGGACGAGTTGCTGATCGCCGAATCGACGTCGGTGTGCCTGTTCAAGCTGCTCGCGGCCGCGGTGCAGGCGCAGCCCGGCCGCTCGACCATCCTCTCGCAAGAGGGCAACTTCCCGACCGACCTTTATGTCGCGCAAGGGCTCACCGAGCTCCTGCCCCACATCCGACTGAGGACGGTGCCGGCAGGCGAAATCGAAAGCGCGATCGACGAAGACACGGCGGTCGTGATGCTCACCCAGGTCGATTACCGGAGCGCTGCGCGGCTCGACCTGGCAAGTATCAATGCCGCTGCCCGTGCCCGGGGTACGCTCACCCTGTGGGACCTGTCGCACAGCGCCGGAGCGATCGAAATCGACCTCAAACGAGACGGCTGCGATCTCGCCGTCGGCTGCGGGTACAAATATCTGAACGGCGGCCCGGGCGCCCCGGCCTTTCTGTTTGCCGCCGGGCACTTGCAGGGCCGGCTTCGCTCTCCGCTCCCCGGCTGGATGGCGCACGCCGAGCCGTTCGCGTTCGAGCCCGCTTTCCGGCCGGCCGAGGGTATCGCGCAATTCCTCACGGGCACTCCCTCGATCCTGGCGATCGCGGCGCTCGAGGCGGGTCTCGACAGCTTCGCCGGGATCCCGATGTCGGCGATCGAAGCGAAGGCCGCAGCCTTGTCGCAACGGTTTATCGAGGAGGTCGAGGCGCGCTGCGGCAGCGAAGTCCAGCTCGCCAGTCCGCGCGAGCCCAGCCGGCGCGGAAGCCACGTCAGCTTCGCCCACCCGGCCGGCTACGCGGTGATCCAGGCCTTGATCGAGCGCGGCGTGGTCGGCGATTTCCGCGCCCCCGACCTGATGCGCTTCGGCTTCGCGCCGCTCTATAACGGCTTCGTCGACGTGCTTCGCGCCGCCGAGACGATGGCCGAGATTCTTCGGGACGGCAGCTGGGACCAGCCGCGCTTTCGCGAGCGGAGCCGCGTAACCTAACTGCTGAGCGGGATCGCCGGGCGCTCGCCGTCGCTTCCGGCCGGGTCGCAGGCGAGCAGGTGGCGGCCCTTGTGGATCAGGTCGATCCAGCCGGCGAATGCGTGGCCGAAGGACTCGGCGATCTTGCGCAGGCCTTCATCCGCTATGCTTCCGTCGTCGGCGAACTTGTCATCCGAAACTCCGCCGAAATAGGCTTCGGGCTGCTGCATCATCGGCATGTCGAGGAACACCGCCGACTGACGGAGATGGTGGTTGGCGCCAAACCCGCCAATGCCGCCCGGCGAAGCCGTCGCCACCGCGGCCGGCTTTTTCGCCCACACGCTCTCACCGTACGGCCGCGAGCCGACGTCGATCGCGTTCTTGAGCGGACCGGGCATCGAGCGGTTGTATTCCGGCGTCACGAACAGCACTCCCTGGCTGCAGGCGATGTCGTCGCGAAAGCGGATCCAGGCGTCGGGCGGATTGTCGTCGAGATCGGGGTCGTAGAGCGGAAGGTCGGCGATCTCGACGATCCGGCAGTCGAGGCTGTCGGGAGTCGCGGCGCACATCGCCTGCGCGATCTTGCGGTTCAGCGAGGCTTCGCGGATGCTGCCGACGACGACGGCGATTCTGTAGCGGGTCATGACAACCCAATGCGCGAGCACGCTCGAGGTTGCTCAGCGCTTGCCTCGGCCCTGGTGGCGGATGTTGGCGGGGCGCCCTCGGCGAGGACCGGCGCGCACTCGGTCCGATCGCTGCCGCGCGCCGCCGCCGTACGACCCCTCGGGCAGCTCGAAACGCAGCGATCCGGACACCGGGTTGGCCTCCGCGAGCCGCAGCGTCAGCTTCTGGCCGATGCGGTACGTCTCGCCGCTGTGCTCGCCGACCAGCTGGCGCGCCGCTTCGTCGTAGCGGAAATATTCCTGGCCGAGAGTCTGCGCGAGGACCAGCCCGTCGCCGCCCAGGTCGGTGACGGTGGCGAAGAAACCGAACGGCTGGACGCCGGTGATCCGGCATTCGACCAATTGACCGACCCGGTCGGCAAGAAAGGCCGCGACGTAGCGATCGATGGTGTCGCGCTCGGCCTCCATCGCGCGCCGCTCGAGCATCGAGATCGCCTCGCCGATCGCCACGAACTTGCCGTCCTCGCCCGGCGGCAGCCCGCCCTCGCCGAGCCGATAGGCGCTGACCAGCGAGCGGTGGACGAGCAGGTCGGCGTAGCGGCGGATGGGCGAAGTGAAGTGCGCGTAGGTCGAAAGCGCCAGGCCGAAATGGCCGAGACGCTCGGGCCCGTAGCGCGCCTGCATCTGGGTGCGCAGGACCATCTCCATGATCTCGGTGCGGGCGTCGTCGTCGCCGACCCGCTCGATGATCCGGTTGAAGGTCGCCGGCTTGATCACCTGGCCAAGTGCGAACTCGACTCCGAACGTCGCCAGATTCTCCTTCAGGGCGACCAGCTTCTCGCGCCCGGGGGGCTCGTGGACCCGGTACATCACCGGCGCCTTCTTCGCCTCGAGCGCCCGCGCCGCGGCAACGTTGGCGGCGATCATATAGTCCTCGACCAGCCGGTGGGCGTCGAGCCGGTCGCGCGGCGCGACCGACAGGATGCGGCCCTTTTCGTCGAGCATCACCCGGCGCTCGGGGATGTCGAGCTCGAGCGGCTCACGCTTGTTGCGGCTGGCCAGCAGCGCCCGCCAGCACGCCCACAGCGGCATCAGCGCGGTCTCGACCAATTGCTTCGGGACCGGGCCGCCCACCTCGGGCATGTCGCAGGTCGGGGAGGAAACCTCGACCCGGTCCGGCGCGGCGGCATCGATCGCGGCCTGCGCATCTTCATAGGCAATGTTTGCCGCGACACAAATCTTCGCGCGCGTGAAACGCCAGCTTTTGAGCGTTCCGTCGCGCGTAATTGTCAGGTGACAGGCCAACGCCGCGCGCGGCTTCCCGGCCTTCAGCGAACAGATGTCGGCCGACAATTCCTCGGGCAGCATCGGCACCACCCGGTCGGGGAAATAGACGCTGTTGCCGCGCGCCCGGGCCTCGCGGTCGAGCTCGGAAGCCGGCCGAACGTAGAAGCTGACGTCGGCGATCGCGACGATCGCCTTCCAGCCACCGGAGTTGCCCGGGTCGACATCCGGCGCCGCCCAGATCGCATCGTCATGGTCGCGCGCGTCGGCCGGGTCGATGGCGACGATCGGCAGATGGGTGAGGTCCTCGCGCTCGCCGAGCGGCAGTTTCGAGACGCGGTGCGCCTCCTGGATCGCCTCGTCGCGGAACTCGTGGCGCAGGCCATGCTTGTGGATCGCGATCAGGCTGAAGCTGCGCGGCGCGAACGGGTCGCCGAGCACCGCGTCGACCCGCGCCGTGACTCGCGGCGGCCGGCCCGACAGTTCGCACAGCACCAGGTCGCCGGGCTCGGCGTCCTTCAATTCGCTGACCGCAAGCTCGCGCCGCTCCTTCTTTTCGACCGGGGTCAGCCAGAACCGCTCGCCCTCCTTGCGGATCACTCCCAAGACCAGCTCGGCCGATTTCGCGAGCTTCTTCATCGGGTGGGCGATGAGGCCCGCCCCGCGCTCCTCGGTCCGCGCCAGCACCCGGTCGCCGATGCCGAGCGCTCCCCGCCGCCCCCGCTCCAGGATCCGCAGCTTCGGCGGCGGGCTTTCCGCCTGCCATTGCTCGGGCACGCCCCAGACGTTGCCGCTGTCGTCGGCCTCGACGATTCTCAGCACCGTGACCTTGGGCACTCCGCCGGACTTGTGGAATGCGCGGCCCGGCGCCGAGTCGATCAGCCCCTCGTCGGCCATGTCCTTGAGCAGCGTCTTGAGCGCGATCTTGTCCTGCCCGGACAGCCCGAACGCGCGAGCGATCTCGCGCTTTCCGGCCGGCTGGTCCGAGGTCGCGATGAAGTCGAGGATCTGCTTGTGCGAGGGCAGTCCAGCGGAGCGTTTGCGGGGCACCTATAGCCCTCCCCCTTGATGGGGGAGGGTTGGGTGGGGGTGATCTCCGCGCAATGCCGCAGCGATCGCGAGATAGACACCTTCGCGATTGCCAAGCACCTCATTGTTCCAGAATCGGATCACCCGATAACCCTCAGCTTCCATGCTCGCCGAACGAGGAGCGTCCGCCTCGGTTTCGTGCTGCCCGCCATCGACTTCTATGATCAGCTTCGCCCGATGGCTGGCGAAGTCCGCGATGAAGTGGCGGATTGGAACCTGACGGCGGAAGTGGAAGCCAGAAAATTGTTCGCGCAACAACCGCCACATGGCCTGCTCGGCGTCAGTCATGTCGCGACGGAGCCGGCGAGCCCGTGGAACCGCACCTGATGGTGGGTGATGCTTCAACCGCTGAGCCTTACGACGAAGATCACCCCACCCCAACCCCTCCCCATCGAGGGGAGGGGCTCATTTTTCCCCCGCAGGCGCCACCCACGGCTTGAACGCCCCGCCCGGCACCGCCGATGCGACCGGGCTTTCGAAGCCGTCGGCGCTCTCAGACGAAACGCCAAACACCCAGTCGTCGACACGGATTCCTTTCAACGTTGTTCCGTACCCCGTCACGGTGTCTGCCGATGTGTGTTCGACATCAGCAGCAGATACGGTCTTGCGTTGCTCCCAATTGTTCGCGTCGGTGCGCCTCCACCTAACGATGTATTTTGCCGCGGTTTCGACCCGAGGCCACTTCAAATTCGTATCCGTGCTCACCGCCCCCTCGACCGTCGGCTCGGGCGGCGGCGGAGCGCTGGCGAGCGCGGCCAGCGCGGCGACGTTCAGCCTGGTCACCTTCTCGAGGTACGGAAAATCCATCTTGTCGATGGTGTCGCCATATTCGATGCCGTTTTCGGCCCGCACGTCCTGGTGCTGGTGACTGTAATTCTCGACCGCGACCGACATGCGCACCGCCGGATAGCCGGCGTTGAGGAACTCGGTGTGGTCGCCGCCGCGGCCGAAGCGGTCGTTGCGCCAGATCTGCATCACGTCGAGGCCGATGTTGAGCCGGTCGGCCAGGGTGTCGAGCCAGCGCGACAGGTTGCGCGACGGGGCGTCATTCTCGCCGCCGCGGCTGCGGATTGTGCCGGCCAGCTCCTCGCGTCCCTGCCATCGCGGTCCTTCCGAGAAGACCCGCACCTGCCGGGCGTTGCACACTCCATCGGAGCCGCAGCTGTTGCCGATGATGTCGTTGTTCAGATTGGCGACCACGTTCCAGCCCTGCGCCCTGGCGTAATCGGCCATGATCTTGCCGCCGTGGAGCCCCTGCTCCTCGCCCGACAGCGCTGCGTAGACGATCGTGCCGGGGAACTTGTGCTTCGACAGCACCCGCGCCGCCTCGATCACCGCCGCCGTTCCAGAGCCGTCGTCGTTCGCCCCCGGCGCGAAGGCCGTTGCATTCATCACGTCGGTGACTCGGCTGTCGATGTGGCCGGTGATGATCACCACGTCGTTGGGCCGCTCGGTGCCGCGCTGGATCGCGACCGCGTTGCACACCCTGGTCGGGGCCGGGATGCGCCGGCCGGTGACCGTATCGCACGCCTGCAGCGTCCGAAGGCCGTATCGCTTCATCTCCGCCTCGGCCCAGCGCACCGCGGCGCCGATCCCGCGCTTGGGGTCGGTTTGCGACGACAGGGTGTGGCGCGTGCCGAAGCCGACCAGCCGCTCGATGGTGCGCTTCATCTGCGCGCCGCTGACCGGAGCGATGATCCGCTTGAGCTTCGCATCGGGGGAAGCGGGCTGCTGGGCGATGGCCGCGCTGCCGACCAGCAGCAGGCATGGAATCAAGGCTAGCGTGCGCATCGCTCGTCTCCTCTTCCGCTTTGCTCCAACTGGCATTTGCGCCGGCTCGGGTCTAGTGGAGCGGCGATCCAGACTCACCCTTGAGGACGCTTTCCTATGTTGCGTGACATCGATCATTTTATCGGCGGCTCCAGCTACTCGTCCGAGGGGCGTGAAGGCGAAGTATTCGACCCCAACCAGGGCGCCGTCCAGGCGCGGGTCCGGCTTGGCACCGCGGCCGACCTCGAGCGGGCGATGGAGGCGGCGCG
>NZ_JACCSU010000093.1 GCF_013812825.1 Sphingomonas sp. | reverse complement strand
CTCTCATGCCGCGAAGCATCGACATTGAGGCGCTTTGCGCCGCCAAGGGCCTCCGGATCACCGAGCAGCGGCGGACCATCGCCCGCGTCCTCGGCGACAGCGAAGACCATCCCGACGTCGAGACGCTCCATGCACGCGCGTCGGCGATCGATTCCAACATTTCGATCGCGACCGTTTACCGTACTGTGCGCCTGTTCGAGGAAGCCGGCATTCTCGAACGGCATGAATTTGGCGACGGCCGCTCGCGCTACGAAGCCGCGTCGGACGCTCATCACGACCATCTGATCGATGTCGAGACCGGCAAGGTCATCGAGTTCGTCGACGAGGATCTCGAGGAGCTTCAGAAGCGGATCGCCGAGAAGCTCGGCTTCCGCCTGGTCGACCACCGCATGGAGCTGTACGGCGTCGCCCTCGACCGCGGTCGCTGAACCGCCCTCGTCCGCCTGGCGGGCAGGAATTCGGATCGCCGCGCTGGCCGGCTGGATCTTGCTGTGCGTCGTCCCGCACCTGGTGTCGCGAATGTTCGGCCAGTCGCGCTGGCCGCGGCGATTTCTTGCCGGCTCGGCGGCAATCTGCGGAGTCGATGTCCAGGTCGAGGGCAGGCTCGCCGACTCGCACTCGCTGCTGCTCGCTAATCACACCAGCTGGCTCGACGTCCCGGTGCTCGCATCGGCGACCGGCTGCGCGTTCGTCTCCAAGGCCGAGCTTGCCCGCAACCCGGTGATGAAGTGGCTCGCCGACCAGAATCGCACCCTCTACATCGAGCGCTCCGACAGGCGCGGGCTGCACGAGCAGACCGCGGCGGTCCGCAACGCCCTGAGGGGCGACCAGCCGCTGGCACTGTTTCCCGAAGGGACGGTATTGGGCGGCGGCCGGCTGCTGCCGTTTCGGCCGGCTCTGCTGACCGCGGTCGCGCCGCCTCCGCCGGGGTGCGCGATCCAGCCGGCGGCGATCGACTATGGAGCGGCGATGCGCTCGCTGGGCTGGGCGAAGGGCGAGCATGGGGTCGCCAACGCGATCCGAATCCTCGGTCGCAAGGGGCGGATGACCGCGACCGTTCGGCTTCTCGAGCCGCTCGATCCCTCGCTCGGCCGAAAGGCGATGGCGAAGGCCGCTCACGATGCGATCGCGGCTGCGCTTGCGCCTTCCGGTATCGCCGCGGCTGGCTTATAGGCGCGTCACACATGACTTCCGCCCCCAAGAGCTTCAGCATCAAGTCTTTCGGCTGCCAGATGAACGTCTACGACGGCGAGCGCATGGCCGAACTGCTGAGCGACACCGGCCTTGCGCCGGCCGCGCCCGGCGAGGACGCGGACCTGGTCGTCCTCAACACCTGTCACATCCGCGAGAAAGCGGCGGAAAAGGCCTATTCCGACATCGGCCGCTTGCGGCGGCCCGACGGCTCCCGCCCGCTGGTCGCGCTCGCCGGCTGCGTCGCCCAGGCCGAAGGCAGCGAAGCCCAGGCGCGCTCGAAGATGATCGACATCGTCGTCGGGCCGCAATCCTACCACCGACTGCCGGAGATGGTCGCCGACGCGGCGCGCGGCTCGCGGCCGATCGACACCGGCATGCCGGCGCTGTCCAAGTTCGACCGGCTGCCGCGGCGGCGGCGCGCGGCTCCGAGCGCCTTCCTCACCGTCCAGGAAGGCTGCGACAAATTCTGCACCTATTGCGTCGTGCCCTACACCCGCGGGGCCGAGATCTCGAGGCCGTGGAAGGACGTTATCGCCGAGGCCCACGCCCTGGTCGGGGCGGGAGCACGCGAAATCGTCTTGCTCGGCCAGAATGTGAACGCGTGGAGCGCCGATGACGAGACGGGGGGCGATCGCGGGCTCGATGCGCTGATCCGGGCGTTGTCGCGGATCGATGGCCTCGAGCGCATCCGCTACACCACCAGCCACCCGGCCGACATGAGCGACGGGCTGATCGCCGCGCACGGCGAGATCGACAAGCTGATGCCCTATCTGCACCTGCCGGTTCAGTCGGGCAGCGACCGGATCCTGAAAGCGATGAACCGCAGCCATTCGACCGACAGCTATCTGCGGACCATCGACAAAGTCCGCTCGGCGCGGCCCGACATCGCGTTCTCCGGCGACTTCATCGTCGGCTTCCCGGGTGAGAGCGACGCGGACTTCGAAGCGACTCTGAGGATCGTCGACGCGGTCGGCTACGCGGCGGCTTATTCGTTCAAATACAGCTCGCGCCCGGGAACTCCGGCCGCCGCGATGGAGGATCAGATTGCCCCCGAGATCATGGAAGAACGACTGCGGAGGCTGCACGAGCGCATCGCGGTCCATCAGCTTTCTTTCAATCAATCAAAGGTCGGTCTCGACACGCAAGTGCTGGTCGAGCGCAAGGGCCGCCACGACGGGCAGATGATCGGCCGCAGCCCATGGATGCAGTCGGTGCATTTCCAAAGCGCCGCTCCACCGGGCGAGATGGTCGACGTCACCTTGGTCGCCGCGGGTCCCAACAGCATGGCCGGCGAAGTGCGCTCCGAGCGAACTTCCAGGGCTGCCGCCTGATGGCCCGCCGGGACCTCGCCGCCGTGCCCTCCAACGAGCAGGGCCGCGCTCGCCTCGAGCTCGAGTTCGACCAGCCGTACCTGCTCGGGCCCCTGTTCGGCGACTATGACCGGCATTTGATCGCCATCGAGCAGCGGCTCGGGGTCCACATCGCCGCGCGCGGCAACCGGGTCCAGATCGAGGGCGAGGCCGATTCGGCGGCCAGGGCGCGCGACGTTCTGGTCGGTCTCTACAACCGCCTCGACCAGGGCCATGACATCGACGCGGCGGCGGTCGAATCGGTGATCGGGATGGCCGCCCAGCCGAGCCTCGACGGAATCATCGAAGACGACGTCACCTCGCCGCCCCGGGCGATGATCCGGACGCGCAAGAAGACCATCGTTCCGCGCTCGGTCGTCCAGACCGCCTACATGGAAGCGCTGGCCCGCGACGACATGATCTTCGCGCTTGGTCCGGCCGGCACCGGCAAGACCTATCTCGCGGTCGCCCAGGCGGTCTCGCAGCTGATCAGCGGCAGCGTCGACCGGCTGATCCTGTCGCGCCCCGCGGTCGAGGCCGGCGAGCGCCTCGGCTTCCTGCCGGGCGACATGAAGGACAAGGTCGACCCCTATTTGCGGCCGCTCTACGACGCGCTCTACGACATGCTCCCGACCGAGCAGGTCGAGCGGCGGATCGCGTCCGGCGAGATCGAGATCGCGCCGCTGGCGTTCATGCGCGGGCGCACGCTCAACGACGCCTTCATCATCCTCGACGAGGCGCAGAACACGACCCCGCTGCAGATGAAGATGTTCCTGACCCGCTTCGGGATGCGCAGCCGGATGGTGATCTGCGGCGACCCGACGCAGGTCGACCTGCCCGATCCGGGCAAGTCGGGGCTCGCCGACGCCGTGTCGCGCCTGTCGGGCATCAAGACCATCGCCGTGATCCGCTTCACCGCCGCCGACGTGGTGCGCCATCCGCTCGTCGGCCGCATCGTCGAGGCTTATGAGGGGCCGGGAGCTTGAGGCGCAGATGATGCTCGAGATCGCCATCGAGACCGACGCGGAGTGGGACAGTAGCACCGACTGGGCGGCTCTGGCGCGCAAGTCGGCGGAGTCGGCCATCGCCGAGAGCGCTTTCCCGCAGCTTGCGACCGGCTCGCGCCCGGTCGAGATCTCGGTCCGACTGACCAGCGACGAGGAAGTCCGGGCGCTCAACGAGCAATGGCGCGGCAACGACCGGCCGACCAACGTGCTGTCGTTTCCGATGGCGGAGACAACCGAGCTCGAATCCGACAGCGGTCCCGGGCTGCTGCTCGGCGACGTCGTGCTCGCGCGCGGAATCTGCGCCGCCGAGGCGGCAGCCAAGGCGATCCCGATCGAGGACCATGCGGCCCATCTGCTGGTTCACGGAACGCTGCACCTGCTCGGCGACGATCACGGCGACGACGAGTCGGCCGCGAACATGGAACAGCGCGAGGTTCGCGCGCTCGCCCGGCTCGGGATCGCCAATCCCTACGAGAGCGCCGGCTGATGGCGACCCAGCAGGACGAGGTCGGCTCGAGGCTGTGGCGCGGAATGCGCGCCTTGATCTTCGGCGATGACGGCGAAACCAGCCTTCGCGACCAGATCGAGGAAGCGATCGACGAAGCCGAGACGAACCACCCGGTGTCGGGCGACCTGTCGCCGCACGAGCGGCAGATGCTCCGCAATCTGCTGCAGATGGGCGACCGCACCGCGGGCGACATCTGCGTGCCCCGCGGCGAAATCATCTCGGTCCCCTCGACGATCAGCTTCGAGGACCTGATCCGGGCGTTTGCCGACGCCGGCCACAGCCGACTCCCCGTCTACGGCGACGGCCTCGATGAAGTCGTCGGCATGTACCATATCAAGGACGTCTTCATCGCCGACGTCGACGAGACCCGCGACCGGTCGCCCGCGGCCCTGATGCGAACCCCGTTGTTCGTCCCGGAATCGATGGGCGTCATCGACTTGCTGGCGCGGATGCGCGCCGACCATATCCACCTCGCGATCGTCGTCGACGAGTTCGGCGGCACTGAAGGGCTGGTGACCATCGAGGACGTGGTCGAGGAGATCGTCGGGGAGATCGAGGACGAGCACGACGAGGAAGCCGACCGCATGCTGATCATGCTCGAGGAAGGGCTGTGGGAGGCGGACTCGCGGCTCGAGCTCGAGGAGCTGACCGAGACGGTCGATGCTCGGCTGACCGCCGAAGAGGACGAAATCGACACGCTTGGAGGGCTGGTGTTCCTGATCGCCGGCCGGGTCCTGAAGCCGGGCGAATCGGTCGTCCATCCAACCGGCTGGCGGCTCGAGTGCATCGACTCCGACGGTCGCCGGGTCCGCCGGGTGCGCCTGCACGCGCCCGAAGTGCCGGGCGCCCCCTGACCGGCCCTCCAGCCGCTAGTGAGCGGCGAACAATTTGCCCGGATCGGCCATCGCCTTGAACTCGAGCGCGTTGCCGGCCGGATCGGCGAGGAACATCGTCGCCTGCTCGCCGGGCTCGCCGGCAAAGCGCACGGTCGGCGGGATGATGAACTCGACGCCCGAGGCCTCCAGCCGGCGCGCCAGCGCCCGCCAGTCGTCCATCGCCAGCACCAGCCCGAAATGTGGCACCGGCACGTCCTCGCCGTCGACCAAATTGCCGGCCTTGTTGCGCTCCGAGCCCGGGGCGAGGTGGGCGACGATCTGGTGGCCGTGAAAGTCGAAATCGACCCAATGCTCGGCGCTCCGCCCTTCCGGGCAGCCGAGCACCCGCCCGTAGAAGTCGCGCGCGGCGGCGAGGTCGTCGACCGGAAAGGCGAGGTGGAACGGCGGGCGGGTCACATCCGCGCTTTTTCACCGCCGCCCGTGGAAAGCAAGCACGCCAGCGGCCGAGCGGTTGTCGCAATTGTCCAATGCCCGCTTTGGGCCCAGCGCGGACACTTGGCTCCCCGCTGGATGGCCGCAAAGGCTGTCGCAGGAACGCGCTGAGCCAGCCCTGCGTTCAGCCTCAATTGCCAGGGAGTGCATCATGTGGCGTCGACGTTTCTCTGAAGGCCGGCGTGGCTACGGGCTAAGTTACGGAACGGCAGTCCTCCTGGTGTCGGGCGCCATCCTGCTTTTCCTCTATCTGACAGGCCGCCTGAACTTCTAAGAACTCGGAGCCTGTCCGCTTTCGACCCATTGCTGATTGCAGGCGATTAGGTCCGCTTTCGACCGAAGCGGACATTAAAGCGCGAGGATCGTCAGCCTAAATAATCGGCCGGGACTCACCAAAGAACGCTCGTCCGTCCTGAATTGTCGCCACAAGTCGGTCCCGCTGCCATACCTCGCACTTGACGGCGTCCCGAATAGCCCTCGCCGCGGCCACAGCCTTTTCGTCGCTATCGGCGGAGATCCAATCGTCGACCCATAGCTTGCCAGCGCCGTCGAAACAGAAGAGCTTGTAGTCGGCCATCAATGCGCCCCCGGGGAATAGAAACACCGACGTTTCGTCTTGTTCTACAGGGACTTGCGGCTTTCTCTGAGCTGAACGGAGGCCCGAGGATCACCCCGGCAAAATGTCTGTCGCGGAAGCGACCAGGACGGTAACTCCGCAGATGCAGTGGCGAAATAATTTGGGCTTCCCGCACTTCGCTGCGTTTTACCTGACCTATGTCAGTGGACTGGACCATTCGCGGCAAGCCGATCGTGGCCATTGGGCTTCTGACGGCAGACGATCTCCAAGCGCTCGGTGCATCATTCGACCGGGCTTGGCCGGTGGATGACACGCCATGCTTCGAGGGCTTACTGCAGGCGATCGATGAAGCGGATCGAGCAATATGGCGCCAGCGCGATCGGGACGAGACAAAAGGTTAAAGCGTTAGAGCCGCGGAACTCCATTCGGCTAATGTCCGCTTTCGAACCAAAGCAGACATTCAGCCCTGAGGCGTGAGGTCCATCGCCGGAACGATCCGGCTGTAGGGCAGCCCGGCTTCGTCGTTGAGCCGTCTGACGTCAGAATCTGATTCGGCTTCGAACAGGCACATGCAGCGCCCGTCCTCGGGGGCGAAGGTGGTGCGGATGTAGCGAATGTCCGATCCGCCCTGCCGCATTTCCCCGGCTTTGCCGATTGCCGCTTTCTGAGCGCCCGCCAGGTCTTCCATCGCGATCCCCTTCAGGTCCCGCTCGACCATGAACACTGACATTGGCTTTCTCCCTCCTGTGTAAGCGGAAAAGCCTAGGCCGGCGGGGGGTGCGCCGACAGAAGAAGTTCGGCATTGTTGCATAACCGCCGGTTATTGCTGTTCACTGCGCCGATTACGAGGAAGCGATGGAACTGTTTCAAATCCGCTATGTGCTCGCCGCCGCCGAAACCCTGAACTTCACCAGGGCCGCCGAGCGCTGCAACGTATCGCAGCCGGCGCTGACGAAAGCCGTCAAGAACCTTGAGCAGGAACTGGGTACGCCGATCTTCACCCGCGAAGGCAAGCGCGTCCGATTGAGCGATTTTGGACGCTCGATCCTTCCGACACTGCGTCAGATGCAGGATCAGGCGGAACGCGCCAAGGCAATCGCTCAGGAACACCGGTTGCTCGACAAGGTGCCGGTCCGTCTCGGCGTCCTCGGCACGATCGGCTCGGTGCGCATCGCGCGCTACCTCGCCACTTTCCAGTCCGCCTTCGAAGGCGTCGAGGTCGAGGTCATCGAATCACCGGTTCCGGAATTGCTCAACAGGCTCGACGAAGGCGCTCTGGACCTGGCGATCGTCAATCCGTGCGACGGCGTGCCGGAGAGCTTCCACGCACACCCGCTTTACACCGAGAAATATGTCGCTGTGCTTCCGCCGGGGCACCCGCTGGCGGAGCGCAACAGCGTTCGCCTCAAGGACCTTTCCGGCCAGCCCTACGTCGACCGTTTGTCGTGCGAGATGCGCGAGATGTTTACAGCCGTCTGCAGGGATCTTGATGTTCAGCTGTACGCGCGCTTCCGCTCCGAACGCGAAGACTGGGTCCAGGCGATGGTGCTGGCCAACATCGGAATTGCGGTGATGCCGGAATATTCCGTCACTGTCCCCGACCTGCTGCAGCGGCCCATTACCGATCCGGCGATCAGCCGAACAATCGCTCTGGTGACGGTGCCCGGGCGCCCGTTCGCCCAATCGACCGCGGCGTTCGTGAGAACCGCGAAGGCCTTCAGCTGGCCGGGATAGGACAATGTCCGCTTTCCACCCAAACCAGCATTAAAAATGCGCGGGAGCGCCCGAGTCACTCTCCTGCAAGCACGATGTTCCACCGAAACGTCTTCACGCCGTTGTCGATCCCCACAAGCTCGGCGGTTACCGCCCTTTGCAGCACCTCGTTCCTCAGCCCCGGGAAGAGGGTGTCACGCTCGTTCGGCTCACCGGGGAAGAACATTTGCGTGACCAGAAGCCGCTTCTCGCCTCGCACGTCGAAATGGATGTGGCGCTGGCGACGCTCGTAGGGCAACGGAACAACTGTCCGGATCCGGTAATCTCCGTCAACGTCCGCGCGAATCACTGCCGATCCTTGAAAGTTGGGATCAATGGGCTTTCCGACGGTATCGCTCGGATGATGATAGCGGCCGAGGCCGTTGGTTTGCCACACGTCAAGAATCGCTCCCGGGACAGGGCGGCCCTGCTCGGTCGTTACCTTCCCATGTAGATCCATAATGACGCCTTGCGCGACCCCGGGCCGGCCTGGCACCCGTGTCAGGTCCCAGTCCTGATCGAAAGGACGGTCCAGGGGATAAAAGGGACCGGTCGTAAGCTGCGGCGTGCCGCGCCGGGTGAGGGGCTCAACAGGGATTGCGATAGCTGCGCTCGCCCCAACAACGCTAGTGAAGCCCATCAGGAGATGGCGTCGGGTCAGCGTCAACTCGGCCCTCGACGTAAGTTCAGGCGTCGGACAGAACATGGCAGCCCCCTTCGGCACTTTACCCTACGCTCAGTTGATTGGGGTGTCACTGACTGGCTCAGCGGCGGTCGCTAGTGTCCGCTTTCCACCCAAAGCGGACACTGCGAACGCATCGGATGAGCCTGCGCGAAGACCGCCTGCGGCGAGCCATCTAAGGCTCGACGACCGCTCTTGAAGGGCTCAGGCGCGAGCTTGGCACTGGGGCCCCGCCGCTATTCTCTCGGTTTCAGTGCGGCGCTGCGGCTTGCGCGCAATCAGGCCCGCGAGCCCGAGCAGGCCGAGCAGGCGCCACGGGAAGCGGCCATCGTCCTGCCGCTGCTGGCGGTCTGTGTTGCCGCAACGCCCCGACGCGTGCGGCATGAGGGCACGACATCGCTGCCGAATGACGAAAAAGCTGTCCTCCAAAGGGTGATGCGCGGCATAGGGCGCGGCGATGATTGTCCCGACGCGGTCTCCCTCCGACCGACCTGAAGCTTCAATGCCCCGGGCCGGCGCCAGCGCCCGCTCATGCGGATGCGCGATGGAGTGCGACCTTTGAGACTTTTCGAGCTGGCCGAGCGGCACTCGCTGGTTACCGCGCTGGCGCTGGGCGTCCTGTCCGCGCTAGCCTTCGAGCCGGTCGGCTGGTGGCCGCTGATGCTGCTCGCCTTGGCAGTCCTGTGCGAGCTGCTGCTGCGCTCGAAAAGCCTTCGCCGCGCGCTTCTGCTCGGCTGGCTGTTCGGTCTCGGCCAGTTCGTCATCGGGCTCAACTGGATCGCGACCGCCTTCACCTACCAGGCGGCGATGCCGGCGTGGCTCGGCTGGATCGCGGTGGTGCTGCTGTCGCTCTACCTGGCCGTCTATCCGGCGCTGGCGGCGGGGCTCGGATGGCGGCTCGGCGGCGGCCGGCGGGGCCCGCTGCTGCTCGCCCTGGCCGGCGGGTGGGGAGTGACCGAGTGGCTGCGCGGCGGAATCTTCACCGGCTTTTCTTGGAACCCGGTCGGAGTCGTCCTCGCCGACACTTCCCTGCTCCAGTCGAGCGCACTGATCGGCACCTACGGATTGTCAATGCTGGTCGTGCTGATCGGCGGCGCGTTGTGGCTCGCCGTTCACCGCACAGCCTGGCCCGCGCTTGCAGTTGCGGCGGTGGTGGTCTTGCTCTGGGCGTTCCCGGCGTCGCGCGTGCCGACGTCGCAGACCGCCCTCAAGCCGGTGCGAATCGTTCAGCCGAACATCGGCCAGCAGGACAAATGGCGGCCGGGTTTCAGCGAAATCGCCGCGCGGCGGCTGGCGCGATTGTCGGCACCGCGCCACCCGGACGCCGGCCCACGGTTGTTGCTGTGGCCCGAGGCGGCGGTCACCGAGCCGCTCGAGGATGCGCGCACCAGCGAGCATCAGGCGTACGCCGAGTTCGAGCGCACCCGGGCGGCGTCGCTGCTGGCCCCCGGCGAGTATCTGCTGACGGGCGGAATCGCGCTGCACTCGTCCGATGGCCGCCGAGTCGACGGGGCGGCGAACAGCGTCTTCGTGATCGGCCCGGGCGGACAGGTCCTCGGCCGCTACGACAAGGCCCATCTCGTGCCGTACGGCGAATATCTGCCGATGCGGCCGCTGCTGTCGTCGATCGGCCTGTCGCGTCTCGCTCCGGGCGACGTCGATTTCGCGCCGGGACCGGGACCGCGCACTCTGAACCTGCCCGGCTGGGGCAAGGTCGGTTTCCAGCTGTGCTACGAGATCATCTTTCCCGGCCATGTCGTCGATCGGCGCAACCGGCCCGATTTCATCTTCAACCCCTCGAACGACGCCTGGTTCGGCCGCTGGGGCCCGCCGCAGCACCTTGCGCAGGCGCGGCTGCGCGCCGCCGAGGAAGGGATTCCGGTGCTGCGCTCGACGCCGACCGGGATCAGCGCGATCATCGATGCCCGCGGCGCCATCGTCGCGGCGCAGCCGTGGCGAACGGCCGGGGCGATCGACGGCGTTTTGCCGCCGCCGGCGCTTGGCCTGACGCCCTTCGCCCGGGCCGGGAACTGGATTGCGCTGCTGCTCGCATTGGGGCTGATCCTTGCCGCCATTGCCCTTCGAACAGGCGAGCGCTATCGGCGGACATAAGGATTTCCTTATATCGTTAAATCCGGCTTCGGCCGATCTCTCCAGGACCATTTCGCAACATGCGCAGCAATTACCTCTTCACGTCCGAATCCGTTTCCGAGGGCCATCCCGACAAGGTCGCCGACCAGATCAGCGACTCCATCGTCGATCTCTTCCTGTCCAAGGATCCCGAAGCACGCGTGGCCTGCGAGACCCTGGTCACGACGCAGCGCATCGTCATCGGCGGCGAGATCCGCTGCCGCCCGGTGTTCGACGAGGAGAAGTTCCAGGACACCCACGGCTGGGCGCCCGGGGCCCGCGACGAGATCGAGCAGGTGGTCCGCAACAAGGTGCGCGAGATCGGTTACGAGCAGGACGGCTTCCACTGGCAGACCGCCAGCTTCGAGAACCACCTCCATGGCCAATCGGCGCACATCGCGCAGGGAGTCGATGCGTCCGGCAACAAGGATGAGGGCGCCGGCGACCAGGGCATCATGTTCGGCTTCGCCGTCGACGAGACGCCCGAGCTGATGCCGGCGACGCTCTACTACAGCCACCAGATCCTGGAGCGCATGGCCGCCGACCGCCATTCGGGCGCCGCGCCGTTCCTCGAGCCCGATGCCAAGAGCCAGGTGACGCTGCGATACGAGAACGGCAAGCCGGTCGCGGCGACGGCGATCGTGGTCTCGACCCAGCACGGCAAAGGCTATGACGAAGGGGAGAAAGAGGCCGAGCTTCACGATTATGTGAAGCGGGTCGTCGCTCAGGTGATCCCGGCCGAGCTGCTGTCGAACGACACCGTCTACCATATCAACCCGACCGGCAGCTTCGAGATCGGCGGGCCCGACGGTGACGCGGGGCTGACCGGTCGCAAGATCATCGTCGACACCTACGGCGGCGCGGCACCGCACGGTGGCGGCGCCTTTTCGGGCAAGGACCCGACGAAGGTCGACCGTTCGGCCGCTTACGCGGCTCGCTATCTGGCCAAGAACATCGTCGCCGCCGGGCTTGCCCGCCGCTGCACGATTCAGCTCGCCTACGCGATCGGAGTCTCCGCGCCGCTGTCGCTCTATGTCGACACCCACGGTACCGGTACCGTCGGCGACGACGCGATCGAGGCCGCCATTGACCGCATCGACAAGCTCGGTGGCCTCACCCCGCGCGGTATCCGAACGCACCTCCAGCTCAACAAGCCGATCTACGGCAAGACGGCCGCCTACGGCCATTTCGGCCGCCAGCCCGAGGGCGATCTGTTCCCGTGGGAGAAGGTCGACCTGGTCGACGATCTGAAGGCGGCGCTGGCCTAGTCCCCGCGGCAGCGGATCCACTGCTGGCGCCCGTTTCGCCACGCCGATCCGTCGTAGAAGTGGCGATTGCCGCGGGCGCGAATGACGAGCTCCTCGCGCATCGCATTGGGACTGACGAGAACCAGCCGAAGCTCGGATTTGTCGAGCCACCACTGCGCGCTTTGAACCGGCACCTGGCGACCGTTGTCGGTCAGTCGGGTGAGGATCAGCGGCGAGCCGGGCACGTGACCGAAACCGAGCGACACCTCGATCGGCCGCGAACCGGCGGTGCGGCAGACGAAACCGCCGGTGGCATGCGCTGGAGCAGTCCCAAGCAAAAAGAGGGTAATGGCGAACAGCGGCTTGTTCATGCCTGTTGAGTGAACCAGGCTTGCTGAACGCGCGCTTGAGTGATTAGCCACCGCCGAATGACCGCTCACAAGGCCGGCGACCCGACCACCCTCAACCGGCTCTATGGCCGCTCGAGCGGCCACAAGCTGCGCCCCGCGCAGCAGGAGCTGATCGAGACGCTGCTGCCGGCGATCGCGGTCCCGGCGGAAGGCGAGATCAGTTCGCGGCGGCTGTTCGGCGACGACCGGCGGCTCCACCTCGAGATCGGCTTCGGCTCGGGCGAGCATCTGGCGCAGCGCGCCGATTTGCTTCCCGACCATGGCTTGATCGGCTGCGAGCCGTTCATCAACGGAGTCGCGGCGGCTCTCGCCCACATCCGCGACCGGGGCCTCGCCAACGTCCGCATCTGGCGCGGCGACGCGCTCGACGTGCTGCGCCGGCTGCCCGACGGCGCCTTGGACTTCGTCTATCTGCTCCACCCGGACCCGTGGCCCAAGGCTCGCCACTCGAAGCGGCGGATGATCAACGACGGGCCGCTCGACCTGATCGCGGCCAAGCTCAAGCCGGGCGGCGAGCTGCGGGTCGCGACCGATCACCCGATCTATCTCGAATGGACTTTGGTGGTGATGCAGCGCCACGCCAGCCGCTTCGAATGGCTGGCGCAACGGCCTTTGGACTTCCTCGAGTCGCCAGGCGGCTGGCTCGAAACCCGCTACGGCGCCAAGTCGCGGCGGGAAGGCCGGCGGCCCTATTATTTGCGCTACCGGCGCGTCTGACCCGCGGGCTCGAGCCGAAGCAGGCGCCCGCCGTCCTCGAGTAGATAGACTTCGCCGCGCGGGCCCTGGTCGACAGCGCGGATGCGCTCGCCCATCGGCCAGCGATCAGCCTTGCTCGCTCGGTCGCCTTCGATGTCGACGCGGATCAAAGACTCGCCGGACAGGGCGCCGATCAGCGCATCGCCCTTCCATTGCGGGAACAGGTTCCCCGTGTAGATCAGCAGGCTGCCGGGAGAGATCGACCGGCTCCACCACAGCTTGGGTTCCTCGAAGCCGCGGCTGCGATGCTGGTCGGGAATTCCGCCGCCGCCATAATGGCTGCCGTAGGACGCGCTCGGCCAGCCGTAATTCCGGCCCGGCAGGATCAAGTTGAACTCGTCGCCGCCCTGCGGGCCCATCTCGCTCGACCACAGCCGCCCGTCCGCAGCGAAGGCGATTCCGAGGGCGTTGCGATGGCCGTAGCTCCAGATCGCCGGGTCGCGGGTCGAGTCGGCGCGCGGGTCGTTGAACGGATTGCCGGGCGCGGGAGCGCCTTCGGCCGTCAGCCGCAAGATCTTGCCGAGGCTGCTGCGCAGGTCCTGCGCCGGCGCCATTTTCTCGCGCTCGCCGGACGAGACGAACATGGAGCCGTCGGGGGCGAAGGCGATCCGATGGCCGAAATGCCCGTTGCCGGTGACCTTCGGCGACTGCCGCCAGATGACTTTGAACCCTTCGATTCGCGGCTGGCCACCGCCGAGGATCAAGCGGCCGTAGCCGACCGCCGCGCCGCTGGTCCCGCTCGGGCCCGCCTCGGCGTAGCTCAGATAGACGCGCTGGTTGCCGGCAAAGTCCGGGTGAGCGACGACGTCGCCGAGCCCGCCCTGCCCCGCCACTTTCACTCGCGGGACGCCGCTGACCTGTTGGCGGGCGCCGGTGCTGGTGTTGATCAGCCACAGCCGGCCATCCTTTTCGGTGACCAGCGCCGCGGCCGTCAGCCGGACTCCGCTTCGCGGCAGGAAATCCATCGCCCAGGGGGTCGTGAAGCGGGCGACCTCGGTGACGGTGAAGGGACGCTGGTTGCTTGTCTGTTCATTGCGGGTCTGGGCGGCGGTCGACGAGGGCGCCGAACCGCACGCGGCGACCATCATCAGCGCTGCGGCTTGCATTAAGCGGAAGGTCATTGTGAGAGGTCCTTACTGATCCCGGCGTGTATAGGCGTTGAATGCATTCGAGCAGTTTACTCTCGCTGGCGACGGCGGTTCCGCGCAACCGAATCGCGCAGCCCGATGCGAAGGAGCTCGGCCGCCGCGCGTTTGGCGGCAAGGCACCGCTGTTCGAGCGGCTGTCGAGCGTGTTCGACAACGCCGGAATCGACAATCGGCACCTGGTGGCGTCGCCCGATTGGTACGAGCATGGGCATGGCTGGGCCGAGCGCAACTCCCTCTATCTGCAGGCTGCCGAGCAATTGTTCGAGGAAGCGGCGTCCGCGGCGATCGGCAAGGCCGGCCTTGTTCCAGCAGATATCGACGGAGTCGTCAGCGTCTCGACCACCGGCATTGCGACTCCAAGCCTCGAGGCCCGCGTTGGCCCTCGGCTGGGTCTTCGCCCCGACGTCCACCGGGTGCCGCTGTTCGGCCTCGGCTGCGCCGGAGGGGTCAGCGGCCTCGCCACCGCGGCTCGGCTGGCGGCCGGCAAGCCAAGCAGCCGCTGGCTGTTCGTGACCGTCGAGACCTGTTCGATCTCGATCCGCCTCGACAGCGACGATCCGGCCGCGGTGGTTGCCACGGCCTTGTTCGGCGACGGGGCGGCGGCCGCGGTCATCGGCAACGGCCAGCCGGGGCTCGCGAAGATCGGCGGTTCGGCCGAGAAATTGTGGCCCGATACCCAGCGAATCATGGGCTGGGACATCGAGGATCCTGGTCTCGCCGTCGTGTTCGACCGAGCGATCCCGCCGTTCATCGAGCGCGAGCTCGCACCCGCGGTCGCGGGGATGCTGCGCGAACTGAAGCTGGAGAGCGGCGACATCGCTCGCTTCTGCTGCCATCCCGGCGGCGTCAAAGTCATCGACGCGATCGAAACCGCGCTCGAGCTTCCGCAAGGCGAGCTCGACATCGAGCGCGACGTGCTTCGCGATTTCGGCAACATGAGCGCGCCGACGGTCCTGTTCGTGCTCGACCGCTTGCTCGAGCGCGGGATTCCGGAACGCGTACTGATGACCGCGTTCGGCCCCGGGTTCACCTGCGCCGGACTGATCCTGGAAGCGCCATGAACTGGCTCGCCGTCGCGATCCTGGGGTTCGTCACGCTCGAGCGCCTTCTCGAGCTGGTGATCGCCCGCACCAATACCGCCCGGCTGGTCGCGAAGGGCGCCCGCGAGCACGGCGCATCCCATTATCCGGCGATCGTCGCAGTTCACGCGGCTTGGCTGATCACCCTGTGGCTGCTGGCGACCGGGCGGCCGATCGATCCCTTCTGGCTGGCGATGTTCGCGATGCTTCTGATCGCCCGCTTCTGGGTGATCGCGACTCTCGGACCTCGCTGGACGACTCGAATCATCGTCCATCCCGATGCGCCGCTGGTCAGGAAAGGACCGTACCGGTTTCTCAACCATCCCAATTATTGGGTCGTCATCGGCGAGATTGCCGTCCTCCCTTTGGTGTTCGGCCTCATCTACGTCGCGCTGCTGTTCAGCCTGCTCAACGCCGCGGTGCTGTGGGTTCGCATCGGAGCGGAGAATGCGGCGCTCCGCCGATAAGCATTGCTTGCGCGAGCGGGCCCGTCGGCCTATATCGCGCCTCTCTCCTCGACATCGTTGCCGATGCTGAGGCTGGTCTCCCCGGAGGCCGGTCCGAGAGGTTTTTTGAGTTTTGAAGGGTCGAATGGCCGAAACCGCGCAACTGACGCAGCTGATCGAACCGGAGGTGGAAGCCCTCGGCTATCGGCTGGTGCGCGCCGCGATGATCGGCGGAACGTCGGACCCGACGCTGCAAGTGATGGCCGAAAGCCCCGAGACCCGGCAGCTCAAGCTCGAGGATTGCGAGCGGATTTCGCGCCGCCTGTCGGAAGTGCTGGATGCCTTGGAGAGCCAGGGGCACGACCCGATCGACGGCTCGTATCGGCTCGAGGTGAGCTCGCCCGGGATCGACAGGCCGCTAACGAGGCCCTCCGACTACGCCGATTGGGCGGGGCACGAGGCGCGCCTCAAGCTCGCAGAGGCCGTGGACGGCGCCAGGCAGCTTTCCGGGACCATCAAGGGTATCGACAAGGACATCGTCCTGCTGGCGACCCCCAAGGGCGACCGCGAAATCCCGTTTGAAGCCATCGCTTCGGCCAAGCTGCTGCTGACCGACGCGCTGATCAAAGCTACCGCCCCGCTCGAGGCCGAGGGGGCCGATCTCATCAAGATGGAAGGTTGAATCCAATGGCTACCGCCGCTCCCGCGACCGCTGGTCCCGCCGCCAACAAGGCCGAACTGCTCGCCATCGCCGACGCGGTCGCGCGCGAAAAACTGATCGACCGGGGCATCGTCATCGAGGCGATGGAGGACGCCATCCAGCGCGCCGCCCGCGCCCGCTACGGCGCCGAGAACGACATCCGCGCCAAGCTCGACCCGACGACCGGCGACCTTCGCCTGTGGCGCGTGGTCGAAGTCGTCGAGGAGGTCGATGACCATTTCAAGCAGGTCGATCTGAAGGGGGCGCAGAAGCTCAAGGCCGACGCTCAGATCGGCGACTTCATCGTCGACCCGCTGCCGCCGATCGAGTTCGGCCGGATCGCCGCGCAGGCCGCCAAGCAGGTCATTTTCCAGAAGGTCCGCGACGCCGAACGCGAGCGCCAGTACGAGGAGTTCAAGGACCGCGCCGGCGAAGTCATCACCGGGGTCGTCAAGCGGGTCGAGTTCGGCCACGTCGTCGTCGACCTCGGACGGGCCGAAGGAGTCATCCGCCGCGACCAGCAGATCCCACGCGAAATGGTCCGTGTCGGCGACCGCATCCGAAGCCTGATCCTGTCGGTCCGCCGCGAGGCGCGCGGCCCCCAGATCTTCCTGTCGCGCGCCCACCCGGACTTCATGAAGAAGCTGTTCGCCCAGGAAGTGCCGGAAATCTACGACGGAATCATCGAGATCAAGGCGGCCGCCCGCGACCCGGGAAGCCGCGCCAAGATCGGAGTCATCAGCCACGACAGCTCGATCGACCCGGTCGGTGCCTGCGTCGGGATGAAGGGCAGCCGGGTCCAGGCCGTGGTCCAGGAGCTGCAGGGCGAGAAGATCGACATCATCCCGTGGAGCGAGGATCTGGCGACCTTCGTCGTCAACGCGCTCCAGCCGGCGACGGTCAGCCGGGTCGTCATCGACGAGGAGGAAGCCCGCATCGAGGTGGTCGTCCCCGACGACCAGCTGAGCTTGGCGATCGGCCGGCGAGGCCAGAACGTCCGGCTGGCGAGCCAGCTGACCAATTCGCAGATCGACATCCTGACCGAGGCCGACGCGAGCGAGAAGCGCCAGCGCGAGTTCGTCGAGCGCTCGGAGATGTTCCAGAACGAGCTCGACGTCGACGAGACGCTCGCCCAGCTGCTGGTCGCCGAGGGCTTCACCACCCTGGAAGAGGTCGCCTACGTCAACGCCGAGGAGATCAGCGCGATCGACGGCTTCGACGAGGATCTTGCGGCCGAGCTGCAGAGCCGCGCCGGCGAGGCGCTGGAGCGGCGCGAGGCTGCGGCGCGCGAGGAACGCCGCAAGCTGGGAGTCGAGGACGCGCTCGCCGAGCTGCCGCATTTGTCCGAGGCGATGCTGGTGACCCTCGGCAAAGCGAACATCCGGACGCTCGACGACCTCGCCGACCTCGCGACCGACGAGCTGATCCAGAAAAAGCGGCCCGAGCAGCGCCGCCAGCGCGAGCCGAGCAATCGGCCCGAGGACAAGGGCGGCATCC
This sequence comes from Sphingomonas sp., assembly GCF_013812825.1. Taxonomy (GTDB): domain Bacteria; phylum Pseudomonadota; class Alphaproteobacteria; order Sphingomonadales; family Sphingomonadaceae; genus Sphingomicrobium. Next base: position 30,251 of record NZ_JACCSU010000093.1, on the reverse strand, counting down.
TGCACGAGTATGGCCTGACCGAAGAGCAGGGCAACGAGATCATCATGGCTGCCCGCGCCCACTGGTTCGAGGACGAGAACGAAGCCGCCGCGCCGGACGCCAAGGAGGAGGACGCGGTTGCGGAATCCCCCCAATGAGTCCGGCCAACGCCTGAATGAGAAGCCAGGCGCGCACGTTCCCGAGCGGACGTGCGTGCTGACCCGCCGCAAGGGCACGCGCGACAGCCTGATCCGGCTGGCGCTCGGCCCGGATGGCCAGGTCGGCGCGGATGTTCGCGCTCGGGCGCCGGGCCGCGGCGCGTGGATCTCGGTTGGTCGAGCCGAGCTCGACGCGGCCAATGCCAAAGGCCAGCTCAAGAGCGCGCTGGCGCGGGCGTTCAAGGTCGGCGATCTCCAGATTCCGGCCGATCTCGGCGAGCAAGTCGAGCGCGCGCTGCGCCAGTCGGCGCTCGACCGCCTCGGTCTCGAGGCGCGCGGCGGAACGCTGATCAACGGCGCCGACCGAATCGAAGCGGCGGCGCGGGCCGGCAAGGTGCATCTGCTGATCCACGCCGCCGATGCCAGCGAGGATGGCAGCAGACGGCTCGACCAGGCCTGGCGAACTGGGGGCGGCCAGCCGCGCGGTCTTATATTTCCCGAGGAGCGCTCTATCTTGTCGATGGCCTTGGGGCGCGAAAATGTGGTACATGTTGCGCTGACCGATCCCGCCGCCGCGTCGCGTGTGTCCCATGCGCTTGCCCGGTGGCGCGCTTTCACTGACCCCCGTACCGGGCTAGACGGCGGCGCACCCGCCCCGGCCCCCGGCTCGGCTGAAGAAATTGACGAAGGAATAGAATGACCGACCAGACCGAAAAGCCGAAGCTTGGCACCCGGCCGCCGCTGGGCATCAAGCGCACGGTCGAGACCGGAAAGGTCAAGCAGAGCTTCAGCCACGGCCGCTCGAACACGGTGGTGGTCGAGGTCAAGAAACGCCGAATCCTCGGCAAGCCCGGCGAAGCCCCGCCGGCCGAGGCGCCCAAGCCGGCGCCCGCCGCGGAAGCTCCGAAGCCCGCCGCTCCCGCTCGTCCCGCCCCGGCTCCCGCCCCAAAGCGCGCTCCGGTCGACGACATTTCCACCCGGCGCGAGCTCCAGGAACGACTGCTTCGCGAGGCCGACGAGGCGCGCATGGCGGCGCTCGAGGAAGCCCGCCGCCGCGACGACCGGGTCAAGGTCGAGCAGACCGAGGACGAGAAGCGCCGCGCCGAGGATAACCGCCGCTCCGAGGGAGACGCCGCCGAAGCTGCGCGGCTGCAGGAGGCCGAGCCGCAAGTCGAGGCGGCTCCCGAGCCGGCTCCGGTCGCCGAAGAGCGTACTCCCGTCATCGAGGACGAGGAGGAGCGCGGATTCCGCCGGCCCGGGGCGCCCGCGCCCAAGCGCACCGAGGCCGCCCGGCCGCCACGCAGCCGCGATGACCGCCGCCATTCGGGCAAGCTGACCGTCACCCGCGCCTTGTCCGGCGAGGACGACAGCCGAGCGCGTTCGCTGGCCGCCCTCCGGCGTGCGCGCGAAAAGGAAAAGCGCCACCACCAGCAGGCGGGGCCTGCCGCCAAGCAGGTGCGCGACGTCGTCGTTCCCGAAGCGATCACCGTCCAGGAGCTCGCCAACCGGATGGCCGAGCGCGCCGCCGACCTAGTCAAGGCGCTGTTCAAGATGGGCATGCCGGTGACGGTCACCCAGACCATCGACCAGGACACCGCCGAGCTGCTGGTCACCGAGTTCGGCCACACCATCAAGCGCGTCAGCGAAGGCGACGTCGAGATCGGCATCGGCGATGTAGAGGATGCGCCCGAGAGCCTCCAGCCGCGCCCGCCGGTGGTGACCATCATGGGCCATGTCGACCATGGCAAGACGTCGCTGCTTGACGCGATCCGCGGCGCCGACGTCGTCTCCGGCGAGGCCGGCGGGATCACCCAGCACATCGGCGCCTACCAGGTGACCGTGCCCGACAAGTCGAAGGTCACCTTCCTCGACACGCCCGGCCACGAGGCGTTCACCGAGATGCGCGCGCGCGGCGCCAACGTCACCGACATCGTCGTGCTGGTGGTCGCCGCCGACGACGGCCTCAAGCCCCAGAGCGTCGAGGCGATCAATCACACCCGCGCCGCCGGGGTGCCGATGATCGTCGCAATCAACAAGATCGACAAGCCCGATGCCAAGGCCCAGCGCGTCCGCGAGGAGCTGCTGCAGCACGAAGTGATGGTCGAAGAGATGGGCGGCGACGTCCAGAACGTCGAAGTGTCGGCGACCAAGAAGACCAACCTCGACAAGTTGCTCGAGGCGATCCAGCTGCAGGCCGAGATCCTCGAGCTGAAGGCGAATCCCGAGCGCGCCGCCGAAGGAACGGTGGTCGAGGCCAAGCTCGACAAGGGCCGCGGGCCCTTGGCGACGGTGCTGATCCAGCGCGGCACGCTGAGGGTTGGCGACGTGTTCGTCGCCGGAGCGTCGAGCGGCAAGGTGCGGGCGATGATCGACGACAAGGGGCGCCAGGTGAAGGAAGCCGGCCCATCGGTCCCGGTCGAGGTGCTCGGGCTGTCCGCGGTTCCGGCCGCCGGTGAGCCGTTCACGGTGGTCGAGAACGAGGCTCGCGCGCGCGAAGTGGCCGCCTACCGGCAGGGCCTGCTCGACCGCAAGCGCACGACCAGCGCGCCGGTCACTCTCGAGAACATGTTCGCCAGCCGAGCGTCGACGACCATGGAATTCCCGCTGGTCGTCAAGGCCGACGTCCACGGCTCGGTGGAGGCGATCGTCCACGCGCTCAACCGCTTGTCGACCGACGAAATCCGGGTGCGAATCCTGCATTCGGGAGTCGGCGCGATCACCGAAAGCGACGTCACTCTGGCCAACGCGAGCGGCGCACCGATCATCGGCTTCAACGTCCGTCCGAACGCCAAGGCCCGGGAGATCGCCGAGCGGACCAAGGTCGAGCTTCGCTATTACGACGTCATCTATCAACTGACCGACTGGGCCAAGGGCGCGATGGCCGGCGAGCTGGGGCCTGAGATCATCGAGACGGTGCTCGGCCGAGCCGAGGTCAAGGAAGTCTTCCCGGCCGGAAAGAAGGACAAGGCCGCCGGCCTGCTGGTCCTGGAAGGGGTCATCCGCAAGGGACTCCACGCGCGGCTGACGCGCGAAGACGTCATCGTCAGCAAGACGACGATCTCGTCGCTGCGCCGCTTCAAGGACGACGCGGCCGAGGTTCGGGCGGGCATGGAATGCGGCGTCCTCCTCGCCGACACCAACGACATCAAGCCGGGCGATCATCTCGAAGTGTTCGAGACCGAGGAGCGCGCCCGGACGCTGTAATGGGATTGTTGTTCCTTGCAGTCGCCGGAGCGGTTTGGGGCTGGCGCTCAACCGACGCGGGGTGGCCGGCGGTTCTCAAAATCGCGTTGGCGGCGATCAGCGTCACCACGCTGAACTTCATTCTTCGATCAGCAGTGATGGGATTTCCATATCCCAGCCTGCAGGCGTTTGGTCTGGTGTTGACGATGTCCTACCTGTGCATCGCTCTCCCTTTTGGCGCCGCGATGTTCTTCAAGCACCGGCAATCGAAAGCTGGCGAGTAAATGCGCAAGGTCGAAACCCTCGAAGGCCGCTCGGTCCGGCTGCTTCGAGTCGGCGAGCAGGTGCGCCACGCGCTGTCCGGGATCCTGATGCGCGGCGACGTCCACGACGAGACGCTGGCATCGCACCTGGTCAGCGTCACCGAGGTGCGCATGTCGCCCGACCTTCGGCACGCGACCGTGTTCGTGAAGCCGTTGCTGGGTTCCGACGAGGCCGAGGTGCTAGCCGCGCTGAAGAAGCACGTCCGCTATCTGAAGGGCGAGGTCGCTCGGCGGGTGAACACCAAATATGCCGCCGACCTCAAGTTCATCGCCGATGAAAGCTTCGACGAGGGCAGCCGGGTCGACCGGCTGCTTCGCGATCCCAAGGTGGCGCAGGATCTCGAGCGCGAATGAAGCCGCTGGCCGAGCCCATGTCGGGCGAGGATTGCCGGGCGGAGCCGCTGACCCAAGCGCACCGCGACCTGTTGCGCGAGGCTTGCGCCGAAGACCCGGACATCTGGCAGATCTATTATGTCAGCTACGCTCCTGATCAGTTCGACCAAAGCTTCGAGGAATTGCTGCAGCGGTCGTGGCTGCCGTTCGCTCTCTACGACCGCGAGGCGTTCGCCGGAATGAGCTGCTACCTCAATCTCGACGACAGCCGCCAGACGCTCGAGATCGGCAGCACGTACTACCGGCCATCCCACCGCGGCACCGGTTTCAACCGGCGATGCAAGGATATGATGATGCGCCACGCGTTCGACCGCGGCTACCGCCGCATCGAGTTCCGGATCGATTCGCGCAACGCGCGCAGCCAGGCCGCGATGAAAAAGCTCGGCGCCGTCCGCGAGGGCGTGATGCGTGGCGACCGAGTCACCTGGAACGGCCACGTGCGCGACACCGTGCTGTTCGCGATCCTCATGGACGAATACGAACCCTGATGTCGGCTTTGGCCGCGTCTCTTTGCCAAGGGCGGAGCCTAGCCCTGAAGAACCCAGCGGATACGCTGGACCACCGTGTCGGTCGTCGGGTTGCCGCGATTATCGCGAGCCGGTGTGAACCTGGCGCGTCGCTGCAGGACTTGGCAGGTCGCACGGTCCAATGCTCGCGAGCCGCTCGAGGACCTAACCGTGCAATCTGACACCCGGCCGTTGGTTCCCACGGTCAGACGTACGGTGACGGAACCCTGCTCATCAGCCAGTATTGCGCTCTCGGGATAGTCGTCTCCGCGGAACAGGCCCTGCAGGTCGCCAGTGGCACTGCGCGGCGGAACCGTCTTCACTGGCGGAGGCGGCGGCGGCGGCGGAGGCGGTGGCGGTGGAGCGGGCCGAGCGGGTGGAGCGGGCGCGGCGCGCGGAGTGATCACCGGTGGCGGAGCCTTTTTCACCGTCTGGACGACGGGCGGAGCGACCTTGGTTTGAACAATCGGCGGCGGCGAAACAACCGGCGGCGGAGTTTCCGGAACCTGCTCGGGCGGAGGGGGCGGCGGCTCCTCGGGCGGGGGCGGCGGTGTTTGCTCGACGTTGAAGGCCTTGAGCTCCTCGGTCGCTTGCTTGATGACGTTGTAGGCCAGACCGTTGATGATGACGTAAGCAAGCATCACGTGGACGATCGCAACGACAATGATCGCAACCGTCCGGTTGGTTCCTATCTGTCTATGCTGGGCGTAGGACACTTTTCGTTTTCTAGATGCTCTCCAGCCCCTCCGCTGAAAGCCCGATGCGTGATTGACTTCGGCTGCTTGTATTACTTTAACTGGTCACGAACATCGTATGTTCCCATGCCGAACAGAAAAAATGCTTTGTTTTCAATGAGCGGATACCCGGCTGGGCAGGCAATGGTGGGCTGAACCGCCGCGGCGTGGCGAAATTTCCCACCTGAGTCGGCCGACGGTGGCCAAGTTTGGCCATCAGGCCTTTGGCTATGTGCCTCAATGGGTCGAAACGGCCGTTGCCCCCGCGCGCCCGAGCAATCACGCGATGGCCGGTCGGATGCGGCCGCGCTAACAGGCACCCGATGGCCAAGCTCTATTTCTACTACGCAGCGATGAACGCCGGCAAATCGACGACCCTGCTGCAGGCGGACTTCAATTATCGCGAGCGCGGCATGGCCACCATGCTGTGGACCGCGGCGCACGACGACCGCTCCGGCTCGGGCCAGATCGGCTCTCGGCTGGGACTGACGATCGAAGCGCATGCCTATTCGCCCGAAGTCGACCTGTTCGGCAGGGTCGGCGAGGAATTGAAGCGGCGCGAAATTCATTGCGTGCTGGTCGACGAGGCGCAGTTCCTGACCCGCGACCAGGTGCTGCAGCTGTGCCGGCTATGCGACGAGGTCAATCTGCCGGTGCTATGCTACGGCCTGCGCACCGATTTCCTCGGTCAATTGTTCGAAGGCAGCGCGGCCCTGCTGGCGATCGCCGATGCGCTCGTCGAGCTGAAAGCGGTCTGCGAATGCGGCCGCAAGGCGACGATGAACCTGCGGGTCGATGCGGAAGGCCACGCGGTCGCGTCGGGCGAGCAGACCGAGATCGGCGGCAACGACCGCTACGTCGCCTTGTGCCGCCGCCATTTCTTCGAGCGGCTGCGCGAAAGCGAGGCGCGCCAGCTGAGCCTCAAGCTCGCCCGCCGCTAGATGCAGGCCTGAGTGCTCCACGGCTGGATCAACCTCGACAAGCCCGTCGGACTCGGCTCGACCCAGGCGGTCGCGGCGGTCAAGCGCATCTTGAGGGAGGCGGGGGAGCCGAAGACCAAGGTCGGACACGGCGGGACGCTCGACCCGCTGGCCAGCGGAGTGCTGCCGATCGCGCTCGGAGAGGCGACCAAGCTCGCCGGCCGGATGCTCGACGCGACCAAGCAATATGAGTTCACGATCCGCTTCGGCGAGGAGACCGACACTCTCGACGCGGAAGGCCGCGTGGTCGAAACCAGTCCTCACCGCCCGGCTCGAGAGGAGGTGGAGGCCGTGCTGGCGCGATTCACTGGCCCCATCGAGCAGGTGCCGCCGGCTTATTCGGCGCTCAAGATCGGCGGCCAGGCCGCCTACCAGCGGTCGCGGGCGGGCGAACAGGTCGAGATGGTCGCTCGAGCCGTGACCGTGCATGAGTTGCGCCTGCTGGCGAGCAGCGCGGACGAGGCGAGATTGTCCGCCACCGTGTCGAAAGGCACCTACGTCCGAAGCCTTGCCCGCGACATTGCCCGAGCGCTCGAAACGGTCGGCCATGTGACCATGCTGCGGCGCACGCGGGCCGGCCCGTTCGACCTCGAACAGGCCATTTCACTGGACTTTCTGGAAGAAGCCGCTAAGGCGCGGCAACTCGATGGGGCGGTACTTCCGCTAACCGCGGCGCTGGACGACATCCCGGCCCTCCCCGTCACCCCCGAAGAAGCGCAGTTGCTCCATCATGGACAGCGGCTCTCCGGGAACCCCGCTAAGCCGGGCCTTTACCTCGCGACCGACGCACTTCGTCCCGTCGCTCTGGTCGAGGTTTTGGCTGGCGACGTCCGCGTCGTCCGGGGCTTCAACCTTTAGAAGGAGTTTTACGATGTCGATCACTACCGAGCGCAAGCAGGAACTGATCAAGGAGCATGGGCGCGGATCGGACGACACGGGGTCTCCGGAAGTCCAGATCGCGATCATCACCAGCCGAATCAACACGCTGACTGAGCATTTCAAGACGCATGCGAAGGACAACCATTCGCGCCGCGGCCTGCTGATGATGGTCAACAAGCGGCGTACGCTGCTCGACTATCTGCGACGCGAGAACGAGAAACGGTACACCGATCTCATCGCCAAGCTGGGTCTGCGTAAATAATTTCAAGGGGCGCCTGAACGGGCGCCCTTCGTGCAAGGAATCTCCGCAATTCGGCGGGGAGTCCGTGGGGCTATCGAATGCCCCGAACCGCAGCAGGCCGGCTTGCCTGCACAAGATGAACCCGCCGGCATCCGGCCCGCGGGCTGAAGGAAACCACATGTTCAATATGAAAACTGTAGAAATCGAGCTCGGCGGCAAGACGCTGAAGCTCGAAACGGGCCGCGTTGCCCGCCAGGCCGACGGCGCGGTTCTCGCGACGCTCGGCGAAACCGTCGTGCTGTGCGCGGTGACCGCCGCCAAGCAGGTCAAGCCGGGACAGGACTTCTTCCCGCTGACCGTCCACTATCAGGAGAAATTCTCGGCTGCCGGCCGAATTCCCGGCGGCTTCTTCAAGCGCGAGCGCGGAGCGACCGAAAAGGAAACGCTCACGTCGCGCCTGATCGACCGGCCGATCCGGCCATTGTTCCCCGATGGGTTCAGCAATGAGGTCCTCGTCATCGCCCAGGTGCTGTCCTACGACGGCGAGAACGAGCCCGATGTGGTTGCGATGATCGCCGCTTCGGCCGCTCTGACCATCTCCGGGGTTCCGTTCATGGGACCGATCGGCGCCGCCAGGGTCGGCTTCATCGACGGCGAATATATCCTCAATCCCTCGAGCCAGCAGATCGCCGACGGCGATCTCGACCTGATGGTCGCCGGCACCCGCGATGCGGTGATGATGGTCGAATCCGAAGCCAAGGAGCTGTCGGAGGAGCAGATGCTGGGAGCGGTGATGTTCGCGCACCGCGAGAGCCAGAAGGTGATCGAGGCCATCATCCGCCTCGCCGAGCAGGCCGCCAAGGAGCCGTGGGAGCTCGACGTCGCCAAGGACGTCGCCGAGACCAAGGCCAAGCTCAAGGACGTCATCGGCAACGACCTCGTCGAGGCGTACAAGATCACCGACAAGCAGGCTCGCCAGACAGCGATCGCCGACGCCCGAACCAAGGCCCGCGAGGCCTTCGCCGATCTCGAGGAAAGCGATCCGGAGCTCTATCTCGCGACCCTCAAGCAGGTGAAGAAGCTCGAGGCGGACGTCGTCCGCACTGCGATCCTCAAGGAAGGCCGCCGGATCGACGGCCGCGACACCAGGACGGTCCGCCCGATCGAATCCACGGTCGGCTTCCTGCCGCGCACCCACGGCTCGGCGCTGTTCACCCGCGGCGAGACCCAGGCGGTCGTCACCACGACGCTGGGCACCAAGGAAGCCGAGCAGATGATCGATGGGCTCGAGGGCCTCAGCTACTCGCGCTTCATGCTGCACTATAACTTCCCGCCCTACTCGGTCGGCGAAGTCGGCCGTTTCGGCGCTCCGTCGCGCCGCGAGACCGGCCACGGCAAGCTCGCCTGGCGCGCGCTCCATCCGGTGCTGCCGAGCGCGGAGGAGTTTCCCTATACGATCCGGGTCCTGTCGGACATCACCGAGTCCAACGGCTCCTCGTCGATGGCGACGGTGTGCGGCGGCAGCCTTGCGCTGATGGACGCCGGCGTCCCCTTGAAGCGTCCGGTCGCCGGCATCGCCATGGGCCTGATCCTGGAGTCCGATGACTCCGGCAAAAAAGACTTCGCGGTGATCAGCGACATCCTCGGCGACGAGGATCATCTCGGCGACATGGACTTTAAGGTCGCTGGCACGGACCAGGGCATCACCAGCCTGCAGATGGACATCAAGGTCGCCGGAATCACCGAGGAGATCATGCGCGACGCGCTCGCCCAGGCGAAGGACGGCCGCGAGCACATCCTTGGCGAGATGGCCAAGGCGCTTGGCGAGGTCCGCGGCGAACTGTCGGCCCACGCTCCGCGAATCGAGACGATGTCGATCCCCAAGGACAAGATCCGCGAGGTCATCGGCACCGGCGGGAAGATCATCCGCGAGATCGTCGCCGAGACCGGCGCCAAGGTCGACATCGACGATGACGGGACGATCAAGATCGCCTCGTCCGACGTCGCCAAGATCGAGGCCGCGCGCAACTGGATCATGGGTATTGTCGCCGAGCCCGAGCCCGGCACCATCTACACCGGCAAGGTCGCCAACATCGTCGATTTCGGCGCGTTCGTGACCTTCATGCCCGGCAAGGACGGGCTGGTGCACGTGTCGGAGATCAAGAACGAGCGGGTCGAGAACGTCCGCGACGTCCTGTCCGAAGGCCAGGAGGTCAAGGTCAAGCTGCTCGAGGTCGACCAGCGCGGCAAGGTCCGCCTGTCGATGCGGGTCGTCGACCAAGAGACCGGCGCCGAGCTCGAGGACACGCGTCCGCCGCGCGAGCCGAGAGGCGACCGGGGCGACCGGGGTGACCGCGGGGATCGGGGCCCGCGCCGCGACGGCGGCCGTGACCGTGGCCCCAGGCGCGAAGGCGGCGGCCGCGACCGCGGGCCGCGCGGTGAAGGCGGAGATCGTGGTCCTCGCCGGGAAGGCGGCGGCGACAATCGTGGCGAAAGGGGCCCGCGGCGTGAGCGCGAAGGTGGCGGTGAGGGCGAAGGCTCCGCCCCCGAGTTCGCTCCGGCGTTCCTCAACCGCGACGAAGATTGATTCGCGTCACATTCCAAAAACGACCCCGCCACGAGCAATCGCGGCGGGGTTTTTTCTTTGGTATGGCCAGCGCAGGAGGCCCAACATGACCGACTCCACCGCCACGCTGAGCACCCGGTTCGACCTGACCCCGCCAACCGACAACGAGCTTGGCCGGCTGGCCGCCGAGCTCAGCGACGACGAGCGGCGGGTGCTGCTCGAGCATGGCACCGAAACGCCGTTCTGCGGCCTGTTCCTCGATGAGAAGCGCGGCGGCGTCTACACCTGCCGGCTGTGCGGCCTGCCGTTGTTCAACGGCGGCACCAAGTTCGAAAGCGGCACCGGCTGGCCGAGCTTCACCTCGCCGTTCGCGCAAGGGCATCTGAAGACCATTCGCGACGTCAGCTTCGGCATGGTCCGAACCGAGATCGTCTGCGCCCGCTGCCGCGGCCACCAGGGCCATGTGTTCCCCGACGGCCCGCCGCCGACCGGCGAGCGCTACTGCATCAATTCGGTATCGCTCGAGTTCACGCCCGAAGGCGAGCCGCTCCCCGACAAGCTCGGCCGCGGCACCCCCGAAGGCGAGGTCTGGTCGGGCTGAAAGTGGTGGATTGGGGGCTGGTGGAGCTGAGGACTACCGAACCTCCAAGGGGAAATTGCCAACAGTTGGGATTGTTACCCCGTTTGATACCCCATGAGCATTTAAAAACGCCTAGATTGCCGTCACTCGCCGTGGCGAAAGCTGCTAAACGAGCGGTCGAGCGATAGGTCGGCGATGCAGCGGCTTAGGACACCAGCAGCCAGAACAAAACCACCGACGCGGCGATAATCAGAAGCATGATAACGCCGAAGCGAATGCGCCTTTCTTCTTCGTCTGACTCGTGTTTGCCAGCACGACCACGGACTGCCAGATGGTGGTCCCCTCGCCGATTTCCGCGTCAGGGTGAACGAACGCCAGGTCGTGAATCATGGACTATCTTCTACACTGAGCAGCTTCGAGCGCAATTTGTGAACTAGCCAAAAGACGCTAGAAACGACGGCGAGACTCGTCGCCCCTAGCTCGGCAAAAGCAGGACGCGGCGGGTCTCACCCTTCTACCCTCAGCACCGGTCCAATGTCCGCTTTTGATCGGAAACTAGACATACGGATCAATATCGCTCCGACGTTTGCAGCGGAGGCTGCTCCGGAAACCCAAACAGCTTCCGCTGCATGGGCCAGTCCGTCGGGAGATTTGCATCGAGCAATGTCCGCCGAGTGAGACTGGCCGGCTGCGTACCGTCAAAGATTGCGGTGACAATGTCCGGTGCCAGATAGTTCAATCTAAGCAACTTCATGAAATGGCCGGTGTTCCTGCTCATCCGACTTGCGAGTGAAGCGACGGACTCGAGGCGCTCTGTGTCTACTAATCGCTGCGCGTGGCGAACCTGTTTCATAAGAAGGAGCAGCTTGGGATCGGGCCGCGCCGGGCTGTTTGCTGCTCTTGGTCCGATCGGCAATCGCAAGCGTCTCGAAAGCCGGCCACCTGTCGCGGGGACATCGATCAAATGGGTTATTTCCCGAGCACTCTTCGGCCGTTTCTCGGCGGCGAAGAAATCGAAACCATCCCATTCGAGAAATCTTTCGAGCTCCGAGGCGCGGAGGATAATCTTCAGCCGTTCGGTTGAAAGTTCTACGCGCACGACGAGAGCTGCCATAATTGCGATCTGTTGATCAAAAACGCCATTAGTCACGCGTCGGCTTGCGGTTTCGCAGCCTGCAGCGATCCTTTCCAGACGCGAGCTGCGCCGCCCGATGGTGAGCAACATCGCCCGAACCTCTTTGCGATCTGAAAGCGTTGCCGAGATCGCCGCCAGTACGAGTTTCTCAAGCTCGGCGGCGCGGGCCCGCATTCTCGGAACCTGATGCTTGCGACCCCATGCAGTTACATCAGAGTAGTAATGCCGCTCGCAACGGCCATCTCGATACTTGCGGACCATAGACATACGGCGGCCAAAGCAATCGTATATGACTGATGGCAGCAGATCGGCGGGAGCCTGAAGATTCCTTTTAGAGTGCGTCTCTAGCCTAAGTTGCGCGGCCTTTTTCCAATTGGCCTTGGTCACCAGGGCCGGGTGTTGTCCAGGATACGTCTTGTCGACATTTTTGATGTCGCCCTTGTATATCGGATTACAGAGGATTGAGCGGACCGTAGCGCGGTGAATCGGCTGGTCACCCCTCACTTCCCCATCATGAGAGACCCATGGCTTGCTCCGGATTCCCCTCGCGGAGCACTCGCGCCAGACTGCCATGATTGATCGTAAAGCAAGGTAGCGACGATAAATGAATTTAACACTGGCCGCCTCGATCGTGTTCGGCTGAAGCTGCTTGTCGATATAGTCGTAGCCAAATGGTGGACGGCCTCCCGTCCAGAACCCTCTGGCAGCCATCGCCTGTTTTTTGTCTCGAATGCGGTCGCCGGTGAGCTCCCGCTCGAACTGGGCGAACGTGAGGAGTATGTTCATGATCAAACGACCTAAGCTGTCACCGGTGTCGAAGTTTTGGGTGATGCAGACGAAAGACGCGGAGTTGCGGTCGAAGACCGCCATGAGACGGACGAAGTCCAACAGGCTCCTGCTGAGGCGGTCCAGCTTATATATGACGACGATGTCGACCTGCCCGGCTTCTACGTCTTCCAGGAGCGCCTGCAGTGCAGGTCGGTCGAGGCTTCCGCCGGACTGCGCCGCGTCGATATAGACTTTGTCGACCTCCGCCCAGCCGCGGTGCTTTTGGCTGGTGATGTAAGCAGAACAGAGTTCGTGTTGAGCCTCAAGCGAATTGAAATCCTGTTCAAGGCCGTGCTCGCTGCTCTTGCGGGCATATATGGCGCACCGTTTGGTGGATGTGGATGTGGGCAAAATGACACTCGGCATGGCGGCCTCCCTTGGCCCGCCAAAGACCACAGTGATCAGATAGCGGAACTCAGCTTCAGCGGTAGTTCCCATCTTTAGCGTCCGCGGCAAGCTTCCTGTGCGCCTGAGCAATTATGTCGAGGGTTTGAAGCTTTGCCATTTGCCGCTTCACGACAACGGGGTCATCGGCGAGATCTTCTGCAAGAGACTCGAGTGCCAACCGCGGACGCGTCAGATCTACGGAAGTGATCTTACCGGGTTGAGGCTTTGAGCCTTGAGGAGATGAGCGCGAACGCAATGTACCGGAAGTTTTGGCCTCTTGGATTATTTCGTCCAAACCCTGTCTTGGTAAGTGCGTCACAAATTGTTGGGGAGGCTCGTCGACTGCCTAGCTCGACAAACGGGAAGTGCGGCGGGCTCACATGCCGCAACTGGAATTTACGACTGGATCAGTCGCGACAGACTTTCTAGTCCCGCCAAATACATCCCTGCGGAGAATGCCGATCCAGACGCAATGGCTACGATCCAAAACAGACGAAAACGAACACTCATTACGTTGCTCGGATGATCTTGCGTTGAAAATGGCACAGGAATGGACTTCCTGCTTTTGCCTTCAAGCCAATTAGCTTGATGCTGCACAAAGGGCTCTGCCACGCTTCGCGGCAACAGGAATGCTCTCTCTTGGCTCCGACTGGAAGCGACCAGCTTCGCAGCCTGGGATCTGCGATTGCAGCCGAGGATTCGCAGCGCCGCACGGATTCGTTGATCGACCGTATGAGGGGAGATGCCCAACCGCAGCCCAATCTCTTTCGAGGTCAGATGCTGATGGACGAGGAGGAGGCAATCAATCTGGCCCTGTGTCAGCTGCTCGATGGTGTTGTTGGTATCTTCGGTCACCGCGCCGCACTATGCCGAAGTAATCACCGTTACCAGTTCGAAGATGCCCATCGTTTACCGAGCATTAATTCTTTTAGCCGGAAACGGATGAAGAACTCCATTGCATTATAGGAGTTTCGATCCCAGAACACACTGGTCAGCTGTCGAATCAAAGGCGGGTGCGGCTCGGCGCACCCGCTGATTTGCAAAACGGTCGTCTCACTTGCGGCACCCTTGTTGCCCTGATCGTTAGTTCTCATCCATTTTGGACTAAAAAATCGCGGTCTTCAGTAGTGACACCGATTCCTGAGTGGTTTAGCCAGCAAGTCGCCGAATCTAATGACCCCGTTCTGCGGGAGAGGATTTGTGGCGCACTCAACCAAGAAAACTTGGACCAAACCAGCAATCAGGCAATTTGAAACGCCTGAGGAGATTTTGGAACATTACCGCGAACATTTGCCTCACGCGGAACTAGAGGCACTTGTTAAGCGTGCCCAGCAGTTGCAACAGTCGGCGAGGCGGAGCGCGGAGAACTCTCAGCCGCGCAGAAGTAAAAAATGAGTTCGAGCTCCTGGGAATCCTCTGATCAGAGGAAAAATTCTGCAACCAAGGGATCCGATGCGTCCGAGCCGGGCCTCGAACAGGGCCCATATCATGTTCTTAAGACGGTAAAGCTGACCGAGCGGGAAGTTCGCGCGGCCACTCAGCTCCTGAACGCACTTGCTGGCTTGGAGGGGGACGGTGGCGGAGAGCTGTCGAAAATCCTCCGGAAAGCAGCTGCAACGAATTGCCCTCATGGTCGCGAGCTATTCGTCGAGCGCGCGCGTCAGACATTTGCCAGCCGTTCTCAGCGTGCCCAGTTTTTCAATAAGGCAATGTTCGGAGAAGCGGCCTGGGACATGTTGCTCGCGCTTTACGTGACCGAGCAATCCGGAGCCCGACACACTGTGAGTGGATTGTTAGATCTCTCTGGCGTGGCGCCGACAACCGCGCTTCGATGGCTCGACTTTTTGCGAAAGGAGGGACTGGTTGCGCGGCGATCCAGTCCAACGGACGGGCGAGTTTTTTTCGTTGAGCTTACCGACGAGGGCCTTAAAGCGCTCGACGCATATTTTGCTGAAGCGATCGTGCCGACGATATAGACCGTCACGAATTTCTGCTGTTTAAGGCTACCGAGGCGACGGCATCACTGCGCCGTCCTTGCTCGGGGGATTTGGAATGTCGGCAAATTCAGCGGCTCGCAATTCGAATGGTACAGCGGACGAAAAAAACGCCATCGATCGAGCGCACGCGCTCTGTGCCGAAGCACTGAAGATCTGCGATGCGCTGGAGCTTTCCCCCGACATAGGAGCGAGGCTCGAGGATGTCATTACAGCCCTAGAAGAAAGTTCAAATCAGCGTCGCTCTTAGCGGGTCATCAATTGCTCGAGCTTCAGGACCACCGACAACGCGCCCACATGAGCGTTGGCGCGATCCTCGCGCCTTAGCTGAGGATGCGACGATCGTAATACGAAACGAGGAAGCGAGCGCCAGCAATAGCGAAGCCGAAGATGAGATCCACTGGCCCGGGTCCCGTCAGCGGTGGATGTTGCCGGCGTGAAATCTAGCATTTAATTCAGTCTAACTCTGTCAAAGTAGCCGCCCGGTAAGCACGATATGATTCTGATCGTGATCTCGATAGAAATTTGACAGAACGGACAAGTGCGCTGCATCGTGTGCCTCGCCGAATCATCAGTTAGCGTTGGACGCACAGTCGCACTGATGTTCGTGTATCCCTTATCCTACACTCAAGCCATCCTGGTTGGCTTCGTCACCGGTGCGTTGATTTTCCTGCTCGCCGGGCTGTTCATCCGTAGCGACGATTACTTCGACCAACTCTGGCTGCTAATTGCCTGCCTCCTAGCGGGCACTGCCCTCGTTTGCACCGCTACATTCTTCCACCGCCGACTAGACCAAGCAAATCGATCGCCCCCATCTCGTTTGGACTGATTTCTTTGCACCCTCCTTGCCGGCGGACGCGCGCGAGCGGGCGCAATGTTCATTGGCGAGTTAACTGATCCGGAGTGGATACAAGATCAAGCCAAAGTTAACGTCGGCCAGCCAGTGAGGTCCTTCACCACGAAGGACACATCGATGAGAATCCTCAAGATCTTCGTTTCCGTTACGCTAGTCGCCACTGTGTACGGCCACGCCCCCGCCAGTGCCGACCCCGGCCAGACCATGGAGCGCTGCCGGATGGATTTCCCGGTACGTTGGGTCGCCTGGCAATTCATCCCTTGCTGGGCCGCCCGCGTCTGGATGTAAGCGCCGCCGCTCTAATGTCTGCTTTGGGTCGAAAGCAGACATAAGCGGCTAGTGTCCGAGTTGGGTGGAAAGCGGACAGTGGGGGGCCAACTTTCCTACCACGAGTTCGCCAGATCCTATTTGATGATGCCCCCGGCGCGCATCTCGGCGACACTGACGATTCCGTCCCTGTCCGTGTCCATGCGGTCGAAATTCGCCTGAGTGGCCGCTCGATATTCAACAAGCTCAATCTTGCCGTCCTTGTTGGTATCGAACCTGGACAGCAGTGGCGCCGCGTCGGGCTTGCCCTGAATCGTCGCCAGGGCTCGGAACTCGGCCGCACTCAGTTGACCGTTGCGGTCCTTGTCGAGCTGTTCGAACAACATCCGGTTGCGCTGGAGCGAGGCGGCCGCCGCCTGCCGCTTCTGCGCCGTTTCGATCTCGGCCCTGAGGACGACCCTGTCGCCGTTGCCGTCGAGCGTTTTGAATTGGGCGTCCATGTCGGCGATGAATTGCGCGCGCGGGACCGGTGTGGGTTGGCGCGTCTGAGCCGCTGTGCGGGGAGGAGCCGAGGTCGTTTGCGAAGCGGCGGGGACCGCTCCGAACAGCAAGATGTGGCCCGCCGCCGCGACGAGTATCAGTCGCATATTCGTCCCTCCGATCCGAAGACTGGGCGGCCGGCTGCCCAGCCGCCCGTTGCGCGCCCTTAGAACTCGCCGGCGACGCCGATGCGCATGGCCCGGCTCTTGCCGCCTCCGTGGGAGAAGCTCATCCCGACCGCCATCGGGCTCTTGGTGTTGAGCCGGTACATCATCGACCCGCCGGTCGCATATTCACCCCGATAGGCGGAGCCGTTGAGCGCGTAGCTGAACCGGCCCGGCTCGGACGGGATCTGGACCGGGGTCATCGTCACGGACGCCGCGATGCCCTGGCGGAACTCGCCGCGCATGTTGTCCAGCTCGCCGTCGATCAGGCCCATGCGGCTGTTGAGCGCGATCATCTCCGCCCCGCTGGCGCCCTTGAAGTCCATCGAGCTCATCGACACCGCCTGCCGGCCGAGCGTGCCGTTGGCATCGACCGTGACCACCTGCACCGGCCCGCTTTGCGCCGCGGTCGAGGCGGCAATGTCGCCGACCCGCACCGAGGAGCCCGAGCCGCCCAGGGTGACCTGGTTGACCGCCGTGGTGGTGGCATTGGTGCCGATCGCCGTCGAGCCGGCGAACTGTGCCGAGGCGAAGAAGCCGAGCGCCGTCGCCGCGGCGCCATTCGCGTTCGAGCGCGCTCCAACCGACATGGCGCCATTGCCGGTCACGTTGGTGTTGGAGCCGAACACCAGCGCGTCGTCGCCATTGGCGCTCGAGCTCTCGCCGATCACCGTCGAGCGCACCCCGGTGGTGCTCGACGAATCGCCGATCACCACGCCCTGGGCGGCGGCGACCGTGTTATTGCCGATGGCGATGCTCTTGAAAAAGTTGGACACCGCGTTCGCGCCGATGGCGATGCTGTCGGTGCCCTTGGACCTGGCGCCCGCTCCGATTGCGATCGTCAGCGTGCCTTGAGACTGCGCCCCCGCGCCGAGGGCCACAGCACTGGTAGTGGTGGCCGACGAATCGGCGCCAAGCGCTATCGCGTTAACGGCGGTGGCTTGGGCGCCGAAACCGTCAGGGTCCGAGCTGTCGCCGCCGATCGCGACGGCGCCGGCGGCGGTCCCGCGACTGACATTGCCAATGGCGATGGCTTCGACACCCGTAGCGTGGGCCTGGTTGCCGAAAGCGGTCGCACCGAACTGACTTGCACCAGCGGCCCCCCCCACAGCGGTGGCTGAGCCAGCCAAGGCCTGGGCGGAATCGCCAATCGCGACCGCGCGTGTGCCGGTCGCGTCAGTCCCCCAGCCGATCGCGGTCGACCATGTGCCGCTGGCGGTTGCGATGGCTCCGATGGCGGTGGCGTCCGCCCCTGAAGCTACGGCGCCAGGACCGCAGGCGAGGCGGGAGCTGCTACCAGCGGAATCGGCGCCGCCGTCGGTGTCGATGTCGGTATCGGCATTGCCGTCATTGTTGGTGTCAAGCAGGCAATCGTAGGCGTGCGCCGGTTGACTGCCCAGGGTCGACGTCAGTGCAAGCACGCTGAAAGCCGCCGTCGTCGCAAGCAGGTAACGGCTCAGTTTGAGGGATTTGGACATGGGGATTCTCCTTCGCACGTAGGTCTCGGCCAAGGAGCGGCAACCATGATCAATGAAAGCGCCCCCCGCTTTCACCTCGCAACTATGTTGTCGAGAATCAAAGGCTGCGTTCGACCTGCGACGGAGTCAAGCGGCCGGCGCGGCAGCGGGCAAAAAAATATGAGAATTTGCACAAGGGTTGGTTGGGGCCCTGAGTACCAGAGTGGGCACCCTTGGAGGAACGCGCTGTGAGGCACACGGGGCGGGAACGAGGCGTAGCCGACGATCCTGCCGCCGCTCTAGTGTCCGTTTTGGGTCGAAAGCAGACACTGCGCTAAATGTCCGGAATGGGTGGAAAGCGGACACTTTGGTCGCCCCCCGTCAGTTCGGAACCGCCTGCATCGCATCCTTGATTGACCGCATTGGCAGTTGCTGCGCCTTGCAGAACTTATAGGTTCGCGCTCATAGCCTGCCTCATGAGCACTCACCACGGCGCGGATGAGATCACCGAGATCCTTCTCGTCCAGGATGGCCCCGCTGTCGCTCACCTTTCGGCGCACTAGCGAGTGTGCGCTGGCCAGGGCGTGAAGCCGTCCCGAAAGTGCGTCGGCCATTGCGGCTGGACTCTGAGCATTTCGGGCGCTGCCGCGGATCATCCCGTCAGTTACGGCGAACAGGTTCTTAAGTCGGTGACTCATCTCCTGGGCGACCGTCTCCTGCTCTTCGAGGGCTCGTCGAGATTGCTCCTCCCGTTTGCCCACGAGAAGGGCCATGCCGACGAACACCGCGAGATCTGCCACAGCTTGAGCGTCCCCGGCATCGAAATGGTCTTTGGCGTCAGCTACAACCCACAAGGTACCAAGCTGGTCCCCGTCGCCTACGGCGAGGGGCACGAGCAGCACCTCTGGAAGAATAAGGTTCTCCGCTGCGATCCAATTGTAGAGCCGCTCAGGATGCGTCACTAGAACCGGCGCGTTGGCGTCTAGCGTAACTCCGCAGGGGCTGTTGTTGCGGGGCGTCGTACTACCTTCAAACCGGCCAGGGAGCCATGCAGATGCTTCCAGCGGAACAGGTCCGGCTCACGATCCGCGTCAAAGATGCTCAGGCCCGCAGAAACGCCGCCAGTCATCTCCATGGCCAGTTCGACAAAGCGAGGCAGCACTTCGCTGGACGCGTCCGCCAGGCGACCAGCGAGATCAAGCATGGCCTTCTTTTCTCGCTGGCAATCGGTTCGCTTTGAGGGTCGCGATGCCAGTTGCTCGGTGACGAAGACATCGCTCAACGTGTGAGTAGCCGGCGAAGGCCGTGTTATTCCCCTGCCCATCCGCCAAGGATGGCGCCGAACTTAACAAGAAAGCGAGTCATTTCGCTGGAGTGACTTCTCGACGGATGCTTTTGACCCAAGAGGTTTGGAGCTAGTTTCGAATTCATCTAGCTTCGCTGGCGGCCAACGGAGGTGACGATGAAAGCTGCCCTTATCGCAATCTCTCTCGGTTGCTGCGGAAACGCCGGTGCAGGAGACAAGCCTTGACGGCTTCCAACACAGAACAACTCAACGGATCGGCACTCGCACCGATGGTCCGGAAACTCGAGTATCGGGGGAAATTCAGCGCCGCCGACAGGGCTGCGCTGCTCGGTTTGCCTCATGTCGTAAAGTCGATCCAAAACCAGCATTTCATCGTTCGCGAGCGCGACAAGGCGACGCACTCTTGTTTGATGCTGTCCGGGTTTTCGGTCCGCCATAAGATCGTCGGCACGGGCTTTCGCCAGATCGTCGCTATCCACATGAAGGGGGAGATGGTCGACCTTCAAAACTCATTGCTCGGGACCGCGGACCACAGTGTGCAGATGCTGACGGCAGGGAAAGTCGCAATGATTCCTCGAGAGGAAATCGGCCGCATTGCTTTCGACCGACCCGAAGTTGGCAAGGCGATGTGGCTCGACACTCTGGTTGATGGCTCGATCTTCCGGGAGTGGATTGCAAACATCGGCCGCCGAGACGCGCGCACCCGCATTGCTCACTTGCTCTGCGAGTTCGCGCTCCGGATGAAGCACGCCGGACTGGGAGAGGAGACGGGTTACGACCTGCCGATGACCCAGGAGCAGCTCGGCGACGCCACGGGTCTAACTTCGGTGCATGTCAATCGCACCATCAAGTCGCTCGAGCGAGATGGGCTGATTGAGCGAGTGAGCCCGCGTTCCATCACAATTGGGGACTGGAAGAAGCTCGCGGAAGCCGGCGATTTCGACAGCGGCTATTTGCATATGAGACAAGACGACCCACTGCTTGCCTGATTTGCGACGCCGCCGAGGCCCTGCCCCCGCGGCAGAACGAGGCCGCGATCGGCCTTGGCCGACGGAAGCAGGGAAGCCGGGAGGTCACCCGGACCCCAACGAAGGAATCCGGGTGACTGAGGCGGCGGTCTCGAGTGTTACCGCTGCTGCGAGCCGCTAGGCCATCGCGCCCGCCTGTTCCGGAATGAGCAGCACCTGGCCTGGGTAGATGTCGTCGGCATCTTTCAGCATCGGCCGGTTGGCCTCGAATATCCTCTGGTAAGCATTCGCGTCGCCATAGTGCTTCTGGGCGATCGCCGAGAGGGTGTCCCCACTCTGGACCTCGTGCACCTTTGGCTGCCTCACCTCCGCCTGGGCACCAGTCAGGCCGCTATCGTCCACCGCTTCGATGTATTTGACGTTGCCGACGATCATCGCCAGCTTCTGGCGGGTCGCCTCGTCGGGCACGTCGCCGGTCACCCTGACCCTGGAGCCTTCCACCTGAACATTGATGTTGCCGGGGAGTCCGAGCCGCTGGATCTCTTTCTTGATCGCTTCGGCTCGCTTTTGCGCGTCGGCATTTTCCTCAAAGATTTCCTTGCCTTTGTCGCGCTTGAAGAAATCGAACAGTGCCATGTCCCTGCTCCTTTGTTCCGAGAACCCCACCCATTCGATCAAGGCGTCAACAGCGGTTCCGTTCCAGCGGAACGGGCAGGCTGGGGCCGCAGACGGGTGAGAGCCCAAAATCTTAGGCCGAATGGTCCGCGACTGCGGCATCGAGGGTGGCAACAAGCTCTGAAAGCGTCTCTCGATCGAAAGCTTCACCTGTCGCGAGTTTGCGCCGCGCATGGTGCAGCAGATCGGTCCAGTGCTTCAGTGTCTCAGGGTGAACCGAATGGCCTCGCAGTCGCCGAGCGCTGGCAATAGCTGCTCGGTCTCTTCGATTGTCCCATGCAATCGCATCGCGTCACCTAAAGGGCCGCCAGCAGCTGACAATTGCACATTGAAATGCCCGCCGGGAAGCAGGGAAACTTCACGGCGGGCTAAGTATGGAGGTATGCTGACGCTCACTATAAGAGCGTGGTTCCAGGGCTTCCGTTCCGATCAGTCCGAGGCTGGGGGCACCGGTCCCAAAAGCGGAACAGAACGGCTGTTTTGAGGATTTATGCTGCTAGAGACAGGCAAGCGCCCGCTGCCTGCCGTTCTCACCAACAAGGGGAAATCCTATGAAGATCATTTCTACAGTGGCGATGTCCTTCGCCCTCTGTGCGCTAGCGGCTTGCAATCAAGGAGCACAGGAGGAAGCTACCGACAACATCGAGGCCAATGCCGAGATGAACGCCGACAATCTCGAAGAGATGGCCGACGAGACCGCCAACGAGGCCACAGAAGACAATCTCGAAAACCAGGCTGATGCGACACGCGAAGCCGGGGAAGAGAATGCCGACGCCACACGAAATGGAGCGGACGCAGCCGGCAACAGCGCCAACTAACTCTCACTCGAACCCAGGCCGCTTCGCACGTAGGGTAGCCTGGTAAGGGCGCTCGTGGACACACGGGCGCCCTTTTGATTGCCCGAAAACTCACTAACCTTGGTTCTCGAAAGCAACGCGGCACGTTGTCCTCGTTTTTTTGCGGCGGGTCTCACCTTTGCTAGTCTGCTAGCGAGACTCGCCGTGCCTAGCTTGGCAAAAGCAGGACGCGGCGAGGCTCACCGCGCTACACAGAGTAGCGGTGCATTGTCCGCTTTGGGTCGAAAGCGGATCTAATCCGCAAATGCCCCAGAGGCTGGTCCGCGCGACCTTTTGGCTCGGCGGATTACCTTCTTTATGGCCCCGCAAATCGAGCACCGGGCCGTTTCGCGTATGAAGTCACTGCTGGTGCCTAGAGCCGCTGTGATCTGGCTAGCGTGTGCCTGTTGGCCCAAACCAAGTGCTTCGGCGATGCAGGGATCGCAGACGGCGTTAGGCCTCCTGCAGGTGATGTAGTCGTTCACCCGCTCGGCCACGAGCATCCTAGTCTCCATACTGCTGTGAAGCGGGCTAGCTTTCTGCCTGCGCCCACCCTTGCGACGACGAATTTCCTACTCAACAAGCAGACTGTGGCAGCAGCACTTCTTGAGAAAGCTCAGGCATTTTAAGCACTTGATCTCAATCAACGCTCTCGCGCCCGGCAAGTTGCCATTTGCGCGGCCCGCAGGAAATGGACGCTCAGCGGCGCGTGCACTGTGGTCAAGGCCGGGGCGAGCAACACAGCCATGGGCGAAACGTTGTGTAGTGCGCGCCTCCGATGAGGGAGGCAGTCGCTCGGAGCTCCGGCCGATGCACGCGTTCATCATTGAAGACGATTATCTCATTGGCCAGGCTCTCCGGGACATGCTTGAGCGACTGGGCTTCACCGAGTTCAGCTTTGCTCGGTCAGAGGATGCAGCGGTATTCGGGGCGCCTGAAGAAGCGATCGACCTGATCTCGGCAGATGTCCGGTTGCTTCCCGGTGACGGCGTCAGGGCGGTGGAAGCTATCTGCGCGAGAAGGCAGATTCCCGTGATTTTTGTCACGGGCTACGCTGAAGAACTCAAAGACCGTGCGCCGGACGCGACGGTAATTCAAAAACCTATCAAAGAGCAGGAGCTCGCTGCCGCCGTTCGCAAAGCGCTCCGCAAGACCAACCTATCTGGATGACAATTACGATGTCCGCTTTGAGACCCAGGCAGGCGTTTGCCCCCTAGTGAATCCATCGGACGGTGAGCACGTTCAGGCCGTTGATGCGCGACACCAAGAAAGAGCGAGCGGAACAACGGGAGCGTCATGCTCTCGAGACCGAGCGAGCCAGAGATCCGTGCGCGAAAGCATTTCCGAGACCGAGCGGCTCGTCGGTGAATCGGAGAAGATGCTCCTGCGCCATCGCGGAGAGCGTGAAGACGACGAATGACCTAGACGATCGCTCCGACCTGCTGGCCGTCTTTGAGAATTTCGCACACAGGACAGTCGCGACTTTCCGCAGCTCGTTGCAATGCCTCCGCATCAGAAACTGCGAGCACATCCTTTTTCTTGACGACGACCCCGCCGGGCTTCGTCACCTTGTTTATGCGATAAAGTTTCATGATTCCCGCCCTTCTCGGTCCCTCGGTTGAGGATGTTTTATGACCCGACCTGAGTCAATGGCACTTGAAAGCTGGCGGGCTGCAATGTCCGCTTTGGGTGGAAAGCGGACACTCACCGTCGCCGGTCGAAATCTGTGCTGCTGAAGCCCGCTTCTCCAGCAGCCGACATCAATGCAGCCGCAGATGATTGAGCCTCACGCCAGTCCTGCGATTGGAAGATACTGCGAACACCTGACGGTATCCGCTGCCCCTTGCCCCAAGTGTCGGTGTCCACATGCGCCTCAATCCACTCATCAAGCCGCTTCAGCGAGCGTAGGAAGCTATCGAGCGCGGCGACTATGGTGGGGTGCTGTCCAAGCTTCAGGCGCGCTTCCTCCATCATGTTGTCAGCGTCCAGACCGCCAAAGACCTGCTCGTAGAGTTCACCGCTGTAATAAACGGAAGTGCGGGAGCGGTCGCCCTCCGCCCAAGCCTTTTCCAGCGTGTCGTCCTGCAGCATTTCGGCGTAGCCGATTATCTGCGGGAGCCAGGTGCGGAAGAAGTCGATCATCGCAGGTAGGTTAGCGGGCGCTCTAATGTCCGCAATGGGTCGAAAGCGGACACTAGCTCGAGTCCCGGTCCGGGCCTGACTGCGGCGACACGACCGACCGGGTGAAGAAGAAAATCTCATCATCGCTTGGATCGAACCCAGCTGCCGTTATCGCTTCATCCTGGCTTTTCCTTTCGTGGCGCAGCACGCGAACGACCCGCTGCAAAGGAATGTGCTTCGCCTCCAGGTCCGCGACCCTCGCATCAAGCCGCTTCATGGACGCTCCCCGGCACGCTACCCGGCGCGACCCCGACCAGTAGGATGAGATTGAGCCGATCGCTTTCCTCTATCGGCCGGCCGTAGCGCGCCAAGGCTTCGGCCTCGGTTTCCCCTGACATCACCCCAACAATGTGAACCTCGACCCGAGCGGGCGGAATGAGCCGCGTTTCCAGGCCTTCAACACGCCTTCTAAGCTGCATCATTCCCTCCACGACACGATGAGAACATTATCGGCGGCACCACAGCGAGCGACGGCCAGCGCCTCGGCGTCGGTTTGCTCGGCGTCGCGCCACACTCCCCGGCGCGCTTGCTCGGGCATTCGCGCTTCAAGCTTTTCAACCCTCTTGCGCATCTGTGTCACCGTGCGATTCCTCTCGGCTGAACTCGGCTTCCAGATCGCGAATCATCTCGGAGAGGCGATCGGGATCGTCGCACTCCAAGAGCGCATTCCGCTTAGGATCGAGCAAGGAACCGGCACGGCGCAGCTCCGCTGTGACATTGGCTATCTCCGTGTTCAGCCGCTCATCAGTCCACCGCTTGTATTCTAACATTCCGTTCGGCCCTTCGAGGGCGACCAGCCGTCTTTCCAGAGCTTTCATTTTTTCGCCCCTTCCAGTGCGGCGATCCGGCTTTCCAGATCCCCTGTTTCAACGATGGCCTTATGAGCCGTCAGCAGAACCATAACGCGTGCGGCTTCGTCGGGAGTGACTTCACCAGCAGCAACAGCATCCAGAAGCGCCGCAGACGCGCCTATGGCATCGGCGGCAGACTTAACTGGAGGGAGGTTCACCGAGATTGGCGCATCCTTGCGGGCCGGAGCCAGGCGATCGAGGCACAACCGAAGCGCTGCGCCGTCGCCCTCCAACGCCTTCTCAATGGCCTTTCGAGTAAGCGCCTCGTGCTCGCCCTCGAGCAGAGCTTCCACGGCGCGAGTGACCTTGTGGCGGGCGCCGCGAGGTTTCCCAGGATTGCCCGGTTGGAATCGGGTTTCTCTCGTATTGGCCCCGTATTTACGGCGCTCGCTCATCGAGCAAGCCCTTCGAAGCCGAGAACAGGCTCGCCGCCCGTTTCACCGGGTGCAAGAATCTGCCGGCTCCACTGATCTATATCCCCTGTCCCATGTGTCTCAATGTCACATTGCGCAGGTGCGCTGGCGTCAGTTGGGACAATGGGACCGTTGGGACAGGTATATTGACCCCTCCCCGTTTTCTCGACTTCGTCACTCTGCGCCATGCGGGTGAGGCACCGGCGCACCGCGTCATAGTTCTTGCCGAGAAGGTCGGAAATCTCCCGCGCAGTCAGTGGGTTAGAGCTGGCGCGAACAACGTCGAGGATCGCTTGGCGCTCGCTTGTCTTGGCAATATCATGCGCAGCGCCGACGACGAGCCAAATCCCATTGTCTCGATTGAACTCCAGAGCTGTCTCAATTTCCTCGATGTCGCGGCCACGTCCGTAAATTGTCACTCGTCCCGTTCCGCCTGTCCCAACGTCCCGTTTGAGCACCAGGACGGTATCGGCGGCGCCCGTTAGTCCCCGCGTTCCACTGACGCTATCGAATGGATCGTCCGCCTCCATCTTGCGAGTGTGGTGAACGACGACGATCGCCACGCCATAGCGACCAGCGAGCCCCTGAAGGCCAGACAGCACGCGGTAGTCAGCTTCATAGGCTGACTCCTTGCCGATCATGCCGCGCACCTTGGCGAGCACGTCCACCACGATAAGGCGGGCGTCGGGATGATCATTCAGCCATTGATCGACCGCGCCTAAGCAGCCGTTGTCCAAGTCCGGCCAGTGTGTGTGGAAGGTCAGCCGCTCGGGAGCGTCCTTGAGGCCCATGTGCAGCAGCCGCTTCTTGAGGCGGCGCTGGTTGTCCTCAAGCGCAAGATACAGCACGTCGCCAGACAGTACCGGGATCGACTCAAACGCCGGCCGGCCTGTTGCTACGGCCAGCGCCCAGCCCAGCGTCATCCATGATTTGCCGAGCTTGGGCGATCCGGCGAGTACCGTCAGCCCTTCGCAGACATAGCCCGGAACGATGTAGCTCACGGGGTCGAATGTCTTGAGCATCAGGGCCGCCGCGGTGATGCCGTTCCGGTTGGAACAGAACCTGTCCTCCGGCTCGATCGTGTCCCAGGTCTTCACAGGGAGCCGCCTTCGATCCGCTCGAAGACATTGGCCGCGCAGAACATCTGCGAACAGGCGCGCAGAACATCCACAAGATCGCCCTTGCTTGCCCGCGCGAATGTCCAAGCCGAAGCCACTTGTGCGGCATGACACCATAGGCAGCATGCAGCGTCTGACTTGGAGCGCGCTGCCCTCGCGCTGCCAGTTACCTGTGTTTGCGCAAGCCTCCTGCGAAGATTCTTTTCCGCATCATCAGCCCAAGGCGCGAAAGTCTCGATCGGATCGGGAAGCGCGTTCATATCACGCAGCTACCGTAAGCCGGCGCGCATTTTCCGCCGCTCGCTTGATGCTGGGAACAGACACAAGGGTTCGCGAACCCATTTTGAATGCTTCAAGCTCGCCCCGCCCGATCATCCGATAGATCGTGTTTCGGGAAAGCGGCTTATCCGAGCCACCAAGCGCCTTGCCGGTGTCGGGAATACTTAGGCCGATCGGTTCCAATTCTACCTCCTGTCGGTGCGGCGAGGGCCGCCGTGGGAGGCTCAGGGATAGTAGGGCACATCAGGCCACCAGGAATTGCGTATCGAAATCAATCCTCGTGAGAAGCGGCTGCCTTCTTTACAGCTCGAAACTCAGCCCAGCACTTACGCACATAGGCGGGGCCAACACCTGCTAGGTTATGCTTCGCCGCCACTTCCCTGCAAATGCCGTTCTTGACCCCTTTCGGGCGTGGCGCAGTGAACTCGAAATATGGATTGGCGCTGAGAGCAAAATCGGGTGTGCGCCGCATGGCCCGCCGGGCCTCCTCCACCTCCTCCAGGTATTCTAATCCCGCTTGAGATTGCAGCCACTTAGCTCGAACTGAAACAGGAAGCGCATCAGCTTCAGCCCGTATGTCGTTGATTGGGCCGCGAGCGGCGTATTCATCGCAGAGTTTGTCACTGGCATCACGCCAAAGCGCGAGAAAGAGACCCTCGCATTCCGCCCCGAGCTCAAGGCGTGTCAGAGTTTCTAACTTTGGCCTGCGCCCTGCGCCAAGTCGGCTTCCGCCCCGCGCCAAGCCTTACCCCCTCGCAGCAGCGAGCGAGACAACATTGGAGGTATCCCCCAAAGCAAAAGCGCCCCACGCCGGCATCAGTTTATCGCGGCGCTGCTCGAAGAATGTAGTGCGGCGGTAAGCCGCTTCCGTCTTGTTCGGGTTGTTATGGGCCAACGCCGCTTCGGCCCACGAGTCAGCGAACCCCATATCAGCCACCCAATCGCGGAAAGATGATCGGAAGCCGTGAACGGTGTAAGCTCCGCCTCCACAGACGCGCAGCACCTTTGCCATAGTGGCATCGCTCATCACGCCCTTGAGGCCGGGAAACACAAAGTCGCCGGGTTGCGGCGCGAACAGCCCGTGCACCTGTTGAAGGATCTCCACGGCGGCGGGAACCAGCGGCACAATATGAGGACGGTCGGCCTTCATCCGTTCGGCCGGGATGCTCCACTCGGCTTTGTCTAGGTCGAACTCCCGCCAGGTTGCGCCGCGCACTTCACCCGAGCGAGCAGCCGTCAGGATAAGGAATTGCAGAGCCAGCCGCCCCACGGACCCGTCACCCTCCCGCAGCTTCGCCATGAAGGCAGGAACATCAGCGTAGGGCGTGGCGGCGAAATTGCCGCGCTTCGGCTGCCTGATCCCGCGCATCAGCTGGTTGACCGCCCGCATCGGCGCTTCTGCCGATCGCCAGCCCTTCGCATGAGCATAGTCGAGAACGACGCCAATCCGCTGCTTAACGCGTCGCGCCGTTTCGCCCTTGGTTAGCCAAATAGGCAAGAGGACCCGCTGGATTGCCGCCGCGTCCACTTCGTCCGGTGTGAAGCAGCCGATAACCGGAAATGCATAGCGTTCCAGCGAACCTAACCATTCGTCCCGATGCTTGCCGTTTCGCCAGCCCTTCAACGCTTGCCGGTGACATTCCTCGGCAACGGCTCGAAAGGTATGCGGCTCCTCTTCTACCCCCTGCCGCCATTCGGCAGACGGGTTGAGTCCAGCCTTGGCGAGAGCCCGACCAATGGCAGCTTTTTCGCGAGCCTCCGCCAGCGTGAGCAGCTTCCGTTTGTGTATCGGGATTGGCGCGTTGATCGCCTCGAAGGCGACCGAGCCTAGCCCAAAGTCGCGGCGCTCCCCTTGGTATTGGACCCGCAGCACCCAAGACATTGAGCCGCTGGGTTTCACCAGCAGATAGAGACCCTTGCCGTCAGACTGACGGCCGGGCTTGGCGTTCCGCACTTCCTTGACCGTTAGCGGCATAGTGGCACCTCATTTGTTACCCCACCATAGCCGGGTTACAATGGGCCGACAAGGGCCATGCTGAAACACAAAAGGGGAACAGGAAGCGTTTTCACTTCACGACCTTGGTTTGTTCTGAAACAGCCTGAAACGGCGGGCTGGTGGAGCTGAGGGGAATCGAACCCCTGACCTCTGCAGTGCGATTGCAGCGCTCTCCCATCTGAGCTACAGCCCCGCGCCCCAGCCTGAGCGGCTCAGCCCGATGGGATCGGGCCTTACGGAGGCGGCTCAGATAGCCTCGCTTGGCTCCCCTTGCAACGCTCGCCGCAGCACTCCGTCCGTCCATCGTTTAGCCGGCGCAATCGCGCCTCGAAACCGGAACGTCCTCGGTCGGCCATTCGTTTTTTGCCCAGTAGCTGCCGGCGGTCTGCCTGGCGGCCCAGCACATTGGAGGAATTGAGATGGCATACGACCGGTATGACACGCGCAGAGGGCCGCGCGAGCAGTCGCGCTATTCGAACGAGCGTTATCCGCCTCGCGAGGGCGGCGACCGCAGCGGCGAAGAGCGCGGGTTCTTCGAACGGGCCGGCGAGCAGATCGCCTCCTGGTTCGGCGACGAGGATGACGACGATCGCAGCCGCCAGCACGAGCGGATCAGCGGTCGCGACCAGGAGCACGGCCGCGCCATGAGCCGCGAGCGCGAGCGCGGCCGCTTCGGCTACGATCGCGACGAGGATCGCGGCTATCGACCGGCGCGCGAGCGCGAGCCGTGGGGCGCAGGTGACCGCGAGGACCGCGGATATCGCCCGGTCACCGGCGACTATGGCCGTTCGGAAGGCTATTTCGCCGCCAGCGGCGCCAGCCGCGGCGACCCCGAAGGCGGTTGGGATCGTGGCCGGTCGGACCGCGAGAGCAACTGGGGCCGCGACGAGTATCGCCGCACCAGTTTCGCGGGCTCGAGCGAGCGCTCACAGCATCACGACCCGCACTATCAGCAATGGCGGCAGCGCCAGCTCGACGAGCTCGACCGCGACTATGACGAGTATCGCCGCGAGCACCAGTCGAAGTTCGAAAGCGATTTCGGCAGCTGGCGCGAGCGTCGGCAAAGCAAGCGCCAGATGCTCGGCCAGATCCGCGAGAACATGCAGGTGTTCGGCAGCGACGACGAGCCGATCGGCACCGTCGAGCGCGTCGCCGGCGACCGCATCATCCTGGCCAAGGGCGATTCCGAAACCAGTGGCGATTCGGCCGGCGGCCGGCACTCACTGAGCTGCACCGAGATCGACCGGGTCGAAGGCGACCGGCTGATCCTGGAAATCGACGCCAAGGAGGCACGCAACCGCTGGCGCGACGAAAGCCGCGAGCGGGCTCTGTTCGAGCGTGAGGACCAGGGCGAAGCCGGCCCGCACAGCCTCGAGCGCAGCTTCTCGGGCACCTATCGCTAGGAATGTGAGCTAGCCCTTCCCGGGGGGCTGTCGAGGCCCGGGCGCGCTCCCCTCGCGGCCGGGCCTTTCTTGTGC
>NZ_JACCSU010000076.1 GCF_013812825.1 Sphingomonas sp. | reverse complement strand
AGCCACCAGACGGTGCCGCAGATCGGCGCGATGGCGCGCGGCGACCACCGCCGCAAGATCACGCTCGCCGAGTACGGCTTTCGGCTGCCAAGCTGCATCGACAACCGGCCCTTGAGGTTCAACGAGTGGGAAGCGATGCGGCCGCAGACGATGTTCCTGTCGGCGACACCGGGTCCGTGGGAAATGAACGAGACCGGCGGCGTGTTTTCAGAACAAGTGATCCGCCCGACCGGGCTGATCGACCCGCCGGTCGAGATCAAGCCCGTCGAGGACCAGGTCGATGACCTCGTCCATGAGGCGAAGAAGACGGCAGCCAAAGGTTATCGCACCCTCGTCACCACGCTGACCAAGCGAATGGCCGAGGACCTGACCGAATATCTGCACGAGGCGGGACTGCGCGTGCGCTACATGCACTCGGACGTCGAGACGTTGGAGCGGATCGAGCTCATCCGCGACCTGCGGCTCGGGGTGTATGACGTGCTCGTCGGGATCAATTTGCTGCGCGAAGGGCTCGACATCCCCGAGTGCGGGCTGGTCGCGATCCTCGACGCAGACAAGGAAGGCTTTCTGCGCTCGGAAACCTCGCTCATCCAGACCATCGGCCGCGCCGCGCGCAACATCGACGGCCGCGTCATCCTCTACGCCGACCGGGTCACCGGGAGCATGGAACGCGCATTGAACGAGACCGGCGGCGTCTTTTCCGAGCAGGTGATCCGCCCGACCGGACTGATCGACCCGCCGGTCGAGATCAAGCCGGTCGAGGACCAGGTCGACGACCTCGTCCACGAAGCCAAGGAAACGGCGCGCAACGGCTATCGAACGCTGGTGACGACGCTGACCAAGCGGATGGCCGAGGACCTCACCGAATATCTGCACGAGGCGGGCCTCAAGGTCCGCTACATGCACTCGGACGTCGAGACCCTGGAGCGCATCGAGCTGATCCGCGAGCTTCGGCTCGGGGTCTATGACGTGCTGGTCGGGATCAACCTGCTGCGCGAGGGCCTCGACATCCCCGAGTGCGGGCTGGTCGCCATCCTCGATGCCGACAAGGAGGGCTTCCTGCGCTCCGAAACCTCGCTGATCCAGACCATCGGCCGGGCGGCGCGCAACATCGACGGGCGAGTGATCCTCTACGCCGACACGATCACCGGATCGATCGAGCGGGCATTGAACGAGACCAGCCGCCGGCGCGAAAAGCAGCTCGCCTACAACGCCGAGCACGGCATCACGCCCGAGAGCATCAAGCGCCAGATCCACGATGTCATGGCGCATGTGACGGCGCGCGAGGGGCTGGTGGTCGACACCGGGGACGAGGAGCGGCCGCACCTCGTCGGCCACAACCTCAAGGCCTATATCGCCGACCTCGAGCAGCGGATGCGCAAGTCGGCCGCCGACCTCGAGTTCGAGGAAGCGGCGCGGCTTCGCGACGAGATCCGCCGGCTCGAGGAGGACGACCTGGGGATCCCGCATCCGCAGCGAGTCGCTCCGCGCCCGACGGGCAAGTCGAGCGAAGGCCGGCCAGGGACTAGGAAGGGCCGCTTCGGCAAGCAGCAAAGGACGCGGTTCGGGGGACGGCGCGGATGACGGACTTAGCGGCGACGATCGAACAGCTGTCCAACCGCTGGATGCAGGCGTGGGTGCGCAAGGACCGGTCGGTTCTGGAGCAGATGCTGGCCTCCGATTTCGCCTTGGTCGTCTCGGCGACTCCAGGTCATCGGCTCGACCGCGCCAGCTGGCTGGCCACTGCTTGCACGCGCTACACCTGCTCGGAGTTTCGCTACCGCGACGTCCAGGTGCGCGACCTTCAGGACGGGATCGCGGTGATGTCGTCGATCGCCGAGTTCAGCGCCGAGATCGACGGCATTGCTCGCTGCGGCCCGATGTTCCTGACCGACGTCTGGAGACTCGGCGAGAGTGGCCAATGGCAGGTCTGCGCGCGCTACAGCTCCCACCCCGAGCCTGGCGGAGCATCGAGCTCGGCGGTCAACTTGCTGGAACAAGGCAAGTAGCACTCGGCTCGACTCACGCCTGATTCCATTCGTCGCAAGCGGTGAATCCATGGGACTCGATCGGCGTTGCGGCGGCATGTCGGCATGGAGCCCAATTCGGACCGCGAGCCCCATTCGCCCCGTAAGCAGCGTCATCCGCGGCGCCTGGTACCTGCCCGAGCGGCAGCAGCTCGACCTGCTGTTCACCAGCGGCCGGCGTTACGTCTATTCGGACGTGCCGATGGCGGTGGCCACCGGCCTCGCTGAGGCGGAGTCGAAAGGGCGATTCTACAACCGGGAGATCCGCAACCGCTTCCCGTGCCGCGAAGTCGGCCGCGAAGGACGCCGCGACCAGCGGCGGGAGCGCAAGGCCGCCTGAATTCGTTGTCGGGCAATGCCGTCGACCGTCATCCGCAGGTTCGATTACTCGCCCGAGCGCCGCGAGCTGATGGTCGAGTTCGTCACCGGCCGCCGCTACGTCTATCTCGACGTTCCCGAGGAGGAAGCCCGCGCGATGCGCGGCGCCTTCGCCAAGGGCCGCTATTTCAACGCCCACATCCGTGATCACTATCGCTTCCGCGAATTGACCGGCGAGGACGAGGTCAGCGCAACGCGCCGATAAAGCGGAACCGGGCCGCGACCGGTTCGTTCGTTTCGCCACAAGAACAGAGGGAGAGTAGCATGTCCGACCCCGACCGCGATCGCGATCGCGAACCAGTCGATCGCACGACGATCGTCGAAACCGGCGGCGACCGCGGCAGCGGCGGCGTTCTCGCCGTGGTGCTGCTGATCATTGTCGTTCTGGTCCTGTTGTTCCTGTTCCGCGGCCAGCTCGGCTTCGGGGGCGACACCACCGAAGTCCAGGTCCCCGACCAGATCGACGTCAACATCAACTGATTTGAAACGACCACGCGCGGGATGCGAGTCCCGAAGCGTAAGGACGGGCGCGGCGCCTTCGGGGGCCGTGCCCGTTTGAACTTGCGCGCTTGAGGCATTAACCCGGCGGACATGCGGGACGCGGCTCTTCGTTACATGACCGGCTTCGGCGGCCACTTCGAAACCGAAGCGGTCGAAGGCGCGCTGCCCAAGGGCCGCAACAGCCCGCAGCGCCCGGCCCTCGGCCTCTACGCCGAGCAATTGTCCGGCACGTCCTTCACGGCGCCGCGGCACGACAACCGCCGCAGCTGGCTGTACCGGATGCGGCCGACCGCCGACCACCGGCCGTTCGAGCGCTATGACGGAGCGCCGCTGTTCGGGGCCGCGGCGGGCGAGGAACCGCTGGCCCCCAACCGGCTGCGCTGGGACCCGCCGACCGACCTTCCAGCCAACGCCGATTTCATCGACGGCATGGCGACGATGCTCCACGCCCGGGTCCCCGAGGACCTCGAGGGAGTCGCGGTGCATGTCTACGCGGCGGAGCGGGGCATGGACCGGCGGGTGTTCGTCGATGTCGACGGCGAGCTCCTGATTCTCCCGCAGCAGGGCGCCATCGAGCTCCACACCGAGCTCGGCCGGCTCGAGGTCGCGCCCGGATCGGTGGGGCTGGTTCCGCGCGGACTGAAGTTCCGGGTCCAGCTGCTCGACGGCCAGGCGCGCGGCTATGTCGCCGAGAATTACGGGCCGCCGCTGCGCCTCCCGGAGCTCGGCCCGATCGGCGCCAACGGCCTAGCGGCCGCGCGCGATTTCGAGGCTCCGGTCGCCTGGTTCGAGGACCTCGACGAGGAAGTCGAGGTCATTCAGAAATTCCTCGGCCATTTGTGGGTGACGAGCCTCGATCATTCGCCGCTCGACGTCGTCGCCTGGCACGGCAACTACGCTCCGTTCCGCTACGACCTCGCCCGCTTCAACGCGCTGGGCACGGTCAGCTTCGACCATCCCGACCCGTCGATCTTCACCGTTCTCACCAGCCCCAGCAACGTGCCCGGCCGGGCCAATGCCGATTTCGTCATCTTCCCGCCGCGCTGGATGGTCGCCGAGGACACGTTCCGGCCGCCCTGGTTCCACCGCAACGTGATGAGCGAGGCGATGGGGCTGATCCACGGTGAGTATGACGCCAAGGCCGAGGGCTTCGCGCCCGGGGGCTTGAGCCTGCACAACCTGATGAGCGGGCACGGTCCTGACCTCGACAGCTGGGGCAAGGCGAGCGAGTCGGAGCTCAAACCGGTCAAGGTCGAAGGGACGCTGGCGTTCATGGTCGAGACCTGCTGGCCGTACCGGCCGACCCGGTTCGCGCTCGAGCGCGCACAGCCCGACTATGATCTGGCGTGGGCGGGATTCCCCAAGGCCAGGCTGCCGTGAACGAGCTCGACGAAACCCACGACGCCGGCCGCTCGAGCTGGGTTGGCGGAGCCGAGCCCGGAAGCGATTTTCCGGTCCAGAATTTGCCGCTCGGCATTTTCTCCGAAGCCAAGGGCCTGCGCCGGCCGGGCGTCGCCATCGGCGACTATATCCTCGACCTCGCCGCCATCGCCGAAGCCGGACTGCTCGACGAGGAATGGAGCGAGGATTTCAAGCAGCCGGTGCTCAACGCCTGGCTGGCGCGCGGCGCCCAGGCGCATCGCGAGCTTCGCCTCCGCCTGTCGGAACTGCTCTCCGACGAGCGCTACCGCGACGACCTCGAAGTGCATTTGATCGGCCACAGCGAAGTCCACATGCACCTGCCCTGCCTGGTCGGCGACTACACCGATTTCTATGTCGGCATCCATCACGCGACCAACGTCGGCAAGCAGTTCCGCCCGGACAATCCGCTGCTCCCGAACTACAAATATGTGCCGATCGGCTACCACGGCCGGTCAAGCTCGGTGCGGGCCTCGGGCCACCCGGTCGTTCGCCCTTGCGGCCAGCGCAAGCCGCCCGATGCCGAGGTCCCCGAATATGGCCCCAGCCGCCGCCTCGACTATGAGCTCGAGCTCGGCATCTGGATCGCCCGCGGCAACTCGCTGTGCGAACCCATTCCGATCGCCGAGGCGGCTGAGCATATCGCCGGATATTGCCTGCTCAACGACTGGTCGGCGCGCGACCTGCAGGCCTGGGAATATCAGCCGCTGGGGCCGTTTCTCGCCAAGAATTTCCTGACCAGCGTGTCGCCCTGGGTGGTGACGGCGCAGGCGCTGGCACCGTTTCGTGCGCCGATGCCCGAGCGGCCGCCGGGCGACCCCAAGCCCCTGCCCTACCTCGACGATCCGAACAGCGACAGCGCAGCGCTCGCCATCGAGACCGAAGCGACACTGTCGACCGAGGCGATGCGCGATTCCGGGCTCGCGCCGCACCGGCTGTCGCGGGGAAGCGCGGCCTCGGCGATGTACTGGAGCGCCGCGCAGATCGTCGCCCATCATTCGTCAAACGGTTGCAACCTCCAGCCCGGCGACCTGATCGGCACCGGCACCTTGTCGACCGACAGCGACGAGGGGCTCGGTTCGCTGATCGAGATCAGCCGTGGCGGATCGGCTCCGGTTTCGCTGCCCAACGGCGAGACTCGCGGCTTCCTCGAGGACGGCGACGAGGTGACGCTGCGCGCCTGGTGCGAGCGCGACGGCGCGGTGCGCATCGGCCTGGGCGAGTGCAGCGGCCGAGTGCTCCCGGCGTCCGCCAGCTAGAGCAGCCCGAGGTTCTCGGCCAGCAGCCGGGTCAGCGCGTAGAGGCGGTCGAGCTGCGGCGTCGGAACGCCGGCGCTCGAAGCGATCTCGCGGGGCGCGCCGAGCAGCGCCTCGAGCTCGATCGGGCGGCCGGCTTCGACATCCTGGAGCATCGAGGTCTTGAACGCGCCCAGCCGCCCGGTCACCGCCATCCGGTCCTCGCCGCTCTCGGCGATCGGACAGCCGATTGCGGCGCCGACCGCTGCAAGCTCGGCCATCGCCTCGAGCATCCAGGCGCGCAAGGCAGGGTCGGCGAGCAGCCTGTCGGCGGTCGAGCGGGTCAGCGCCGACAAGGGATTGATGGTCGCGTTGCCCCACAATTTGTACCAGATCGCTCGGCGGATATCGTCGTGCCGCTCGATCGCGATCCCGGCTTGCTCGAACAGCTTCGCTAGCGCCTCGATGCGATCGCCGGCGCCGCCTTCGGGTTCGCCGAGGATCAGCCGGTCGGCATGCTTGACCACGACCTGATTGGCCGCCGGGCGGCTGCAGGCGGCGTGGACGACGCTGCCGATGACCTGCCGTTGCGCAAGCGCGGCGGCGATCCGTCCGACCGGGTCGACCGAGGCGAGCGGCTCGCCGATGAACCACCAGGGAACGCCGTTGAGCATCGGCACGATCATCGTGTCGGGCCCGATCATCGGCCGCGCCGCTTCGGCAGCGTCGGCCAGCGCCGGCGCCTTGACCGCGATCACCAGCAGGTCCTGCGGACCAAGCTGCGCGGGCTGGTCGGACGCGTTGACTTCGGCCGTTCGCGGCGCGGCGCCTTCGGTCAGCCGCAGCCCGTCGCGCCGCAGGGCCTCCAGCGTTTCGCCGCGCGCGAGCATGCTCACCGATTGCCCGGCGAGCGCCAGCTTGGCGCCGATCCAGCCACCGATCGCGCCGGCGCCGACGACCACGATGCGCGGGCGCTCAGCCGCGCTCATTGCCGATGTTGCCGAACACATCGATCCGGCGGTTGGTCTCGACCTCGAAGACAGAATTGGCGGCGAAAAACTGAGTCGGGTTTCGATCCGCGCTACTTCTCTGCCGGTCCAGCGGTCCCTGCATCGGAGAGGCCATACACGGCATCGAGGTAAAGTTCAGCCAGTCGGAAATGGGATGAGACGGCTCGGGGCTCCGCGGAGAGTTGAGCCCTTTGGATCTCTTCCTCAGCCCGCGCCAGCAGATAGGATTCGTCTTGCGCGTTCAACGCCGCTGTCCACGCACGAGGGCGGCATATTCGACCGCGAGCTCCTGGTGGATCCGGCGAGCTGCATTGGAAGTGGCCCGTTTCGCCGCGGCCCGTTCAGCACGTTCCCGAGCACGAAAGTAATCGACCGACCCCTCACGCACGTCGCCGGTGGAGGCCGGCTCAACGGGCGCCGATCCGTAGTGAGCGCTCTGACGCTCTCTGAAAATCAAGAAGGGGCTCAGGTCGCTCACTGCTCGGCTCCAGCGGCCAAACCAGGTGGAGAATGGCATCAGGAAGCTCTCTCCCACAGCCGGCGATCAGCCGCTCTAACTTCGGTAAGTCGTGTCGGAAAAAGAGCATATTAATGCCATCGGGATTGGCCCAAGTCTGGCGCCACGCTGACGGTCTGGCGCCGCTCTAGGCCGCAATCTGAATGGCGAGACCCGCCGCAAGCATTTCGAGCAGGAGACTCCTGACCCGGCCCCCGACAAAGACTGTTCCGACGAGGAGCAGCCGTTCACCGATGGCGAGGACAATGATCCGGACATCGACGACGAGGAAGCACTCATTGTATACCCGCCAAATGGCGCCACATGAGCCGCGAGGCCCGTCGCTCGTCGCTTGATCGGCAACAGTGGGCGAAATCCTTGCGGCGGGGCTCACCCTTCGATCTTCACCGCGTCCTTGAAGTAAACCGTGTCGAGCACCGTGCCGTGCTCGTCCTCGATCTCGATACGGTGGTCGAGGACGAAATGCCCCTCGTCCTTGATCGTCTCGGCCGCTGTGAAGCGCACAAGGTGGACTGTGTAAGCGTGCGCCGTCGCCAGGTCCGGCATCTCACGACCCTCTTCGTCGGGCGCGTCCACGTCGTTGTAGAGATGGAAATAGAAGCGCGGCACTCGCTGCTAGCGGCTGCCGGTGACCTTCGTTCCTTTCCTCAATTTAGGTTAGGCACTTAGTTGGGCGAACGAGATCAGCACTGCGGAACCATGAGCGATAACATATGTTATGGTAGGCCACGCTGCGGCCCGCCCCCGAGTTTAGCGGCGTGTGAAGAGCGGCCTGCGACGTAACATCGCGGGTCGCTTTTCTGTGCAGAGCGAGACGATGTTCCCGAATAAACGAGCGATTGCATCGGGTTGGCGTAACGGCCTCGTCCGCTGCGCGAGCCTGGCAAAGGAGCGCGGGCTTGGCCGCCCGATCGATGCCGCGGCCGCTTATTTCTGCAAGCACCCCACCCCGTCAGGTCACCGACGACGAGCTGATGCTGCCCTGGAGCGATCAGCCGCGGCGACTGAATTTGGAGGGCGGTGCGCCATGCAGTCGAGCGATAACGCGTCTCAGTTCGATTTCGCTGCTTTGCAGGGTTTCTACAGCGAAATTCTCCAATTCGCGCCCGGCGTTGAGCACTTGGACCGAGTCGGTTCTCAG
This sequence comes from Sphingomonas sp., assembly GCF_013812825.1. GTDB lineage: Bacteria > Pseudomonadota > Alphaproteobacteria > Sphingomonadales > Sphingomonadaceae > Sphingomicrobium. The sequence goes on along the minus strand of NZ_JACCSU010000076.1, from coordinate 71,829 downwards.
GTAAAGGCTCGCTTTGGCAATGCTCATTCCCTAAATTGTCGATCAGGGTCGAAAAGGCAGGAAGCAGTGATTTAGCGGGCGCATTCAATGGAAGACAATCAGAACCCAGACGGCTCTGAAGCCATCCCGCCCATGGTCACCGACGAGACCATTGACAGCATGCTTGCCCTTCTCAGTTTGCCCGAGACATTGGACAGATCGGCATTCAAACGAAGGCTGACTCTCATTGCGCAGACCTGGGCGATGTACCTTTGGGCAATTGGCTCTCCGGCCAAACCAGGCGACCAGCGCGCGGCTATCCGGCGGATGGCCGTGGCGATCGATAAAGTACTCGATGCACTGCACGAGGTATCACCAGAATATCAGGTGGCGCTGGCTCCTATGCTGGGCCGTGAATTCCAGACGCGTGACCTCGTCCCAGAAGCGCGATCAGTCCTCGTTTCGCTTCGAGAGGCAGCGCTTCTATTCGACGCCGCGTTCCATCCTCCCAGGGGCGCACCCCCAAACATAGGGCTGGAAGAGGCCGTCCGTGGCGTGATCGATCTTCTGCTTTCCGTGGGCTGTGCTCTCCCAGAGGTTTCGTCGGGCAGAGAGCACATGCCACCCCGCCTCATAAATGCGGAAGCCAAAGCAATCGGCTTACTTATTCAAAGTGTTTCAAATCTTCAGGTGGGCACAATCGTGAACATGATCACAAAGGTGCGCTCGAATGCCAAGGCCACCGAGCCAATTGAATTTGCGATCTGGCGTACCGATCCGGATGGTGAGTTGGATCTGTGCTTACATCCTGCCCGAAAACGAATTCTCGAAAATTAGAGGCCTTTAACTAGTTCGCGCGCCCACAAAAATGCTGCTTATGAGCTGACTCCGCTTTTTACGAGGAGTCGGTCATGCCCCCTGAAATTGCGAACAACCCACACGTTGAAGTTGTGGGTCGGACATCGCTCAGGCCCAACCCCCGCAACGCGCGGACCCACACCAAGAAGCAGATCACGCAGATCGCGGCGAGCATCAGCCGCTTCGGCTTTGTGGTTCCGCTCGTGATCGATGATGACAGCAATATTGTCGCCGGTCACGGTCGGTGGACTGCGGCGGCCGAGCTGGGATTGAGGGACGTTCCCGTGATTCGGGTCCGCTTCCTCAGCGAAGCCGACCGCCGTGCATTTGCAATCGCCGAAAACCGTATCGCGGAGCTGTCCGGTTGGGACCAGGCACTGCTAGGCGAGGAACTGCGCTTCCTGCTGGACGACGGGTTCGAGCTCGAGATCACCGGGTTCACCACCAACGATCTCGATTTCTCGATCGTCGAGGAGGTTGCTTCAGCCGAGGCCGAGACCCTTGAGTTGCCCGACCCAATGAGCCAGGCGGTCTCGCGGATCGGCGACCTGTGGCACATCGGGCCGCACCGTCTGTACTGCGGTGATAGCCGCAAGGTGGAGAGCTTCGAAGCGTTGCTGGGCGACGAGCGGGCTACCCTCGTATTTGGAGACGCGCCCTATAACGTGCCGGTCGCTGGCCACGTCAGCGGAAACAAATACGCGCGAGAATTCGCGGTAGCCTCTGGGGAGATGACGCCTGCGGAGTTCACTCATTTCCTGCGCACCATCTTCCGGCTGTGCGTGCGATTCTCAATAGACGGCTCGATCCACTATCAGTGCATGGACTGGCGCCACCTGCGGGAGATCCTCGACGCCGGCGACGGGATTTACACTCAGTTCAAGCAGCTGCTGGTTTATAAGAAGCATTCTGCCGGCCAGGGCGCATTTTACCGCAGCCAGCACGAGCTGATCCTCGTGTTCAAGAGCGGCCGGGCGAAACACATCAACAACTTCGGCCTCGGCGAGACCGGGCGGTATCGTACAAACGTTCTGGAGTACGACGGAGCCTGCGGATTCTACAAAGGCCGCGATCGTGATCTGGCCGACCACGTCACGATCAAGAGCACTGCCCTTGTTAGCGATCTGCTGCGCGATTGCTCTAATCGGGGCGATCTGGTGCTCGACCCGTTCAGCGGCTCTGGTACCGCATTGCTCGCATGCCACCACACAGGCCGTCGCGGCGCCGCGATCGAGATTGATCCCCTCTACGTGGACACGGCACTTAGGCGGCTGACGGTCGCGATGCGCTGCTGCGCGGTCCATGCGGATGGCCGCACCTTCGAGGAGGTCACTGACAGCCGCCGCCTCGAGCGGGAGGCGGCCAATGGCTAACCGTCCCAAGCGCCCACGAAACGGTGATTACGAGGTCGGCTACGGCAAGCCGCCCAAGCAGTATCAGTTCAAACCCGGCCAGTCCGGCAACCCGAAAGGCCGCGAAAAAGGTTCGCGCGGCCTGAAAACTGATCTCACGGCCGAACTCGAAGCCCGGATGACCATCCGCATCAATAACGAACCGGTGAGCGACACCCGCCAGCGGCTGCTTTTGAGGGCACTGGCATCGCGTGCTGCCGCTGGGGATGTTCGCGCCGCCTCAATCGTAATTCCGCTGATTATTCAGGTGCTGGGAATCGAGGATCGCGGAACCGACCGAAACAAGCTCTCCCAGCTCGACCAGTCGATCCTGGACGAGATGCTCAGGTCACTCGGCGTTGAAGACAACGAGCCCGCGGCTTCCATCGGAGACGAAGCGGATTTGGGCCGATCGGACGGCGAAGATGGCAAGGATTCGGATGATGCCTAGATCTCTGGAACCAGACGATCCCCACGCCGTCCTTCAGAAGATCCTGCGCAATGACTTTCGCGCATTTCTTCGCAAGGCATTTCCTTCGATCCGGGGCGGCTCACCTCTGGCTTGGAACTGGCACCTCGATGCGATCGCTCACCAGCTGGCTTGCATCCAGTCGGGCGACAATCGCCAGCTTCTTGTGACGATGCCTCCCCGCAACCTCAAATCCATTACGATCTCGATTGCCTGGGTCGCATGGATGCTGGGTCGCAACCCCCGCCACAACTTTGTCTGCGTGAGTTATTCCAATGATCTCTCCGCCAAACATGCGCGCGACTGTCTCGCACTCATGCAGTCGAGCTGGTACCGAAAGCTGTTCCCGGGGACGATCCTTTCGTCCGCCCGTCCGGCGGCGAGCGACTTTGAGACCACCATGGGTGGCGGCCGGCTCGCAACGTCACTAACCGGCACTCTCACCGGCCGCGGCGGTGATATCGTAATCATCGATGACCCGATTAAGCCCGACGAGGCTCATTCGGAAGTAAGCCGGCAGAAGGCGAACGACTGGTTCAAGTCCACACTGACGACGCGGCTCGACAATAAGGGAACAGGTTCTGTCGTCGTCGTGATGCAGCGACTTCACGAGTATGATCTCGCCGGCATGCTGATCGAGGCCGGTGGCTGGTACCTTCTTTCACTCCCGGCCATCGCACTGGAAGATGAAACGGTCCCTCTTTGTGGCGGCCGCTTCCACACGCGCAGCGCTAATGACCTACTCCACCCAGAGTGGGAGTCACGCGAGGCTCTTGAAAGGCAACGCTTACTGATGGGGTCGATGAATTTCGATGCACAGTATCAGCAGCAACCGGTGCCCGCAGGGGGCAATATCATCAAGGCCGAATGGCTGAAAACCTATGAGCCAGGCTTCGATCCTTCGACGCATTCCGGCCACATCATCCAGTCGTGGGACACGGCGAGCAAGGATGGAGCTCTGAATGACTTTTCCGTATGCATCACGGCGTTGATGCACCGGGGGACCGTCTGGATTCTCGATGTATTCCGGGCGAAGCTCTCGTTCCCCGACCTGAAATTTCAGTTCATCCGATTGGCCCGGGAGTTTAGCCCTCAGACGATCCTCGTCGAAGACGCAGCGTCCGGAATGCAACTGATCCAGACCATTCGCGCTGAGAAACCCGCGGGTGTGCCGCAGCCGGTGGCACGCCGGCCCGACAGCGATAAAGTCTCGCGGATGGCCGGCGTAAGTGGGCAGGTCGCATCAGGTCAGCTGTTGCTCCCGATTGATGCTGGCTGGCTCGCAAGTTTCAAATCGGAAATCCTGGGATTTCCTGCTTTGCGATACGACGATCAGGCGGACGCTCTTACCCAGCTCATGAGTTGGGCGATGCAGCTTGAGGCATACAATAACAACGGTGAAAACGCTGGCCCGATTGTTTTCCTGTTTGACGATGATGGAACGAGCGAAATCATCGGTGACGCTGAAGGAATCTTCTCCGGCCGGACTAGGTTCAGCCCGGATGATGACCCTTGGCTTTAATCGGCGACCGGGTCCTAATGTCCGCTTTCCCAGACGGGTTTCTTGCGGATCTCGATTTGATACTCAACGTTCCCGGGTGCGTGGGGCTATCCTGTGCTGGAACGGAGTAGAGACGACCTTCCAGGGATGTCATGGCGGGCATTGAGCTTAGATTGACGCAAGTGCCTGCATCCACGAGTTGCAACGCTGGCACCCGGGATATGCCTCCGGAAGAGTTAATCGCCCGCTCGATCGCAACTTAATTCACATTTTGGTATCGAAAGGCCGATGAGGCGCACCCGGCTAACCGCCTCGATGCCTTTCATCGCCGCCTCCGGACCAACTTCCTAAAGCCGGATTGACAGCCCTTATTCCTGGCCCGGCGAATGTCGGCTAAACCCATTGCGGAGATTCCGAACTGAGGCGAGGCTGCGCCATTCAGGAGATTTTTCTTGTCGCGATTATGCTGCTTGGGCGTGGTTGGTGATCTCTTGGTGTCTAGCTCACCACAGCCGACGTGCAAACCATGAGAACGCTTATTGCGCCGCTAGCCAGGTAAGCGGTGCCAAGAGCTACGATGCGGGCCGAGCAATCCCTTCGCATGCAGCCAGAGCTGCTGAGGCACGTCGATCTAACAAATCGTCGCCCGACGGTACGGCGAAGTCTCGTAGGTCGGCTACAAAGGAGGGATCTGCGATAATAGCTGCCGCCTCAAATAAAGGCGCCGATGCACGTTGTCCGGAAAGTGCTTTTCGGACGAGAGGCAATGCAAGTTGCCGATCGCGTCGCGCAAGTCCGAGGAGCGCTTCCGCTCTTACGATATCGTCCTCATCTTCAGAGGCGCGGAGTAGAGCTTCACGAACTTCAGGGGTGTCGATATCTTCCTGCGAAAGCAGCATCGTCGCCCAGTCTCGGTTGGCCGTGTCGCCGTCGCGCATCAGCTGAATGAGCTGCCGAACATGCTGCTTTGCTTCCGGACCAGTTGCAAGCGGCTGCTCGCAGCGAATAGCCTCCCTAAGAAAATCAGATGGCGGCTCATATCGGATCGTCACGAGAACACCCCACTACACGCCAAGCTGGAACTACGCGCCAAGTTGTAGATCTCCCGCATAAGGTCCCCAACCCGAAAAAGCCAGCGTGCGTCCTGCATCAACAGAGGCGGTTGGTCGTTTGGTCGCAAACAGAGGAAACGCAGAAGGTGTTGAATTGCCAGTGTCATCTACGCAATGCTGCAGCTTGGGTCTCGCTTGCCATACATTGGGCAACGTAGTTGCTGTTCGATTACGGGCGAGATGATGAATGGCCACCAGAACCGGAATTTTCCGAGACCGCGCTGCTTTTGCTTATTTCGTTCCCGAATGATTTTTTGCTGCTTCTCAATTCTGCGGATCAGCTTTGTATCTTTATTTCTCTTTGCATCGTCCAGCATTCTCTCAAGCGATTGCGCATCACGCGGTAGGCCCGAATCGAATTCTCCACCAGCGAGAGTAAGTAGCAGCGCGGCAGACGGATTCCTGGGTGGCGCGAATACAACAATTTCTGAATTCTCGATGGTAGATGGTTTCGGACGAGGCGGTGCGACGACCACGATTTCCTCGCCCTCCAGGTCCGCCAAGGCTTCGCGCGCACGCGGCGGGAGCGGCGGGTCCCCTGACGAGGTGCCGCTGCCGCCACCGCCAAATCCTCCTCCCCCGAAGCCAAAATCATGAGGATTACGATGACCAGTCACGACAATGTCTTCTCCCCAATTTGCCAGTCCTAGGGGATCGACCAGATTGACCGGATCGTTCAGCACATAAGCGTAGAGGTTGGGACCATCCTCGTACCCGATCGGATCCGTCTGAACGAACCTCCCGAGGTGCGGCGCGTAGGCGCGGGCCTTGTAATGGTAGAGGCCGGCTTCGGGCAACCACATCTGGCCGGTGTACTGGAATCGGCCGACGTTCGATGACTCCGGCTTGCCGAACTCATCGTAGCGGTTGATGAGCGGCGCGTAGGGAGCGCCGTAGCTCGCGGCGACGATGCTGCCACGCTCGTCGGCGTGGAGCGACTGCTTATTGTTGATCCCCGCGCCGTCGTAGCGGACCAAGGGCTGGTCGATGCCGGGGCCGTGGACGTACCGCGCCTGGATGGCGCCGCCGGGATCGTACTCGGCGATCATGTCGAGGCCGTCGTAGGCGAAGTTGGTGTCGACCGCGCTGTCAATGCTCGCCAGCCGGTCGAGCGCGTCGTAGCCCAGCGCCGTCCACGGCGAGCTCACCGTCCACAGCTGGTTGTTGGACGGGTAGTAAGTGAAGCTCTTGTCCGTGGTCGGGTCGAACGTCAGGTTGCCTCTGGCGTCATAGCCGACATGCTGTCCCTGGCCCGAGACGGCCCCAAGCTCCGAGATGCGATTGAGACCGTCAATCCCATAGGCGGTCGTTCCCGAGCCATGGCCGGTCCAGGCGTAGGAGTCGTTGCTCGCGGTTCGGGTAACGATCTGATGCGCTGGGTTGTAGGTGAGGCTAATCGTCTGATCGTAGGCCGCGCTCGAGGGCTTGTCGGTCAGGGTCTGCAGGCGCGACACCGGGTCCCAGGCGTAGGTGGTGAGCGCGCCGTTGCCACGCGCGATGGATGTGGTCCGGCCGAGGTCATCGTAGGCGAACGTCGCGAGCACCCCGGAGCCGGAGGCCGCGCCATTCTCGCGGATTCGGGTCATCTCCCCGGTGACGAGGTGATCATAGTCGACGTAGAAGCTGTCGGGCCAGGTCAGCCGCGTCCGCCGTCCGGCGAGGTCCCACTGGGAGCCGACCGTGCCGTGCGGCCCAACCTGGGTGAGGTTCCGGCCGAGTGCGTCGTAGGTGAAGGACAAAGAGATGCCGCCTTTCACCGCTGCGGTCAGCCGGCCGAGATTGTCGTAGGCGTAAGCGGCGGTCGGGTCGGGGTTGGGCGGCGCCAGGACGGTCAGCCGGCGCAGCGCGTCATATTGAAAGCTAATGCTCGTCGCATCACGCAGCCGGCGCGAACTGACGGTTCCGGACGTACGCGTCCCGCCGGCTGTGGTCTCGTAGGTCAGCTGCTCGAAGCCCGTCGTGCTGCTCGCGTTGGCGCCTTTGCTGGCGACCGGAAAATAGGTCTTCGACGGGCGGTCATGGCCGTCATATTCGAAAGTGGTGAGATTATTCTCGCCGTCCTTGAGGGTCTGCAGAATCCCGTTGGCCGTGTAGGTCAAGCTCCACTCTGCAGCCTCTTGGGCGGTTCCCACCCCGACTCGCTGTTCGATCACCTCCCCGGCTTCATTGTAAACGGTCTTTCCGATCCGATCGGGCCCGAACGTCGGATGCGCCGCCTGCTGATCGCAGGCCGACGCCGGCACGCTGACATAAGTCATTCGCTGGGCCACACATTCAGCCCGGCCCAGCGCGTCATGGCTGATCTGGGTCAGGGCATAGGCGGTGCCGCCGCTGACGAGCGTCGCCCGGACCGGCCGGCTGTTGCCATCGAAAACGGTCTGCACTTCCTGCGCCGAATCGAACGCCGCCCAGTCGGGATCGGACTGGCTGTCGACCGTGCCGAGCTCGCGCTTGCTGGCCTGGCCGTCCGGGCGGTAGGTGATCCGGACCGCCCGGTGCCTGAGCGCGCCGGCGCCGTCGGGGTCGGGCGAGATCACGCCGACGAGCTGGTCAGCGCTGTCGTAGCGGTTGCGCGTCGTGTCAGCCGTGCCCGTGAGCGACCCGTCGACGGTCAGCGCGTTGCCGCGCGGGTCGTAGGTCATGGCCTCGGTCGCAGTCAGAGTGCCTGTCCCGTTGCCGCGCGACACCGAGGTTGGCAGCAAATTGCTGTTGTACGCGACGGTCGCCCTGGTCTCGTCGGCGGTGTCGGTGCAGCTGCCGGTGGTCTGGCACGCCGAGACACCGGTCAGCATCGTCACCGATTGCCCGCCGGCACCCGACACCGACGAATAGCTGAAGCGCGTCTGCGGCCGGACTCCGCCGACTGCCGGCTCGGTGATGCTCTCGATGCCGCCATGAGTCGCATTGTAAACGTAGTTCGTGGTGTTGCCGCGGGCGTCGATCGTGCTGTTGGGCTTGTTGCACTTGACGACATTGGCGCAGTTCGCATCGAAGCTGGCGGTGGCGACGATGTCGGGAAGGCCGGTGCCGCTCTTTGCGACCTGGCGCGTCTCGGTGACATTGCCCCGCGCATCGTAGGTGAGCTGAACATAATTGCCCTCCGGCTCGGTCTGCCGTGTTGGACGGCCACTTGCATCGTACTGCAGGCCGGTTGTTCGGTTTAGCGGGTCACGGAAGCTGGTCGGCCGGCCAAGGTTCAGGTCGGCAGTGATGACAGCCTGCTGTGAGAGGGCATTCGTCACCGTCGTGGTTCGGACATTACCGCTCGTCGATCGCGCGTAGCTCGTGGTTACGCCGTCCTTGGTTACGGACGAGACAAGTCCGTCCGCGCCATAGGCGTATGTGATGTTGTCCGACGTGTTGCCAGGCCGGCGGACGCCAACGATCCGCTCACTCGCATCGGTCGTCAGGCGCCAGGTTCGGCCGCCCGTGTCGGTGACGTCCGTGGTGGTCGAGTTCGGATAGGAATAGGTGATCGCCGGCGCCGGGCTCGGCGGGTTCGCGCTGTTGCTGAAGGAAACCAAAGTGCGCTTGAACCAGTCGGAAGACTCGGGATCTTCCGACGCGTAGGCGATGTTCAGGGAATAGCCGGCCGACGAAGTGACGGAGTCCAGACGCTGGAACGTCCTCAGATTCTGGCAGCCGGGCTCTCCCGGCGTCCCTGCGTCGCAGATATGGTCCATGTGCCAGGTGAGCACGAACCTGAGCCCGTCCGGTCTGGTGATTGACAGCGGCACCTGGCAGGAGCCTGGATCCGCACCGGGGCAACTCATGGCGGCGTTGTCGCTCATCTGATTCTGGAACTGGATCTTCGTCCCGTCGCGCGCAGTGTAATTGTAATACCCCTGGGCATCGACCGTGAGGGTGGCACCGTCCGCCTTTTCGGAAGTCCAGGTGGTGCCGGACCCGGCGAAGGTGTCGCTGATCCCCCCGATCCGCACATACATCTTGGTCACCGAACCGGAAGTTCCGCGGTATAGCCCCCCGCTCCAGTTATCCACCCAGCGGGCGCTCTGCGCCCACAGCCGCTTCATTCGAACCGCGCCCTCGCCCGAACCGATTCCTCCCTCGTCGATTTCAAGCGAGACGAGGCCGCTGGTCAGGTCGACGCCGTTGTCGTCGATGTGGACGAAACGGGGTGCCGGCGCCGTCTGAGCGAAAGCAGGCGAGGCAAGGGCGGTGGTCGCGAGAAGCGCGCAGGCGGCCGCGCGCCGCAGAGTGCGGGTGTTCATCGTTGGTCTCCGGTGGGAAGGATGGTTGTTCGAGAGGTTCGCTGCAGTCGTGCAGCGCCGCTCGATCAGGGCGGCGGCGGATTGGGCGAGCCGGTGGTGGACTTGCTCGTTCGGTTGTCGGCCTTGTCGATCACGTAATCCGTGGTCACTCCGTCGTTCACGCTGCCGGTCCGCTGCACTTTCACCAGGCGCCCGTGGGCATCGTAGGTATAGGTGATGGTCTCGGTGGCGCTGGCGATGTCGGCGGCAAACAGGCCCGCGATTGCTGAGCCAAGAATTAACTGTCGGCGCATTACCTCGTCCTCGTGTCCAGCGACCTGCGGGAGCCCAAGGGGGAACGCTCCCTCCGGACAGGTCGCCGGAACGAAACAGGAACTACACGCTCATAATCAGCCGATCTCCGACAAAATGAGACGGCTGTGCATTTTGTTGGAAAATTCCTACAGCCTCAGCTGATTTTGCGGCCCGCCCAGACGACGCGGCCGATCACTTCGATGCTATCGGGCTCGCAGTCCCGCCAGGCAGGATACGAAGAATTGTCGCTGGAGATGGTGAGGCGCCGGCTGGTCGGATGGACGGCGATCCGCTTGACCATCAGAGTCTCGTCCTGGCGAAGCACATAGATGCCGTCGCTGATCCGGGTGCCGGCCGACGAGCGGTCAACCATGATGTCGTCGCCGTCGGCCAGCGTCGGAAACATCGAGTCGCCGCGCACCCGGATGATCGACAGATCCGATGGGCTGGCGCTGCACAGCTGCTTCAGGAACCTCGGATCGAATCCGAGGTGCGCGGTGGGAGTTTCGCCGTCGGCGAAGGCGCCAGGGCCCGCGGAGGCGCGTATATCGAACCGCGGGATTGCGATCAGTTCTTCGGAGGGCGCCGGAGGCCGGACCGGGCCTCCCAGCAGCGACTCGTCGACTCCAAAATAGCGCGCGAGCTTCCGCCGGTCTTCCTCGGCCAGCCTGCGGGGCACACCGCGCTTGATGAACTGCTGGATGTAGGCGGCATTGCGGCCGATCAGCCGCGACAGGCCGGCATAGTCTTCGCGCCGCTCGGCAATCAGACGGGCGAGCTCAGCCCTGGGTCCGGTCAGGTCCATGCAAATTCCTATGCCACGATCAAAAATCCTAGACAAGTAGGAATTTGAGTGGGAACAGAAAGCGAACACCCGACTTGGAGTCGTTTCTGATGCTGCTTTTGCGAATCGAACGCCATCTGCGCCTGCGGCGCATGACCCCCACCCGCTTCGGCCGCGAGGCAGTGGGCGATCCCAACCTCATTTCTCAACTGCGCGACGGGCGCGAACTCAGAACCGCGACGGCCCAGCGGGTCATCGACTATCTCAACGACAATGAATGTGCCCAGCAATGAAACTGCGATCGCTTCTGAGGCCTGCCAGAGCGGTTCAGCGGTTGCTCCGGCTTCGGAGGCGCGGTGGCAGGCCGAGCAGTCCGCAAGGCACGGCGGCGGTCTCAGGTGAGCGAACAGTGCCGCGCGGCAAAGATGACACCAGAACATCATGGTGTGACCGCTCGGACGTGATCACGAGCGCAATTCCTTCGCCGCGCCGACTGGACTGCGACGACCTTGAGCTCCTTGGGCGCAACCTCAGGAACGCTTATCCTGTAGAGGACACTACCTCGTTCGCAGGACTGCTTGGGGAAATAGACGAAGCTGAGGCTGGCCGACGCTAGCGCCAGCAGCGCTACGCTCGCGTATCTTCCGAACCCGCACCCTTCGGTCACAAGTCGGATGGGCTGTTCGGCCTAACTGAACAATCAACAATATCTGCGGGCTGCCAACGCCTCTGCAACGCCTATTTCGCACCTGAGGGACCACGGACACGGACCTGTCGCCCGCCGCACTGGATCTGCGCCAGCGCGGCCAGTGCATAGGCCGTGGCGAAGACTCGCCGCCTGTCGGAATAGACACGTCCCGGATTGGCTGCCGATGCAGTGTGGCAACGTCGATTGGTGACCCTGAGACACGGTGAGCATGGCCAGGAGCCATCATGATCCTGGTTGTCCAGAAGCGCAGGGATCGCCGCGGCCATCCCCCTATGTCCTTCGTCCGCGGCGGCGATCGTCAGCATGGCCAGCAATGGCTGCGTTCGGGAATCGCCGAGGAGCCGAGCGGCGGCGCTGGATGCATGCGCAGCGTCTATGCCAGCGCGAGTCTGTACCCACAGACCATAGCCCGGGTCTCGCCACCAGTAGGCCGGCAGCAGCCCCCCGACTGCCTGTGCACCCAGCCAACGTTCGGCGCGCCCGATCCGATCGGCCGGCGCGTTGAGGCGGCGCAGCGCCAGAATCACGACGGCCGTGACATCGGGATGTGCAGCGTGCCAGCCGTCGCAGACAGGACCATCTGAGTACATAGGATAAGTGGGAAAGCCGCCTTCGGGCCGCTGCGCGGCGAGCAGCCAGTCGAGGGCGCCAGGCGGATACGGCAGTCCGAAACGATGGACCGCCAGCAACGCCTGTGCGGTACTGTCGCAGTCTTGTCCAACACGCGCATTGTAGCCGCAGGCACCGCGCTTCTGGAGGACTCGCGATAGATAGACGGCCGCTGCCCGACAAATGTCCTGCGCTTCGGGGACATCTTCGAGCACGAACGCAACATGAGACGTGATCCAGTCGGTGGACGCACCGGGGAGCAGCAGAAATCCGCGGAACTGACCATCGCTTCGCTGCCGGCGGCGCATGAAGGCGAGGGCGCGGCGAACAGCCGCGTGGACGCTGCGCTCTTCCCGCTCCCGGGCGCCGCGGCGGCGGACCCAGTCCCGGCCGAGCAGCCAGGCCTCGTCTGCACGGTCCGAAAGTGACGCCAGCGCAAGACCTGCAAGACGTGCCGGCTGGATCAAGCCGCTCTGCCTATCAGATCCGCAAGAAAGGAAGCCGCAGCGCGACGACGACCGCAGGCTTCGGCTGTAGTGAGCACCTCGATCAGACTTCGCTCCAGGTCGTCCGAAATGCTGGTCAATGAACGCTGGGCGAAGACGACGCGCGAAGTTCCCACCAGCACGCCACGCAGTGGCGACCAGCGGCCATCAGAGTTAGTGAGGTACGCGTTGTACCGGCAGCGCAGCCAATCTTCGCGGAGGTCCTGAGCGTCGTCCCAGCGGGCGATGAACTGCGCGAGCTTCTGGAACATCCCGGAAGTCCCCGAGCCATGATGGGCACCGGCGAGACGGCTAATCCAGACAACAGGCAGTATCTTCGCCGCAGAATGATCCGGAGAGCCACCCAGTTCGCTTTCGTACATTCGGCGCAGCAGACCCAACAGCTCCGCTCTGGTCGCGGGATGCCGGCGATAACGGCGGCCGGCGCTGGCAAGCACGTACCCGAAGAGGCACACGACGATTTCAAGGTCGTCCGGGACGGGCGTTCGCTCGATCGCCCGAGGGTTTGCGTCGTCGATGCATTGTGCGAGCACCGCCGGGTGGAGAGCGGCAGCCAGTGGCGGCAGTAATTCGGGCATGTCATCCACGACAGTATCGAACAGGGCGACGGCGAGATTGAACGCCGCTGCCTCCAGCAGGATCGTGTGAGCAACAGGCGCCCGCAGGTTTGAGGCGAGGCTCGCCAGCCGTGCTCCCCATCGCCCAACATCATGCGCCCGCGACGGCTCCTTCCAGCCCGGCAGTCGTTCGACAGCGCTCGGCAGGCCGAACCGGCAGCCGAGTTCGTTGGCCGTACACATCAGCGCTCCGGCCGTCCGCCGCTCATCTGGCTCGGGGAGGTGGCAAAGCAGGCGCGCAGCGACCTGACGAATTTCGCTGTTCGCCAAACCCGCTCTCAGCCTCGGCACACCTAGAATCGATTACCAGATGCTGCTGTCGGTAATGAAATTGCCAGCATTGACCCGGATGTTCATCGCTTCGCCGTTTGCGAGGAATATCTCGACGATGCTCTCAACGCTCGTCAGCGTCAGCCACGGTCCTCCTGGCGTGATGTCGCCCGACGGGATCTTAATCGCGATCCCGACCGCCCAGTGCTTCAGCTCGCCGTCGTGGGCGTCGTTCCACTGCCCGTCCTGGAAGGCGAGCCCGCCATTGTAGGAATTGCGCATGGTGACGCGGCGGGCTCGGCCGGAATCCCAGCTGGTTCCGCCCCAGATGCTTGAGCCGCCCTTTCGATAAATCGAAAACTGCGCACCGATGCTTGAGTAAAAAAGAAAGTTGTTTCGCCAGGCCTCAACTTCGACCTTCCAGTTGCCGTCCCTGCTGATCTGTGTGACTTCACTCGCCATTCTGCATCTCCCCTTTCCATTCGCCACAGGCGCCGAAATCAGAGTTGGTCGCCATTCTGCCGTGCAGTCCTGGGTTGATTCGCGACTGGCGCATGATCAGATTCCAGCCGTCCCGCACTGAGCGGCGGTGATCGCCGGCAGGGCATGGGCAACGGCTGGGCCGAACATCACGGAGCATCGGGAGTCGGCGCCTCCTGGACCAGGCGCGTGAGCAGGTCATTCGCCTGCCAGTACGCCCACGAGCGTCCGAGGTGGTCTGTGCGACGGGTACCCGACTCCCATTTGCGGTCCGCCCGCTGCGGCACCTTGATTCCCCAGCGTCCGCTGTAGTGCCACCAGGCCGGGGGCTGCAGGTCCTTCTCGCCCTGATCAATTGCGCTGAGGCGCGAAACGACACGCACGTCAAAGTACGGAACGTCCCATCCCTGAGCTGAACCCGCGTTGGTAGGCCACGCGCCGGGCGCCGAGCCTCCGCCGGCAGCCGGATCGGTCTCCCCGACAGGCGTGCCGGCCGCCGGGTTGCCGGCTTCCGGGCCGGTGCTCACCGGCGGGTCCGGGGGATGTGGGATGTCGCTCTGGTCCATGTCATCGTCCCAGATCTCGGTCAGGAGGCTGATAAGTGCCATCAGGAGAGCGATGATCAGGCCGACCAGAAGCCCGGCGACCAGCGCGATTATCAGGGGCAGCCCGAGTATCCATGCCCACCACGGCCATTCATCCCAGACCACCCCCAGCGCCGACCCGAAAAGGACCACGAGACCAAGGCCCTCGATGTCGCTGCCAGGCTCGTACTCAAGAGGCGGCCATGGTTCGCCCTCAGCCGGTGAGGCCTCGCTCGGGTCAGCGGCAGGCAGGAAGCGGTGGGTTCCGGCCGTGGTCCAGACCCCTACGCGCCCGCCCTCGAACGAGGTCTGCTCCCCGACGCGCCACACGGTGCTGGTTGGACGTTGATCCCCGGGTTCCGAGCTCAGGACCAACCACGCCGGCTGCCCGAGGTCACGCACGTCGATGCGGCGCGGCCGATGGGTCTCATCCAGCTCCCTGCCCTCAACCGCAGCCGCATAGAAGAGGCTGATCGCCGCCCATTGCCCCTCAATCGGCCGCGAGCCCTGCGCGGCCAGCGGTTCCCGAGCTGCAAACAGAAAGTTGTAAGTAACCTGAAGATAGCCGTCGAGCCGGGTCGCTGTAGCTCCAGCAAAATCACTCAGGCCTGCGGCAGTGGCCACGCGGGCGTGTGCCCCGGCCCAGTCGATCTCACAGTAAACGGCCGGCGAGGGGGGCTGGTGTTGTCCAAAGCGCGGACGGTTTGCATCGGTGGCGAGCAGCTCCCACGGCTGCTCGTGGTTCATAGCTGACGCGAGCTCGGAAAACGCCCGGTAAAGGTAGTCGAGGTCTCCGCCATCCTGTGGCGCCGCTGGGTTGGCCCAGCCGGCGAAGTCAAGGAACAGCTCGGCATCCGGCTCCGCCGTCCCGCGGTAATCCGGATTGCCAATTGCGTCAGCGCCTCCGTCGCTCTCCGGCCGCAGCGGCGCGTCGTCAGGATTGGGCGCACCCGCCAACTGCCTGACATTGGTAACGTCGGCGTCAGCCGTGCACAGAGCGGTGCCCCGGTGGTGCGGGTCAGGCGTCAGGGCGGCGACGTCACCCGGGTGCTCCCGTCCGGCCCAGGGAGCGCTGCTCGCGTGCGTAAGCCATGACTCGGCACGGATGGGGAAATAACGCTCGCGCCTGTCGAAGCGAATGTGCGGGAGGGCACCGAAACCAAGCGCGCGCAGGTCTTTGGCAGTGACTTCGGTCACGACTGCTCCTTCCCTTTCGGTTCGTCGCGTTTACGGGGCCCTCGCTTGCGTGGCTGCCGCGGCTTGCCCTCGTCGTCGGGCGGCCTGTCTGCCGGCGGGTAGCCCGGCTGCGGATTGTCCTCGTCCACCGATTCGGTCAGCGGGTCGCCGCCACGTGGCGGACGTTCCTCCTCGTCTGCGGTTTCCGGCTGACACAGCGTCGCGTCGAGTGAGTTGAGTATTCGCCGATCACTCAGCAACGGCGCCACCAGCTCGCGCAGCGCGTGCGCGGCATCCTGCTGTACCGCGGAACCGGCGCCATCCTTGACCAGCTGACGGGCCTTCGCAGCCAGATGCCCGAGCTCGGTCCAGCGACGCCCCGCGAGGGCCGAATGGAGCTGAGCTCCCAGCGCAGGCGCAGCGGCGGCAGCGGACGGCGACAATTGCCCATGCACCTTCGCCGTGATCTTTTGAATGGCCTGCCGGAAATCCGCGAGCTTCCGGCGGTCAAAGCCGCGCTCGCGGAGCGCCCGCTCAACCGTCGCGACCTTCTGAAAATTCGTGCAGCAGTCGCGGTCCGGGGGGTCAGGTCGGTGGTGCCACAGCCACACGTGGGAGACATCACCGTCGAGCGTGTAGCCACCATCGCTCGGCTCGGGCCAGTGGCCGATACTCACGCCGTTTGGGCCCAGCGGGCGCCCCGGCCCCGGGACGTCCTGACGCACGTGGACCACCTTGCCATCCAGGGCGACCCAGCTCGTGCTGACGCCATCATGCCCGCAGTCGGCTCGGTGCCACTGTCCGTCAAAGAGCGGCAGCCCGCTCGCGGAAGCGCCACGCCAGTCACCATTCTGATCGAGGATCGTCGTCTGCAACTTGCCGCCCGGCGCTGCGAACAGTGCGAACGTCAGATGCCCCTCGATCAGGTTGTTGCGGCGAGTCTGGGCGTGCGGGTCGAGCCGGAACGTGACGCTCGCTCGAAATGCGCCGAGTTCGTACAGGGTCCCCGACGGTGGGACGTCGATGCGGGAACCGGCATGTTTGAAGCGCAGCGCGCCCGAGTTCGGCTGAACAAGCCTGGCGATGCCATGGTTGCCAAAGCCCGAGACGTCCCACGGCAGCCCGGTTGAATAGCGATGATGAAGAACGAGGCGTTTCATGACCAATACGGATCCCAGGGGGCGTCGTACATGCCGGTGAAACCGTGGCTTCCAAACTGCGCCGAGCCGAACGGCGTTTCATAAGCCGCCATCCACCACCAGCTGTCGTCGCTGGTCTCGTCGTCCTGCAGATACCGGAAAGGATCCCAGTCAATGCCGACCTGGGGGCCGACAGCGAAGGAGCCCTCCACGGGGCTTATCTGAATCTCGACCGCGAGCTCGGTCGGCCACCCGCCGACTTCCAGTCGCGCGCGGCGGCGAGCCGCCATCTTCCGATCGCCCAGCTTGACCTTGAAGATGCGGGTCGTCAGCTCTCCGCCGCTGACCGTGGCCTGGAAGTTGCTTCCGCCTCCCTCGAAGGCCTCGCCCATGGAATGCAGAATCGCCTCCACCGGCTCGGAGCCGTGCGGCGTCAGCGTCAGGTGCCAGATGTCGCTGAGCGAGTACAGAACATCGCGACCCCAGATCACTCCCAGGTCCGTGGAACCGACGTCGCCGGCGTCAACGTCCATGGCGCTGTCCCACCTGACGGAGCTCATCCGGCCGAGGCGAAGTGTTCCGGAGGCCAGGATTCGCGTCGCGTCCAGTTTCCAGCGCTTCGCATCAATCGGTCCGTACCGGATCGGGTTCGCAAGATCGCTGGATTCCAGCTCGTTGACCAGCTCCGGGTTGCGCCAGCCGCTGACGAGCACCAGGCGTGGCGGGATCTGTCTTAGCTGCGCGCGAGTATAGGCCGCCTCGACTACTTCAGCGACCCGGAACCAGACAGAGGGCTCGGCGATCATCTCGCCAATCGCATGGTCCGCGGACGGTGGCGCCGGCAGGAACTCGCCCGTCGACTCGAGCTCCACCACACCCGGGCCCAGCAGCGCGATGATGTGGTCGGGCGTTCCCGAGAGCCTGAGGTTGCTCGTGTCGCGCCCGCGGTCAGTCGTGGTCCGGCGCGAGCGGGCGATGACGGAGATGCTGCGGTTCGGGCGGTTCGGGTCGAGTCCGATGTCGAGGCGGGACCACCCGTGCAGTTCCGGGATCTCCTCGAGAACGTCGGCGCGCTCGGGCATGCGCATCGAACCAAGCACTCGCGTGAGCGGAAGGCGGGTGCGCGCCTCGGCGTCGGGGATGCCCCAGCCAGACATTGCGAACGAATTCACAGCGATACGCGCGGCGATCGCGGCTACCTTGCCACGGTCGTCGACCGCGACGGCCGGGTCCAGGTCGTCGAGCTGCTCGAGACGGACCTTCGGCCCGGCGGTCGGAGCACGCAGCCGCGTGCGGTGCTCGGCTCGATCGTCGGCAACGATCGCCACCCTCGCTCGCACGGGGCCGTCGGCCACCAGCCGGGCCCCCGCCTCGCCGCGCGCCCGATCGCCGATACGGTACCAGGCGAGCAGCGGCGGCGGCGTCGGGTCGGGCGGCGTCCCACTTTCGACGGTAATCGCCAGTTCCGTCGCCGAGCCGCCGGTCACAACGCTCCCCCGCCCTCCGCGCCAGAAGACCGGCCGGCCGGCCCAGTCGTCGCTGAACGAAGCCTCCGCGTCGACGATTCGGGTTGCGTCGGTGCCCTGGCCGAGAGTTCCCAGATCGCCGCCGAAGCGCAGCGTTACTGTCTCGGGCACGCCTGCGACGACGTCGAGGGGCTTCCTGCGGGTGTCGGAGGCGCTGCCACGCGCGCCTTCCTGTGCCGCAAGGCGAAGAAGCGCGCCGCCAGGCAAGGTGGCGGCGATGCGCGCGCCGACGCCAGGTCCCGTAGGCGGGCTCTTCCAAGCGTAGCGGTCGTTTCCAGCCACATCGACGACGCTCGGCACGGGCAGCAGGTCAATACGCGCGCCCGGGCGAAGCGCATCAATCTCCATCACCATTGCGGACGATGCGGTCACTGTGTCGATGAAGACCCGTACCTGCTCGAGGAGTGGACCGGTTGCCCCTTCCACCGCCGGCACCTCGACGTGCAGCTCGCCGGGTCGCTGCTGCGGATCGGACGCGTCCGCAAGCTGGCCCGGCTCGACGGTCAGCATCGAGATGTCGAGCTCGGTCGTGGCGGCCAGACGCCCGACGCGGGTGTTGATGCTCGTGCGATCCCCGCTTTCATCGGGGATCGTCAGGCGAATGCGCGCGGCGCAGGGCTGCGCCATCTCCAGGCGCGCAGCGAAACGCTCAACGTATCCAGGGGCCCGCCGCAGGTCGAGCCGCCGCAGCCCGGCCACGTCGACGGCGGCGAACGCCGTCTGACCGGCGGGCGGGAGCCCGATGTCGACTGTCAGTTCGGGTCCCGGACCGGCGACCGGCAGATTGGTCTTTTCCGGGGGACCAAACCGCACAAGCAGCCGCCCGATGGTGTCCGTCGCGGTCGGCTCGACTTCGAGCGCCACCGTGGGACTTTCGCCCGCGACAGGCGCGCCCTGCCATTTGCCGACCACCGCCCGGATCGGGGCGTATTTGCGAGCATCGTGAATAGCCGCCGACTCGCCCGGTATCCGGTCGCGCGGCAGGACGAGTTCGAGCGCGAGATCCGTGGGCAGGCCCTCGAGGACGACGGCCATTGCGCTGGTGGGGCCGATCTCCGGAACTGCCACAACTCTTGCGTGCAGGCTCGCCATTGCGCTCGCGCGCCAGCCGGCGAAGACGCGGCTGAATGGGGCACTGTCGCTAAGCGGTGGCGCAAGTGCCGCGAGCCCGGTGGTCGGGTGGAGCGCGAACGTCGCCTGCTCGGGCAGGCCGCCAAAGATCGTCATGCCAGCCGACGAGAGCTGTGTGGAGGTCTTCACCTCAACCGCGGTGGCGCCCGCGTCCCAGCGGAAGTGCATTCCCTCGAGGTTGCCACGCGTCGGACGCAGCTTGGCCAGACCGTTGGGCGGCAGCTCCGCAACCGTCGCCTCGAGCGTCTGCATTCGCTGCCCCGGCAGCACCTCGTCGTAGGAGTCGGTGCGGGCCAGCAGCTTCATGCCCGCAGGCGAGGGCGGGGCGAGCTGCGCCTTGTCACCCCACGTGATCTGCAGAAAGCCCGGATCGCCCGGCTCGCCCGGCACCGCCGTGTTGGGATCAGGCAGCACGTCTGAAATCGTGACGCCGGCAGCCATATCGACAACGGCCTCAGGCGTGGTCCAGCCGCCCGGCGCCAGTCGTGCGCGGTACAACACCCATTCCGTGAAATGCGAGAAGCCCGGGCTGGGCGGCGACTCCACCGACACGGATGCTCCGGTGTCCGCTGTCACTACCGCCGAAGCGGCCCCGGGCGGCGACAGCGTTCCGTCGTTACGCCGGGCAGCCACGGAATAGCGCCAGCGGCGGCTGGACCCGGAGCCACCGGTCACCCGAACGGCGGGGCGGGCGCTCGGCACCCAAGGAGTCGTCACCTGCGCTGCAAGCTTCACGTCCGGAGCCGGAAACGTGATGGCGACGCGAGTTCCGGTCACCGGCGCGTCAGTGTCGACGGTCAGAACGCCGTCGACTTCCAGCCGCGCAAGCTTGTTCGTGAGTGTGATGAGATTAACCCCCAGCAGTGAGGTGAGGCTGTTGAGGAGCGTCGCGTCCAGCTTGTCGAGTCCGGCAGTCGTGCCGAGGTACGCCTTACGCGAAGTGACAGGGCCGTCGGCGATCCAGACCACCGCCGGTGCGCCGCCGGGATTGTCAATCATGGCCTGAGCGGGCGAAAGCCTGCCATCCGGAGACGTCGGGATTTTGGCAGTCACGGTGAACTCAGCGGGCGGATCGAGGGCGCTGCCGTTCGCGGCGAGGCCGAGCGAGAGAACTATCACCGACAACCGTTCGGCGGCTGCGTCCGGCAGCACCGACCGCTCCGGGCACAGGACGACTTCTACACGAGGCTTTTCATACGACGCGACGGCTGTGGCATCGAGTTTTAAGGTGAGCTTGACCACGAGCCAGCTGCCGTCCAGCGAGACGTCCGCGCTGACGGTGTGCTGGCCGGAGACACTGCTGCCGCTGGGCGCTTCGAAGTACACCGGAGCGGGCGTCGCCGTGCCAGCGCTGAAAGGCACCAGCGTGTACTGCCAGGGCGTGGTGTCGGACGCGCGCGCACGCGCGTAGGTGGATATGACTTTGCGCGCCTCGCCGGGGGAGGGCAGCAGCGCCGCCAGCTGCTCGATGCCGCTCATGAGGCGCGATTGGCTGCGGCCGCGCCTGCAGCCGAAGTGCCAGGCATCGAAACTTGGATGAGTGGTTCACGGGCAAACCCATTCCACGGAGGAAGCGCCGCGCCGGCCAAATTCCACCCAGATCGATTCATTGGAACCGCCATCCAACAGGGAACCGCCGTCCAACAGACGACATCGGGCTCACCGACGGCCCGTGCACTGCGTGAGGCAGAGCAACAAAGTTGCCCCAAAGGTACTGCCAAAGCCTATCAGCGCGGCTTCTATCCACAGCGGCAACGTCAGGGCGGCTATGCCCCCGCTGAAATACGCTATTATCGCAAACAATAGGGCTGCGGCGGCCAGGATAAGCCACACCCACCAGGGGATGCGACGCAGGCAATTCCAAACACAGCCAAGCATGTGTCTCTCCCGGTTTCGACGTCCCCATTCGGGATACTCAGGCTTGGGTTTTTCCCAAGCATAAGCACGCCTCCCGCGAACATCGGTTCACGTTCCGAGCATCACACATCACCACAAGAACAACAGTGACGCTTTCATGCGCGCGTCACATTGCGGTTGAACGCTTCACCACAAAACTCGCTCGAGCCGGTCGCAGAATCTTAGCAGACCGACCTCCCGGCACATCCGTCAAATTTTCGACTCGGCCCGAGTAACATCCTTTGCTGCCCGGGGTGAGTCAAGGCTGGTCCTTCGCACTGTTCTTCGGGGGTAAGTTCTGAAGCCAATGCCCAGTGCGATGCTTCGTTTGGCCGCATCCCCCCGCGGATTAGCGCCAAACTGCGCCCTTCCCCAGTGACCGTTAGCCGACCGTCTCGTTCTGCCCCGTCTAACAACCAGGAGGCGAAGTGGGAGTTAGGCTATAGCCAACCTAGCTTCTTGTTCGCTCTCATTGCTGGCGTATACATTAGGCTAAGTAGGTGATGAGGAGAAAGGCTCATGGAAAACGCGGAGCCATCGCGGATTACCGCTACAGCACTTTTCTCGTCTGTGCTGCATCAAGTGTCCTTTGAGCGCGAAGGGGAACCGGTCGCGCTTAGCAGCTACGACATTCCTATGACATTCGCTCAACCTAATAACGAGCCCCGAGTCGAGAAAGTCTTACTCGATCCAACCTACTTCGAGCCAGCGCCTCCCAGCTCGGATCCCGATGACTTCACCGTCAGGATGCGCGTCGATGTCGCGGAGAGTGATACTCCCTACAGCAGCTTTTCGTTGTGCAGCTGGGAGCAGGGAAAAACGACCGCTGAGTGCGCGGTCGAGGACGACGGTGGAGTATTCACGATCCTGGTACTCAGTCGGGGTCAAACTCTTCAGACGAGCTCCTTCGTGATCCGATTGTCTGCATCACAAGATCATCATGGTTTCTACATTGGGATTGATGAAGAAGGAGAGCCTGATTCCGCCATCCTTGTCCGCACCAAAGCGGGAGATGTGAACGTTCCCATCCTTTTCGACTAGCAAGGGAGTCATGACCTCCAAGCTGTGGAAATCGACTTCACTCCGGAGTCACTCGTCCGAAGCAATGCCAATCATCTGTTATTTGCGAGGCGGCACATGGAAGAAACGCTACAATCATATCGATGCACTGCCACAAGTGAGTCCTTCGGACATGAGCGTCCCGATGCCAGCGCTCCGGTCTACCAATGGAATGGCGAGGATTGCGTTTTACAGGTGGGGGCGATCGCTTACACATCTCTTTACCCAAACGAGGATCGGAGCTGGCTGAGACTGTTCGCCGTGCCGAACGGCCATGGATCCACTTATCTCGGTTTTCATAAGGGTGTGAAATTTGACCTTGAGGAGATCGAGGAAGGCGACAGTTAAGCCCATACCTCCATTCCCTGTTCGAAGGCTTCGCGTTGCTTCGACTAAAGAGCCGCGAGCCCGGAATTTGCGGCGGCGGGACGCGTGTTGCAGTGAGGCTTTGTGAGAGCTCCGACTGTCGAATTATGGTATGGATATAACGCGAGAGAGGAGGAAGGCATGGCCTGGTCGTCGAAGCAGCAATCTTCCTACGCGGCGTTCATGCACAATTATGTGCGCAACTACAGTCAGCCGATCGACTGCGCAGATCTCGCTTTGGCCGGTCTCGCGACCTTTGCCGGACAGAATGCCTTGCCCGTGCGATTGTTCGACTATGAGGAACGTCCGAAACGGTGGCTGGCGTTCGACCCTGCAACTGATGACTGGCAGAGATACAGTCGGCGTATCAGGTCTGAAATGGGGGCGATCAACGTCATCGAAAACAGCAGGGCCATAACGCTGGAGCACGCGCGCGCGGGGGACCTAATCATGACTCAGAATCATGGCGGCGGCTCCACCGGGCACACGCGTATTATCACCTCGATCCAGCTCGAAGAGGGCCAGAATGATTATCTGGTGGAATGGTACCAAGGGAACCTGCCGCCCGTTGTCCCTGAAAGGCGCGAGGCTTTGTTTCGGACTATTCCCAACGTCTACGGTGCCTCGCCGCGTCGCTGGCGGTTCGATCAGTTTCATTGATGATGAGGCTCTTGCTGCAGCCAACTAATTGCCCGCGCCGCCTTCCTAACTCAAGATAGAACCGACGGGCAGAGAGGGGATGAGATGAAAAAGGGAATGATCTGCTGTGCTTTGCTGGCGACCGCCTCGTGCGACTCGAGCCCGCGGTCAACGGACAATCAAATGGAGATAAATTCGCCCGGCAACGCGGCAGCCCAAAACCAGGACAGCGTCGCTGTTCCAAAGGCCAACGGCGCCGACGATGTCGATCTGTCAGCCTATGTCGGAAAATATCCTCCGGAGCCAGTAAACGGCGTGCGCTTCCTAGAACACCGGCAAGTGCGTGGGCCGGTTGAGGCGGTCCTTCCCGATGTCAAGATCCGGCGCTGGATCTTCGGAAACACGGGCCCGCAGACGCCTATCGCAGCGCGTGGCACTCTGATTATATCCCATGGGTGCGAAGCGCATAATTGCTCCGATCGGAACTGGGCCGTGCTCATCGATCAGTCCGACGGCTCGGCACAGGTCTGCTATTTCGAGCTTCAGGAAATGGGTGACCAATCGCGCTGGTACACCAGCCAAGGCTCTGAGCTCAGAAATGAAGAATGTCCGTCTAAATGAGTGCCTGCGGAACCGGCCACAACTTTCCCGCCAATCCACGACTCGGCCAAATCAGTCATTTACTGCCCGAAGCGACTCAAGCGGCTGTTCCAGCACTGCGCTCCTGGAGGACAAATTCCTCCTTTGAGGGCTAGCTGGGGTCGGTGCTCAAACCTATTGTAATGGAAGTATTCCCACTGCCGAAAGCGCGAAGGCGGCGCGCTTTTCCCGGCGCGTTTCGCGCGGGAAGAAAGACTCCAGCTCTGAATCGAGCGATCAAGCAATTAGTTGAACCGGGACCAACTCACGTGCTTGACGATGGGCGCGACAATCACTGACCGCTTCGCTGTCGCCAAGCTACCTTGCATCCTTATTTCTCAGCCGTCCGGCTTCTTACATTGTCCGGCGGTTTGCACATTTACACCGGCAGCCGACGCTTGGCAGGCATTCCCGTAGGTTTTCCCGTCGCACCCGCAAACCGGGACGTATTCCTGGGTACAAACCTCGGGCGGCGTCGTACACGTGCCCTGTGCGTCAGCCACGCCACACTGGCCGGCTTCTGTCTTGCAATAGTCATTCGCGGAGGAGCATTGTGCGCCCGCTATCCCACCGCAAACACCCCCTGTTGGCACGCCCGCAGCAAGTGGCACCCCGGCGGCATTACTGGTGTTTGATCCACCTGCCGATTCCTGGCTCGAATTTGAACTCGCGTCTGTAGCGACTTCATTGTCGGCAGATCCCGACTCTTGCTGACAAGCCATCGCAGCGCAGCACCCGGCCAGGAGCAAAGGAGAAAGGCGCATGATCTTCATGATAGGACCTCCTTTTTGCTTTTCCGAGCTGGCAACGTCTTACCGCATTTGAAGGAGTGTTGACAGTCCTCAGTCATCAGACGGACTCTGACGCGCGCACGCCTTCCACTCGCGATTCTACCTCGTTGTTAACTCTCCTCGGAGATCAACCAGGGGCTCAATTACTGCACCGATGTTTTGCCTTGGCGTATGCTGCCTCACGTCGTTGATCTTGTTGTCAATCACACGAAGCAGCTGTGACCGCTGAGCCGCGTCGAGCCCACCACTCAATTCCATGTGCGACGCCTGGGCCCGAAGGACAGTTGCGAACAACCCCGGTGGTGTGGCGGGATCAGCCGTCAACAGTGAGCCGTAGGTCGCGAAGCTTCGATCGTATCGGGCCAACGAGTCCGCCGCCGCAATTCTGAGGACGACACTGGCTTTGTTGTTAAACAACACTTTATTTCGGATCATTGCTCGGTCCGCTGCTCTGGCCGCAAGGGCAGTGACTGCTGCTTTTTTTGCCGCAGGCGTCGGACTCTCCAACAAGTCAATTAGACAGGCACGCGCGAGATCTGGCTGCGCCAGTCCGCAAGCGTTCGCAGCTTCAGGCTCGGTGATGAGGTCAGAACGGATTGCCTGTGGAATTCGAGTAAGGATGCTTGCGTGAGACAGGCTTGCGAGACCTTTCAGTGCAGGCTTAGCGACCAATGGACGGGTATCGGACGCAGCTGCTTGCAGAGCAGTTTCAACCAGTCGACGTTGAGCGTCGACCGCCGCCGCCCAGGGGCTTGAGCTTGCGCCGTGGGAATGATGCCCAAGCAGGGCAACCGAAGTAAACAGAACTTCGACCGCGTGAACGGCCACTGCGTCATCAGAGTCACTAATGAGCCGCGCTGCCACGCTCAACGCTTCCTGTTCGTTGATGAGGGCAAGTTTCTTCAAATCTGCGACCCGTGATCCCGGATCCCTCGTCGGATCAGCAGCCGCAGTCCGCAGCGCCGCCACCTCAGCGGCTTGGGCCGCCTGGAATGCGGCCACTCTCGAATCGCCAACATTCTGAGACGGGGCAGACACGGGAGCGACCGTCAAACCTGCAATCATGATCACTTTACGAAGCGCCATTCTAACTCCGGGCAAGTGGGAGGCCAGTATAGCCCATATCGTCGTAGCAGTAACCAAGGTCAGTGCCACCGTGCGAGCCCATATAATCGAGCTGGGACTCAGGAGTTGTCGGCTGGACAATCGTGCCGCTCAACCCAGACTTCATCGAGTGGCCTGCTGCCGGCCAGTGGCCGTCCCCCGGCCCCGCGTACCAAGGCCACATCGTGTCTCGCACATAAACGCCGCGCGGATAATAGCCTGCATCTGGCCCCGATCCAGGATGAGTGCCTTGCGCGGAATAGGACAACTCGTTCTGTGGATCGAAGTGGGCGTGTTTCCACTGCCAGTGGGCCCAGAGACGATCAACATTGCCGTGGATCAGAAAGAAGAGCGGGTCCGCAGGTGCAGACGGACCGGCGAGCCAACCCCCGACCGAACGGTGAACGGGATTGTGAAACCGGTTCTCGAGTTGAGGCTGGAAAAACAGATAGCGCTCGTCCAGCGCGTCCGCTGAAAGACCGACATTGATCCCGTCGGCTGGTCGCTCACCCGGATCCCGCAGAAGCCGGCCAAGTTCGTCGTCCGCCCAGCTGCCCATTTGGCCGCCCGGCGAAAATTCACCTCCAACCTCGGTGACACCCATGAATTCTGAAGTGAAGATCTTGCTCGAAGGGAGATCATATCGCCAATAGGGTACTGTCACACGGGGGTCGATCTCCTGCAGCCGCCGTTCAAGGTCGAGGAGAAAGGCTCGATGCCACGGCAGGAAAAGCGGCGATTTGTGGATACCCAATCTGGCAGCCGCGCCATGCAGTCGCCAATAACTGCTATATGATGGACTTGGCCCATCCTGGTCCTTGAGCTTCGCGAGAGCAGCCATGAAAAGACTGATTTCAAAGTCCGTCAACCGATCGGCATTCTTTCTCACACGGACCATGACTGGCAGCGTTGCGAGCGTAGCGCCGGATTGGTCTCGGACCAAAATCTGAACATCCTTGGCGCCCTTGGACGCTCGCTGACCTGAAACCCAAAAGTTCGTCCAAGCGCTGGTTATCGTAACAGCAATGCTTGCGGCCGGGTTATGTGTCGCCGCTAGCGGACGATCTTGCGCGGTCTGAAAGGCAACTAGGCCGCCGTCGGGAGTCCCCCCGGCTTCAACTGAGACCTGAACGCTCGCGTTTGCATTGCCAGCGCTTGCTAGCCTTACGCGCGCTTCGACCGGCGCCCAGCAGACGTAGTCGTCTGCTCCGTCGGCAGTTCTGCGAACTTCGATTGAGACCTGTGCGGAAGACTGAACCGAATGAAAGACCGCAGTGCACACGAGAAGCAGAGCACGGCCTAACACGCTCTCTTTCACACAGGTCACAAGACTACCGTCCGACCCTGGGCATGGTCAGTTCCCGGGAGCAATGACGCTCGCTGACACTGTCTGCGCAGTCGGATCCGCAGGGCGCCTGAATCGGGTCAGCACCGCGTTGGCGGTGCCGGGAGCCGCGGAAGAAACGAAAGAGAAGTTGAAGCTCGTTCCCCAACGTATGGCGTTGGCCTTTGGATCGGCTTCATAAGCAGCAGTGCTCCAGACGAGACGACCTCCGTCTGCTCTTCCTGTCCAGGGAGAAGTCGACCAGATCTCACCTTTTGGGGCCATCGATTTGAACCAGACGGAACTCATATCTACCCCGCTCACCGGAACCGAGAATCCGTTGAACGCCAGGTCACTGTTCATGTTGTAGACGAGGTAGTCGTAACGATAACGTCCATCCGCCAGGCGAGTCGCCTTTGAGCCGACCAGTGCGAACGTGCGAATACCCGATTCAAGTCCTTCAATTTCAGTCAGCTGTGCACCGGCTTCACGCCAGGCGTGGGCAGCAGGCTGCAATCGGACCTCCTCGCTTGCGTTACGGAGCACCCAGCTTCCGTTTCTCAGAACTGGTTTTACCTCTCGATAGGTCACATTGTTTCGGCTGTTGCCGGCTACCGCATCATCGGCCGCGACGTAATGAGCTTCGACAAAAAATCGAGCTGTCGGCGCCGCAAGCGCGCTTTCTTCAACGAGAAGAATTCTCTCCGCCGGAATGCTGGATGGATAGCCGGTCAGATCCTGTGCCCTGTTGCCGTCGAAATCCCCGCTCGCTGGATTGTCTATGCGGCTGCGGGGTCCCAGGTTCGCCGGGTTCGCATTTAGGTCCTCGGTATACAGATCGGAGCACCCGGGGCGAAGGCGATTGCCACCCGATCCCGGCTGGCACGGCATAGGAACTTCGCGCAGACCGGAGCAATCATCCTGGTTGGTTGCGTAGAACCCATGCTTCACCCACGATGCAGCCATCTGTTCCATTCGACCATCCTGCAGCCGGTATAAATTGAGGGTGATCGCCGGATGGCGCTTGTCCGGCAGCCGCATCCAGTTCACCGGCTGGTCGCCGATGTTGCACGCATTCGTGGAGGCTGTGATCCCAACCTGAGTCGTTCCCAAGCGGCTGTCCTCACGCGCATCATCGACAAAACCAACGATCACATCAGGACCCGCGGCAACGCCGGGGCTCACGGAGGCAGCGCAAACAGAAACAGTCAACAGCAGTGCGAAAGCTTGCCGCATGAGTTCCCTCCTTCATTGAACGTCGATAAAGAAGACGTGATCCTTGTCGCTGAATGCTTCGACGGCACCATCGAACGTGTACCGTTTTGCCGACACTCGTATGAGGTACCGCTTGCCCGACGCAGCCGGAAAAACGAGTCTGTATTGGCGCGGCACTGTAGTTGGTGGCGGGTCCGTCCAGCGCCTGTGGCCTGCAAATGACAGGTCCCTGAAGATAACGTTCCGCCCGTCCGTAAAGATTCCCGGGGCAAGCTCGCTTGCACCGATCCCTTTCACTTCGTCGAGAGAAGGATAATCCGTCGGAGGGGGAGGCTGAGCACCTGCAGCGACGGTGACTTCCTGAACAGCAACATTGAACCGGACGTCATCGCGTTCAGGCACGGCCCCGAGACCGTTCAAGTAGGTCCAGGATAGATGGACCTCTCGATCCATCAACTGACCAGCTCCGTCACGATTGACGGTTGACGACAAAGCAAAATTGTCGGGAGCGAACGCATCCCCAATTCGTGTGGAGTCGAGCAGCGCAGACTCCGGCGCAGGCGCCGAGGTGTAAATGCGTGGCGCATCTGTGGGAGGTTGCATCATGAGCGCCTGAAGCACCGACCAGTCTGAAGTTCCCAGCTCGGTTCCCGGAGGTTCGCCTGACAGATCGTTTCCATTTGGCGGGGGCAGCATCCACGGATGAATCTTGCCGTCACCCGCGCGCAAAGCCCACGGCGTGCGGAAAGCATTTTCCGGTGCAGCATCTCCAGGAATGCTGCCCAACCGACCAACTGAATCCGAAGCGAACCTTGCCGTGTTCAGATTAGTGAGCCCGTGGCAAGCTGTGCAGTTACCGCTTGGGTCAGAGACCATACGACCGCGATCAATCGTTGCTCGATGCGCGGTGTTATAGCCTGTTCCAACGACTCGGTACGGGGCCCTGAGCCCCCTCAGGCCTTCTGGAAAAAGATCGCCGAGGCTGAACGCGGTCTGCGCAGCCTGACTTCGATAGCCCACCCGCGCCTGTTTGATATACGGGGTGATAATTCTAGGCTCTTTGTTGTCGTGGCAGGCGGCACAATCCACAGCGAAGGTCGGATCGTAAGTTCGAGCCGCTACTGCGCGGCCGGCGGCGTCCTGATACCCGCGTCCTCCGGGCGCGACCGTCGGACCGCTCCACGTAAAGGACTGGCTTGGAGCACCGTCGAAGAAAGCGACCTCACCCGTCTGTCGGTTGAATCCGATGTACCCGAGCAGTGCATATTCCGGATTATCCTGAAGCCAGTAACGGTCTGCGGCTAATGCTCCAGGACGCGGCATTGTTTTGCGGGCGAGAAGAAGCCATTCAATATTTCCGCGTACATACCTGCCAACTCGGGAAGCGGTCCCGCAGGGAGTCACACCTCCCGCAAGTGACGGCTTGTCACATTGCGGAACAGTGGTTGTCCATTTGGCCACTGACCCCGCGCTGTCGCGGTGTTCAAACTGAAGTGCATTGCCCGGTGCGCCTGGATTGGCCTTAAGTTCGACCCGGTTGCCATCCACCTCGACGAAGAGGGCGGCGACCTGAGCGGTGTAGCCATTATCGAGCCCAAAGCTTCCCAGTCGCGATACGTCGAACTGCGGGATCAGCCCGAAAACTGACCGTACTTCGTCAGCGTAGCGGAGGTTCACGTCGCTCTCTTTGGACGCCGGAGCCCAGAATATCTCGCTGTTCCATGCCGCCGCCCGCTCGGCAATATATGCCAGTCGAGGCAGCCGCCCTGAACCGGAAAACAGCTCCAGCCGTTCGCCGCTTGCAAGCTTCTGGCGATAGGTCTGATCTAGCCCTTGAAGCACTTGTTGGGCCTCGATGTGCTTACGCAGCTGCTCCCTGTATTCCTTCACCCGCGGATCGTTGTCTGGGAGCTGCTCCATCGGCCAGCGAAACGGCGCAATGACCGGAGCTACTTGAGCGCCTTTAGCAGTGAACGTTATCTTGGGCGCGGCAGGTCCCGGGGCCACGTTTTTGAGCTCACCGCGAATGAACTGCTCGTAAGTGGGAGCGGTCTGGGTTCCGACTCTTTGGGCCAAAAGGGCAGTGCCGAAAAGGAGCGCCGCGGTAACCAGGGCGAGATTCGCGCACCGGCGGACGAGAACATCGGGGCGGCCTAACTGATCAGCTTTGAGTGCCATCTGAATCCCACGCAGAACCGTTGCCGCTCACAATTGCGGTAGCTGCTGGTCAGGTGGATTCGGCAACGCTGACGACTGAATATCCGCCGAGTTAACGGCAAATGCAAGCCTGCAAGCGCTGCCGAAGCGAGATGATCTATGGGCCGCGCTGAAGTTGGCGGCCGCTGGTTGGTTCTCACTGATCGCGAGTTGCTGGCATTTCGCAAAACAAATGTATTGACTCGGTCCTGACGCTTCATAAGCTTCTGTACTTCAGGGGAATCAAAGCAACGGATGCTCGGCCGTTGCGGAGACGTCCGCAACACCAACGTCGGACTCATATG
Source organism: Sphingomonas sp. (assembly GCF_013812825.1). Lineage (GTDB taxonomy): Bacteria > Pseudomonadota > Alphaproteobacteria > Sphingomonadales > Sphingomonadaceae > Sphingomicrobium. The sequence continues at coordinate 40,928 of NZ_JACCSU010000076.1, read as the reverse complement.
AGTCGGCGAATGGCTGCTTGCCTGCGGGGCATTTATGAATTGCTATAGTATGTTTTTGGGGGCCGTTGCCTTAGTTGGGACTGCGGATGTCGCTGCACAGGCGCCTGGTAGACCGCTTGATGAGACCCGACTTCGGGCCGCAATTGCGGAGGCGGAGCAGGCGAGGGCAGCCGCAGCCGAAGCGCTGCAGAAGGCTGACGATGCGATCGCCATCCTAAAGCGCAGTTTGCCCGCTGAACCGGCGGCGGTGAGTTCGCCAAAATCAGCTACGGAGCTTCGTGCGGCTGAGACAAAGCGCGCGCCGGTCCCTCGTCCAGCAACGATGCCAGCCTGTGATGCGGGCGGCTCGCAAGGGTCTATCGGCGACTACATGGTGCAGACGGGGGCTGCGGACCGACAGAAGAAGGAAAGCAGCTATTCAAACGAGCCCGGCACTAACGCGGGAATCAATGCCTTCGTGTACCATTGCCTTGGGCTGACCCGTGCCACTGACTACGAGACCATCACTAACCTCAGTGCACAATTCACAGGAACCAAAGGAAGTGAGCAGATTGAGGCTGTTCTTTCTCGTACGGCGCGAGCACTGAAGACCGCAGCCAGCGATCGGGAGACTGCTTACGCAGCGACCTACAACCGCTACTGGGTCGGTGGGTTTGGTCGCACTGGATCAAGTGGTGACGCGCCATTGATCGATCTTACGGAGTCCAACTTCGCTTCGGGCGTAGGCATCGTCGGAGGGTTTGAATGGGGTCGCATGCCGGCAGTGCCACAAGTGGAGCTTGTCGCTGCGGTTCACAGGGGCCTCGCGAAAGCGCGACAGGAATGTGTCCTTGCAAACAGCCTCGTCGACCCTCTGACCAACGCCGATGGGGCGCCTGGCGACCGACCCCGTCTTGCGCCTGATCCGATCTCCAGGTGCGTAGGTGACGAGCTGGTGAAGTGGATGTCTCAGCCCAAGCGAGCAAATCAATACTGGACCGACATTGTCTCGCCGCTTTGGGGTTACAAGGGAACACCAGAGGCCTTCGCAGGAGTGCAAGCCCGCTACGCCTTCCAGAAGGTGAGCTATCGTCCGGTCATTGACCCAAAAACGGGCGCAGTCATCGTGACGACGCTGCCGCCAGCAGAGGAGATTCATCCCAGGCCGTTTTCGGTCAAACTGTACGGCGGGCTTAACCGGCCGTTGATGCACAACGATGAGAAGCTGGCGACGGTTGGTCCAGCCGCTTCGCTGACCTACCGCCGAGAAGTGGACTTCATCGAGGGAACTTCCGGCAAGACGATCTGCACGCCTGCTGTCGATGGAGCTACGTTCCACATATGCAAGACCGACCAGAAGCTTGCGGCCCCGTACACCACCACCGGCTTTGTAGCCGGCATCGGACTCAACCTGCAGTTACGGCGCTATTGGTATCTGCCGGCCATCGCGATAGCTCCCCGCTTTACCTATGCCTTCGACACCGAACGTCCAGGTATTGAGGTCCCGGTATTCCTTCTTACTGACCCGGAAGGGAAGCTGAACAGCGGCGTAAAATATACGTGCCGGTTCCGCGGCGAAACAGAGGAAGGTCTGGAGCTCAAGAAGTCGTGCAACATCAATCTGTTTGTCGGCACCAGTTTTGAGATCAACAGAACGCCATAACCGACCCGGAGTTTGACAGCGGGGCCATGCAACACGTGTGGGGCGCGCCGGCGGCCACCGGTAACGAGTGGTATGTTAACCGGCGGGGGCTCCACCTGACGTTTCCTTTCGTTAGACCCACGTATCGTAACCGGGCAATTGGTTGCCAGCGACCAGCCTAAGTTTCCGGTTCGGCCTCTGATGCGTTGGCGGTTGCGGCCGAAGGACTGTCAGCGGTGGGCAACGCGTCGAGACCGCCGGGTACGCTGCCGCCGGCTGCAATGAAGCGTCTGATAATCTCACGGTGAAGGAAAAGGTTCATTCTTTCGGAGCCCTCGAGTTTTCCTTCGTAACCCCATGCGCGCGCCAGCCGTTTTCGTGCGTCCAAGCCGCTGTCCAGTCCGAACAGCTTCATCAGATCGACAATGGATTCCTGCCAGTTGAGATCCTTCGGCGCCGCACTGGCTTTTTCGCGCAGGAGCGCATCAACATTGACCGAAGTCGTTGGCGCATACTCGCGCGCGAAAAGCCTCTCCTGGGCGGCCCAGGAAATATCTTCGCGGTGTGACGTCTGCTCAAGATCGAAGATCAATGTCTGTGGCTCCGGATATCCCTCAAGATAATATTTGACCTTGAGCTGGAAGTCGCCCGGGATCTTCATCGGACGAAGGGACAGAACTGCGACACTTCGTGACGTAAAATGATGACTAACCTGCGAACTGTACGACCCCTTCTTGCCAAGTTGGATCGTCTTGCTCGAGTGCCGGTAGATCGCTTCGAGCAACCAGTTGAAAGGTGTGTAGCTAACCGAACTCGAGGTGATGTGCGGGATCGTCGGCCGGCTAGTATGAGCGGGGTCAGACGAGTAAATGTTGGCGTAGCCGGACGTGTGGATATCCCCGCTGATGACCACTACAGCGACCGGATCTTTCTTCGCATTTTGCAGGCCGAAGAGGTAATCGAGCATAGCGTCCGCCTGAGACGCATTCTCCGGGCTGCTCCAGGAATCACGGATGTCGTCGCGAATATCTCCAACTGACTTCCAGAACCTCGTCTGCAGCCCTTTTCCCCAGCGCGTCATACCGGCAACTTTATCGACCACCCACATAACATAGGGCCAGGCCTTGACCGTGTAATTCTCCAGCAGCGGACTACCGTGGGAGAAGACCACCGGACTGATCACGAAGAGCGTCGACATTGCTTCGCGGTTTGCCTCAACCCATGCTCGAATCCGCCCACTCTGCTCTTCTGTGATCAGCTGACTTCGGCGCCAATTGCGGTTGGTTCGCAGGTCAAGAAACAGAAAACCCCAGCGTCCCGCCCGAAACGCGAAGTCCAGGCCGTCCCGGGGATTTTCGGCCAGCGGCGGAGGATTCCGGCTGGCTTGCATGATGCAGAAAGTTTTGAAAGCAGCCTCAAACAGTCCCTGCCACTCTGGCTTGAAGGTGGGCGAATCTCCCTCAAACGACTTTTCTTCAGACCCCCAACCATCGGTGATGTCGTGATCATCCCAGATCATCACAGCCGGCAGACGGCACATCACGCGGCGATAGTAGATATTGCTCCAGTACAAACGATACGCTTCGAGATAGAGCTTTAGGCGACCTTCTTCCGCCGGCTCACGTAGAATCCGATTCTGCCATTCGTCGGCGTAGACCTGATCGCCCACCAACAAGGCGAAACGGACGTTGCGATTGCTGTGACGGGAAATGATCTGAGGAATGTCGGCCCAGATCGCGTGGCCGTCGAACCCGTCTTTTCCGGCAACCGTCGGGTTGTGGCAGCTCATGACTACGAAATCTATCTGCGCGTCCGGATCTTCGGACAAAGTCCAAAAGTGCAAATCGTCGTCAGTGAGCCCTGTGATTGCAAATGGGACTGAAGCGGCCGGGTTGGTCCAGAAGCGATAGAAATATTTGGTGTCCGGCGTGAGCGCTCCGAGATCAGTCCAGCCGGTGAACATTCTGTCGGCATCAAACTTGATCGGCTCCCTTGCTACTGGTTCTGCGAACGGGTTTCCAGGATGTGCTGTAACCCAAAGTTCCGGCGGCCCGCCCTCGAGGTGCAACCAGATCCGGATAGTTGACGATGTGACGTAGCCCAGAAACGGCCCCAGAAGTATCTCCTGGGCCGGAGCTGTCGTCGATTGCTCCTCTTCCACCAGCTTCTCGTTCATTACACTCCCCCCGCTATTCCGCCTCGGTCCAGCGCATTCTGTCAGCGCGTTGTGATCTCGGAGGGCGGATCAAGGGGCCGAGGTGGCGTGGTGCAGCCGACCAGCGAATCCATGCTGGACAGCACGGCAGTCCCGCGCCTCGGCAGAAACTGCAGGCGGCTTCGCAGCTCCACGTGGAGAAGCGGTACCCGATAGTCGCAGTGGTTGGCGTTGCGCGGCGTGTTCTGGTCCATTACGAACGCGCTCATCCGGCCATCTCCGAGTGCAACAATCTTCCAGTATCCTGACGGCACTCGGTGATACGTCGGCCCCGCCGGCATTGGTTTCATCAGCCGCTCGTATAGCGGGCCAGTATAAACGAAGACTGGTCCGCCCGTCTGCAGGGTAGCACTGCGTTCCCGTCCTTCGAGCCGCTGCCACGGTCCCTGATTGAGGGCCGACGCCTGCGGCGTCATGTTCGAGTTATAATTCGTGTCGTCCCATTGCGGCGTGCCGGAGAAGGCGGCGAGCGGCGCCTGGTGACCGTGGTCGATGCGAAGGGCAGATGGGGCGCCGGCATACTGGGACTCAGCGAGGGTTTCCGACGGGTCGAGCCAGTTGTCGATGCGGTAATTTCGGTCCCCCTGAGAGGTGGCGATTGTCTGTGGCGTAATCCGGTAGGCGACCCAGTCGGCCATTTTTGTAAAATCGTTTGAAGACAGCGTGTAGATTTCACGGACGATCGTGTCGTTGGTCGCCGGTGCTCCAACCGGGCATCCCCACAGGCAGTGGAAGGTATAGAGCTCGCTGTCAGCAGCGATCGCCGGAGCGGCGAAAATGAGTGCCGGCAGAATTGGCGGGAACAGATGACGCATCGATGTCTCCCCGAATAAGGGATCGTCGGCACCCCGGGACCATACACGGATCACGGCGCCTGTCACGGACTGTTTGCACGCCACTTACTGGTAGCCCCCCTCGGCGAGGGCAGACTTCATGTGAAGCGATGGTTCGACTCGTTTCCGCTCCGAATAGCGCCCACAGAGGGGCCGCTCACCAAGAAGTCACGTTGCAGTCGCCGCTCGTACCTCTCGTTCATTCATACGAACTGCGAGCTGGCCGAGCTGCCACATGATCGTGAAGAGCTCGTGATCAGCGAGAAAGGTCGTTTTCGAGAGGTTTCCGACGCGATAGAAATTCTCCGAGGCGCAGTCGCCGCCCCGCTGTTTCAAGTGATGAAAGCTCTGGCGTGCGCTCGGAACAACGGCTGGCAAAGCCTTTCCTCCGGACCGCTGGAGCGTGTCTCCCACATAACAGTCGACGTTGTGAGCCGCGAAGAAAGCGAGCTCATCCAGACCGTCAAGTAAGGCGTCCTTACCAGTGGGAAACTTGGCCAAGCTGTAGAAATCTAGCAAAACAGTCTTGTCCACTCCGACGGACTCGAACATCCTGCTATAAAGCCGCTGAAATGTTGAATCCTGAACGGCAAAAACACCGTTCATTGCGGTCGTGGCGAGAAAGCTTTTGCGCAGATCCTTCTCGCTTACCGTCTGCAAGTCGGCAGAGGTGCCAGAGTTCACAAGTATCATCGACTTCCTGATGCCTGGGGAGCGCCCCCTCTCGCTCAGCATCACCTCGTAGGCGGTCTTGTAGGCAATGTTGTCGTAAAGACCACCATCTGAGATTCTTAGAAACGACCGCGGTCCACCCTTTTGAGTCGCATGACAAAATGAACTCTCGCGCAGGTGCGAATCCTCTTTGCAAAGACCCGTGGTTGCAAAAGCAGTGTAGAATCCCGGTACCGTCCCGCTCGCTGATGCTGCGAACGCGATTGGCACATCGGCAATGCGATTCACAGGAGGCGTCCAGTCGTTCCAGCAGGCACCGAAGTGCTTCACTTGATAATAACTGAGGAATGCGTCGGTGAAGACGAAGGGCGAGTGCGCCGGCATCAGCGCCGCATTGAGATACACCCGTGGGAGAGGCACCGGATTTGAAGCAGAATACACGTTGCGAAACGTGCTTCTTCCAAACAGGTGCTCGCGCATTGCGCGACTCCAACAGGGAACCCGGCCCCGGCTCATTTTCACAAAAGCAAGCCCGAGCCGCTCACTCACGGCTTCGCGAACACTATAGTATCGATCTTTTCTCTTGGCGCGGTCGACAACGTAAGCGGCGACAGCCCAGCTGCCCCCGGAGTTGGACGAGATGAAGTCGAGTTTGTCGAGCGGGCTGGACTGCCGCAACGCCGCGGCGCGGTTATTCCCAAGTTCCTCAATACCGGTCAAAACACCCAACGTGAACGCTGCAGCGCGAGCACCGCCGCCGGAAACGGAAAGACCTACAAGCCGCTCGTCATCATCCATATCTTTTAGCGACAGACCTTCGCCGAGAATCGCATCAACAGAGGGTGTTCTCCTCAGGAAATCCATCGTCTGGACATCGTGAACGTCCGTGCTCTGCCACCAGGGAATAGACTTGATCCCAAGCTGGGCGCATCCAGCCGACAGAACGGCCATAACCAGCAGAGCTGGCCCTGCAATCTTAGGGAACACAAGCATCTCCACTGGGGGCACCGACAAGAATTGCGGCTAGCGTGGGAGGTCGGCGGAGTAGACGCATGGCGTCACCTCTAATTGTTGCCGAGCAAATGAGATTTGCTGCCGAGCGGCCTCGGAGTCAAGAAGCGCACGGTGGAGCGCCGGAGCCGCTCGGGTTCGGATGTTATGTCAAATGGAAGTTGAATCCTCAGAGCTCTAAAAGGCGTTTCGCTTCAGTATGAAGTCTCCAAGGGGCGCACTAGTTTCTCCCCGTTTCAAACCAAATGCCGAAAAGGCTATTGACCTCAGACCCTGATTCGATCAGCCTCACAGCCGAGGGGAAACTCAAAGCAACGGGTGCTCGGCCGTTGCGGCGAAGTCCGCAATGGAACGCTGGCGCATGTGCGCGGGCGAACGAGGAGCTGCGCGTGAATGAAACTGCGCGACCTACGGCAAGCCGACGCTGCGCCGCGGCGAAAGGCCTGCCCCTTGCCCTTATCATGCTCGCGGCCTGCACGCCGCAGCCACAAAATCCGAGCCCTGAATCCAAGTTCCTGCAGAGCCAGCTCGTTCCCGCAATCAATTCGTGGGCCAAGAGCAACTCACAAGAAATGCGCTTATTTGCGATCCCAGCGGTGCGCTCATTCGACTATCTCTGCATAGTCCCAGAATATCAAGACCATTCAAAAATAGAATCCGAATTACCGGTTGTCCGTGAGTATAGGGGACGGGCCGGACACCTTGTGCCCGAGATGAGAATGGCGCTTGTAGGTACCAAAGGCGCCACTGCTCACGTGGGATACATAGTTTTGAACGACCTAGATCTGACTCGCCATAGCTGGAAGTGCCATAAAACTAATAGACTGGTCGCAAAGCGGGAAAAAAGCAAGATCAGTGTTCCACTTGCGTCACTGGAGGAAGAGCTATGACTGGGACAATAGTGAGCTATGTCATCAGTAATCCAGATCAATTGAAGCAGCTTTATAGTCAGATTGTGGCCGATCTTGCAGCTGAGGCTGAGGCTATAGCCGCGGCGCATGGCGCCAACACAAACGAGACTAATGCGATCGCACACGCCTACAACAGCGCGCATTTGGCGCTCTCGGGTGGCGATACAGTAGCCACGCTGCTTGGTGCTCTGAAGGAAATGCCGGGACTCTTCGACCCGAATAGCGACATAAATAAGGACCTTTACAACAACGAGGTGGGTCGTCGAATTGCAGAGTATATCGAGTTAAACAATCTGGACCCTAGCGCCGTTGAAGCGCTCGTACTCGACGCCCTTGATAGCGGGAAGTTGGTCGTCGATCCGAATGCTACCCCGCCGACGATTCCTGATTGGCGTGGGCCAACCTGGGATCCGAACGGGCTTCCAGAGACGCCGCCGAACTACATTTCGGAAAAGTTGGAGGATCTGTTCGACGATCTCTCCCGCTTCATCGCCGACCAACGTGAGAACCTCCCTGATTGGTTGAATGATCTCTTTGATCTATTGGGCGACATCCTGTCGGACCCGATCGTTCTCGACCTCGACGGGGACGGAGTTGAACTCACAGCGCTTGCGCAAAGTACGACCATGTTTGACCTGGATGGCGACGGGGTGGCCGAGCGCACTGGCTGGGTGAGCCCGCAGGACGGGCTTTTGGTACACGACGTCAACGGGAATGGTGCGGTCGATGGCGTCGCCGAACTATTCGGAAGCGCCAACGTCGACGGCTTCGATGAGCTGAAGACGCTCGACGCCAATAATGACGGCCGAATTGACGCGAATGACGCGACCTTCGCTCAGTTGCGAGTTTGGAGGGACTTGAACTCCGACGGCCAGTCGAGTCCCGACGAGCTCCAGACGTTAGCAGAAGCAGGGATCGCGAGGCTCAACCTCGGCTTCAGCCAAGTGGATCAGGACGTGTCCGGCAACATCGTTGCTCGCACCGGCACGTATGTCCGCACCGACGGCACCGCACGGGGCCTGGCCAGCGTCAATTTCGCGCTCGAAGAGTCTCGGCCGACCATACCCGCAGGCGCCGACATGAGCGGCCTCGGATTGCTACCAAATCTGCCGGGCCTACTCGGCTTACCGGATCTCCGGACTGCTATGTTCTTCGACCCGGTACTTAAAGAGATGGTGCACAACCTTGTGTATGACAACCATGACTTCAGTACGTTCGCCGAATTCCGTGACGGCGGCTTTCTTGACGTGCTTTATCGATGGGCTGGTATCGACGCTTCGCTTCCAGTCGGCCCCGGTGATCCAACGCACTTCGTTCAACTTGTGGCAGCCTTCCTAGGCCGGCCGTTCGAGGATCTTAATCAACATCAACTGGAGCGACTGGAAGAGCAGGTATGGCCTCAGCTGGTCCAGAGTTTCGGAACTCAGTTCCTTTTCCAGGCGGCGGAGCTCCCGGAACTCGTGCCGTTCGTTCATTTGCTTAATGATCTCAGCACGCTGGATTCAACCTCTCCAACTCTTTTCGAAACCATTGCGACGATGACCGAACTCGCTGTGAATCATTCGATGACTGCGGCCCCGGCATATGACTACCTTGACGGATTCACAGGGCTCACGTTCCACGCGTCCACAGGCCAACTCACAGGCGACTTCGACGCTTTCGTCGCCGCGTTCATCGCCGACCAACCGCCGTTCATCATCTATCCAGGAGTCGGAGGAGGGGGTGGTGGCGGAAGTGGCGCTTTCAGCATGGGGAGCGATGATACGGACGACCCGTTTGGGCCACAGATTCCTTGGAATGACTGGTTTGAGGACCAAGGAACGCTCATCTTCGCAATCGGCCAGCTTACGGGGTTTGGCCCCGACTACGTACTCAACGTCACGGGATGGGAGTGGCTGGTCGGCGGATACAGCGTGCACGAAGGCACGGCTGGAGACGATCTGCTCGACTTCACGGTTACCACATACGAAAAGCCTCCGACATGGAATTCGTGGTCCCTGGGACTGGAAAGCGGGCCCACGACTGATCAAATGCTTTATGGCCATGAGGGCAACGACGAGCTTCGGGGCAATGATGGTACCGATCGACTGATCGGCGGCACCGGCAACGATCTCCTCAAGGGCGGCTCCGGAAGCGACTTCTATGTATACGCGAGCGGCGACGGACTCGATCGGATCACCGATGCCAGTGGCGCCGACGACACGATCTATTTTTCAAGTGAGCTAAACAGCGCAGATTTGCGCGTTACTCGGCCCGCGGGCACGAACGACCTCCTGCTGCACTTTGGTGATCCAGCGCAGGGAATCGTCCTGACCACCCAGTGGAGCTCGTCCGCCGGTGCAATCGAGCATCTGCATTTTGTCGGCGAGCCCGGACTCAGTAGCGGAGACATCGCCAGTCGATATCTCGCCACTTTGGCGACGCCAGGCGCCGACATGATCAGCGGCAGCTGGGCGAGCGAGCGTCTTATCGGGCTTGATGGGAATGACACTCTTTCAGGCCTCGATGGTGACGATTCTCTCGATGGCGGGAACGGCAATGACACGCTTAATGGTGGGAATGGTCACGATGCGCTGATTGGCGGCCAAGGCGACGATACCGTTGATGGCCAATATGGCAACGACGTCCTCATCGGCGGTACCGGCAATGACACACTCAGCGGTGGGGGTGGCAACGACACCTACATCTTTGCGCGAGGCGATGGTCAGGACATCGTCCGGGAATATGTAAATTTCTATAGCGGCAAGCAGGGTAGCGACGCGATTGTGTTTGCGGCCGGCATTGCGCCGGCCGATGTAACCGTCACCCAGGCCGGCAACGGTGCGGACCTGGTGCTGACGATCGCCGGGACGACCGATCAGATCACGATTGACGATACCATGATCTCCGGCGACCATCGAATCGAGCAGGTGCAGTTTGCCGACGGCACGGTGTGGACACACGCGCAGCTGGTGCAGATGTCGATCGCCATCAACGCCGGCAACGACACATTCTACGGCAGCTACGACGGTGAGAGCATCGACGGCGGTGCCGGCAACGACACAATGTTCGCAAACGCTGGTAATGACACGTTAATTGGTGGCGATGGCGACGATGTGCTTGACGGTGGCGATGGGACCGACATTGCGAGTTACGCTGGCGCTTCCGCGGGCGTCACGGCTAATCTGAGCATTACGACATCGCAGAATACGATCGGTGCTGGAATCGATCGGTACGTTTCGATTGAACAGCTGATCGGCAGCGCATTTGCGGATACGCTGACAGGCTCAACTGCGGCGAACACCATCACTGGTGGCGCGGGCGATGATACAATTAGCGGCGGCAGCGGAACAGATATTGCCAAAGTCGCTGGTCTTAAAGCGACATACACCCTTCAAACGGTCAACGGCCAAGTGCAGCTCGTCGATAACGACGCGTCTGGCGATGGAAATGACGGCACGGACACCTTGGTGGGCATTGAAACTGTCCAGTTCAAGGACCAGTCGATGGGCATCGTCTCGCCCATCATTCTCGACCTTAAGGGTGACGGCGTTGACACCGTCACCGCATCCGTCAGCCGTGCGAAATTCGACATGGATGGCGACGGGCGGCGCGATGACACGAGCTGGATCAGCTCGACTGATGGTTTCCTATTTCTCGATCGCGATGGAAATGGCACGCTGACCGATGTCGGGGAGATCAGCTTTGTCGCCGATGTTCCGGGAGCTGCGTCGGATCTCGACGGCCTGAAGGCATTCGACAGCAATAATGACGGCGTTCTCTCGGCCGACGATGCGCGCTTCACGGATTTCAAGGTCTGGCGCGATTCCAACGGGAACGGACATGTCGAGCAGGGAGAAATCTTGGGATTGAGTCAAATAGGCTTGACCTCCCTCGGGCTGACCGGCGTCGCTCACGATGGAACAGCAGAAATTGACGGTGTTGCGGTCCTGAGCCTTGGCAATTGGACCCGCAGCGATGGTTCATCGATGGCATTTGCTGATGCGATGCTGACATTTACTCCCAACGGCGAACCGAGTGCCAATCCCACATCTGTCGAAGCCGACAGCGACAATTTGGAGAATGATCCAGCGGGCCCTCCGGGTTTGTTGACGACCGAATACGCTCGCGAAGCCATAGAAGAGGAGAGCTCTTTCGCCTCTCTCAGCATCGCAAGAACGTGGCAGATGTCCGACGCGGTCTCCTATTCGGCGTCCAGAGGCGAGGTCTTTGGAATCGGCAGCTTCACTCGCGCCGACGGTTCAACAAGCGAGCTCGCTGACGCGGTATTCAAGACCGTCTTGGCATCTGCGGCGCAGTGGCGTGCGAACATGGCCACCAACAGCAGTAGCGTGGCGCTGGCCGCGGTTACCGCAGCGGGGCTAGTCTCGATCCCCCCCGCCGCCCAAGGCCATGTCACCGCGCCAGTCTTATCACACATCCTTGGTTCGGCGGCTGCGGAGGGCGGCACGATCACCTCGGCTCAAGCTGCTGGCAGCGGCAGCGTGAACAGCGGCCACTTGCTGCAGGAAGTGGCTGATCATTATGGAGCGGTGAGATTCACCGACCGCGGCGAGATCACGGAGGCGCTGTCATTCGCGTATGAGCACGAGCTGACCGGCAACGAGGCCACCGGTCCCAGCCGATCGACCGAGCTGCTCGCAGGCACGGATGCGCCAACTCCGCTCGAGCAATCGGCCACGCCCGCGACCGGTGTCATGATGCCATCGGCCGAGCAGCTCCAGGCTGTCGGCTCGGCACGCGAGCCGGCGCCCGAAGGTCATCAGTCCGTCGGGTTCGTCGCAAAGGCCATCACCGATTCATTACACGGCGGCGGTGACGGTCCTGACCTTGAGGCCTTGATTAGTGCGTTGGGAGCCGGCGAAGGCACAAATTTCGCGCTGACTGCGCTCGCGAGCGCGGCGGCGGCCGCTTCCGCATGGCCAGCGTCCGGAGCAACCGGCCTCAGCTCGGTTCACGGTTTCTTCGACATTCAAGCATTGGCTGTCCACCAAGATGCGCTCCCGCACGTCTGACCGAGTCGCACCCCATCAGGCGACAGCAACTCGTTGTTAATCGCTAGGCGCCCTAGGTGGACCTCGGCGGCTCCTCGGCCGCTGAGCGGACATTAAATCCACCGCTTCACACGAACGGCCGTGACCGGATGTTATGTGAATTCAAGTTCGGTCCTGCGTCTACTTAGCCCTTTTCACTTGGTCGCTGCCGCATTTGGGGCATGTAATCGACGAGGTGGGCAGTCCCGCCTTCCGACGGTCCTTCACCTCATCCTTGGTGAGTACCTCGATTACAAATCCTTCGCCGCAGTTCTTGCAGCGATATCCCACCATCTCTGGCATCCTAACCTCCTCGGCACATGATAAAGGATCCGGCGCCCAGCGCTGCTGCTGCGGGTAGAGCGAGAAGTCGCGCTGCGGCGCATGGATTAGCTCCATGAACTGGGCCGAGCCGCCGCAAGATAAACTCCGGCCCACAGCGGCTCAAGCAATTATTAAGCTCGCCAGGCAGTGCGAGGAGCGGAGTTCAATCTGCCGCGACGGCACAAGTGTTTGGCAGTCTGCCTTCATTCGGCGCGCCCCCACCCCCGGGCGGCTACCCTCTCTTTTGTTGCCTCTAGCTTCGGGGAACCTTGATCCGGCCTAAAGAGAGACGATCTTCTTGGGATGAAGATTTTCATCAGTTCCCTCGTCCGAGGTTTCGAGGACTTTCGCGCCGCGGCCGTTGCTGCCGTAAGATCGCTCGGACACGAGCCAGTCACCGCCGAGACGTTCCCAGCGGGCGTGTCTTCCCCACGAGTTGCCTGCCTGGAAGGCGTGAGACACGCAGACATGGTCGTTCTGATACTGGGAGCCCGGTATGGCAGAGTCCAACCCGTCTCGGGCCTCTCCGCCACACATGAAGAGTATCGGGAGGCGAAGGATCACCGACCGGTGATCGCATTTGTCCAGGAAGGCGTTGAGCAAGAACGCGCGCAGGAGGAGTTTGTACGCGAGGTAAAGGACTGGTCCGGAGGCCTGTTCGGAGGGGATTTCCGGACCGCGGAGGAGCTTCGGGACGCAATCACGCGGGCAATCCACCGGTTTGAGCTCTCGGCCGCGGCGGCGCCAGTGGATGCCGGAGAGATGCTCGCCCGTGCCTTGGAACTGATACCCACGGAGAACCACAATATCATCCGACGCGGCGGACCCCTTCTGCATCTCGCCGTTGTCGGCGGACCGGCTCAGACGATCCTGCGGCCGGTGGAAATCGAGCGGCCTGACTTTGCGCGCGGATTGTTGAGAGAAGCAACCTACGGCGACAGTGCCTTGTTTGACCCCGCGCATGGGTCCGAGAGCAACTTGGCGGGTGGGACGCTCAAACTGAGCCAGGAAACAGGCGCGACAATTGTGGTCGATGAGCGGGGCTCGGTCCGCGTCAGTGTGCCAATCGCATCCGGCACGGGCATGGTGGGAGCTCTAATCGAGGAGAACGTCGCTGACGCGCTTGGCCGTGCGCTCACCCAATCGGCACAGATCCTGGCGAAGATCGACGAGACTGAGCGACTGTCACGCATTGTGGTCGCGGCGGGGATCTCCTCGAACGGGGCAATGGGTTGGCGTACCCGCGCCGAGGACGCGGCGAGCCCTAATTCCATGACCATGTCGATGTTCCACCAGGGCGACCGGGAGCCAGTCCACTTTCAGCCCCCAGATCGAGCGAGGGCCGCGCTTTCGTTCGATCGCGAGAGGATGGCCGAGGATCTTGTCGCGCTGCTCAGACGGCAGTGGAGCTGAACCGCGACAGTGGATGTTATGTGGAACTCACTGGCTCAACTCTGCCCTTTAGCGGACTGGGTACCGCGGGCGGATCGATGCACGTTCTGAGCGCTCGTTTTGCTGCGGAGGATTTTTTACCAGAAGCCTTCACTCCCCCATTCGCTGGAGTGCCGATTCATGGCATCGTACATCCGCCTCTAGCTTGGCCATGGGATACTCCTCTTCATTTTCCTCGGCCAAATAGGCGGCGGCGATTTCCCGCTTTTTCCTGCACTGGTCCTCAAGCGAGGCTCCGCCTTTCACCATCATCCGGTATTCCCGCTTTGCCTTGTCAGAAGGCTTGTCGCAGGCGGTGAGCAGAACGGCTGCAGGGAAGATCACCCAGCTGTAGGACTTATACATATTATAGTTGATAAACTCGCTTGGCTGCGATTGCCAGTGAAAGGCGCATGGACATGCGCAAACTGGTGGGGCGGAATGCAGCCAAGCTGCGCAAAGAGAAAGGGCTGACGCAGGAACGCCTGGCTGAGATTTCAGGGCTGAGCCAGCAGTACATCAGCGGGCTCGAACAGGGTCGCCGAAACCCCACAATTGTCACAGTCCATGAATTGGCCGTCGCCCTCGGTGTCAGCCACCTGGATCTCTTGCAACCCTAACTAATCACAGGTGACGCCGTGTCACCGTAAGGCACGTCGGCGGGCCATCCGCTTGACTCCCAATGAGTTAAGTCCTTTTCTGTGACAGCTCGGTAAAACAGGGGAGGGTGCAGTCATGCGACTGCCGAGCCTTGTTGCGTTGCTAATGTCATTGCTTGGCGCCGCATTCGTGGCTGTGCCTACCCTGGCTCATCCCGGCGGGCTCAACTCCGAGGGCTGTCACAACAACCGGAAGACACGCGGGTATCATTGCCACCGAGATCCATCGGCACCGCCGTCACGTGCGCTTCGCGCCGTTTCGTCACGCTCACAGCGTGAATTTGCAAACTGCTCGCAAGCTCGTGCTGCCGGGGCCGCGCCGGTCCGTGTGGGGGATCCAGGTTACGGCCGGCACCTGGATCGCGACGGCGACGGAGTCGGCTGCGAATGAATTGATAGCTCTGCCCCGTTTCCGCTTGGCAAGTGCGACAAATCAGGAGAGAGTAGCGTGTGGATCCCGAAGAAGGTGCAAGACCGACTGGTCGCAGGGCTGCGACGGTACCAGCCAATCGTCCGCAAACTAAAGGAGCGGGACATCTCCGAGGCGGACACCGTCACCGTCGTGAAGGACATGCTTTCGGATATCTTTGGATATGACAAATACACGGAGCTCACGAGCGAGCAGCAGATTCGCGGTACCTTTTGCGACCTTGCGATCCGGGTCGGAGAGAAGGTTCACTATCTGGCAGAAGTAAAGTCGGCCGGGACGAGTTTGAATGACAACCACCTGCGGCAAGCGGTCAACTATGGTGCTCATCACGGCATTGAGTGGATCCTGCTCACCAATGCGATCACTTGGAAAGTCTATCGGATAAGGTTTGCTCAACCGATCGACTGGGACGAGGTCTGCTGCTTTGAGGTTGGGGAACTCTCGTCCCGCGCAAATGATGACATGGCAAAACTTTTCATGTTGTGCCGTGAGAACGTCTCAACCGATGTTCTTAAGCAGTATCATCGCCAGTCCCAGATCCTGAACCGATTCGTGGTCGCAGAACTGTTGCAGAGCGACGCATTGCTTTCAACACTCCGGCGGGAGTTCAAGCGCCTTTTCAATATGAAGACCTCTAACGAGGAACTTCATTCGATGCTCTTGAACCTCGTGATCAAACGCGACGCGCTCGACGGTGATGCTTCGAAGGCGGCCAAGGTCACGGTCAAGAAAGCTGTCTCAACAATATCTCGCAAACAAGCAAAGGTTGAACCTCCTCCAATCGCCAACGCGCCGACGGAGTAGGTCCCCGTGACTGACACTATCCTCGACGACGCGCCTGGCAGCAGCTCGCCCGAAAATTCCGCTCTCAAGATGTTTGCCGATGTCCGAAGGCGCTTGGTCGAAACCGGAACGCGAAACCGACTGGTGCACGTCAACCGCGCCAGCAGTCGTGGTAACGTCCTCAATATCGTCAACGAACGGTCAGACGAAGTATTCAAACTATTGTCCGCCGGCAAAGCGCTGCGCTTCAAGGCGCTGGGACGCGACAAGACCGAAAGCCCAGATGAAATCGTGCTCGCCGATACCGACGATAAGTCGATTGGCGACGAGCGATACACGGACAACTATCTCGAAAGCCGGCTCGGCCCTGATTCCCTGCAAAAGAAGCTTCTGAAGCTGCACCGCGAAGCGCAGACAGCTGAGGAGGAAAGCGGCGTCAACATCCTTTATCTCGCCCTGGGATTCCTCACGTGGTTCGAGGACAAGACTGCAAGCGTCCCGCGGGAGGCGCCCTTGGTTCTCCTGCCGGTCGAGCTTGTGAGGAATGCCAGGACATCCACTTTCGACCTGCGCCTTCGCGAAGAGGACTTTCCGACTAACTTACCCTTACAGCAGCGGCTCAAATCGGACTTCGGGATCAACCTCCCGGACATCGAAGTAGCTGAGGATTGGTGCCCCACGAGATACTTTGACCAAGTCCAGGACTTGATTGAGCAAAGGGACCGCTGGACGATCGATAGAGACGGCATTCAGTTAGGGTTTTTCAGCTTCAGCAAATTGCTGATGTACCGAGATCTCGACGCACGCTCCTGGCCAGAGGACGCCCTCACGGATCACGAACTCACTCGCGGCCTGCTCTATGAGGGTTTCGACAATGACACTCCGATGTTTGGGCCTGATGACCGTCTGGATGAGGTACTCCCACCAGAGAGGCTGTTTCACGTCGTCGACGCTGACGCCTCACAGGCGAAAGTCATCGAGGAGGTTCGATCGGGCCGGAATCTTGTCGTCCAGGGACCGCCTGGAACTGGCAAGTCGCAAACGATCACAAACATCATTGCTGCGGCCGTCAAAGATGGAAAGCGCGTCCTCTTCGTTGCGGAGAAAATGGCGGCTCTATCGGTCGTCCACGATCGGCTGGTGAAAGTTGGTCTCCGCGACGTTTGTCTGGAGTTACACTCGCGCAGCGCTAACAAAAAATCCGTGCTTGCCGAGCTGGCATATACGCTCAACGCGGGGTTAGCAGTGCCCGGGGTTCCTGGCCCGCCGACGGCGCTCCGGGAAGCTCGGGATCGCCTCA
Organism: Sphingomonas sp.; assembly: GCF_013812825.1. Classification (GTDB taxonomy): domain Bacteria; phylum Pseudomonadota; class Alphaproteobacteria; order Sphingomonadales; family Sphingomonadaceae; genus Sphingomicrobium. The sequence goes on along the minus strand of NZ_JACCSU010000076.1, from coordinate 23,705 downwards.
ACCAGCTGGCTGAGGAATTGCATCGCCCGATTGGTGACACCGGCGAGTCGGGCTTTTCGGTGCTGGGTCGACAATCCCGATTCCTGGGCATGGGTGCGCCGCCACCAACTCTCGACGGCACTTCATTTATCTCCATTTCGCGCGAGGACGAGGCCGCCATCGCGGATGATATTCGTCAATATGTCGATTTCGTGGCCGAGATGGGTGGGAGCCCGCATCCGTTCGAGGGTGTGCAGAACCTCGACATCCAGCCGGTCGAACTTTCACGTCTCCAGCCCGAGCTAAGTGGTGCGAGTGCGATCGTGGAGGAGCTTTTAGCGCTGGTCCGGGATCTGAAGGTCGAGCTGAAGCTCGATTTCCCCGAGACATTTGGAAGCTTGCCAGCTCTTCGCGATCACCTTGGGCGCCTTGGGGAGCTTCCCGGCAATTCTGCAGGCATTGCAGTGTCCATGCTCGGAGTGGCTGACTTCGATCGGCTCTGCGAGGGACTTGAAGCCGGAGGAGCCTGGAAGGAGATTCGGGACGAGCGAGTGGAAACCTTTGTCGATCACGCTTTTGAAACGCCTGTTGCTCGGCTGCGCGGACCCTTGGCGGCTGGCGCAGAATCTTTTTTCGCTCGGTGGGGACGTGCATATCGAGGAGCGTCGAGAGAGCTCGCGGGACTTCTAAAGCGAGCGCTCCCAAAAACGGCCCCCGATCGCATCGAACTCGTCGACCAGATTCTCGACGTCGGTGCACGGAAGCGCGCCTGGGACCATGACCAGGAGTATCTCAGCCGATGCCTTGATGACGAGTGGCGGGGCGAACAAACCGACTTTGCAGGGCTCCTGACCATCGCGCGCTGGTGCCAGCGGCTTTCGGATTCCGCGTTGTCTCACGATAGTGTTGCCAGCTTGGGTTTGGCGAAAGAGCCAGGGCGTTTGTCCGACCTGCGGCAACAAATTGCCAGTGTCGAGCAAGCCGCGATCACGGCGGTAACTCGTGGATTTGACCAACTTCAGTTTAACCCGATTGCGTTAGGCGGCACCACCGTCGAGGATATCCCGCTGCCCGCGATCGCAACGCGTCTCAAGCTGATGAGCGACACGACGGAGCGCTACGGTCTTTGGGCCAAGGTTTCGCGACTGCGCTCGAGACTTGCTGGGCAAAAACTGAGCGCACTCACCGAGCGAATTGATGCCGGCGAACTCACCGCTGATGCTGCCATCACGGAATTTAGATTCGCGCGGGCAGAGGCTCTTTGGCGCCTGGCCATCGCCCAGTCGGAACCGCTTCGCAACCTCGCACTCGAAAAGCGGCATGACCTTGTCGCTAACTTTGCCGCGTTAGAACGAGAGCGCTTGTCGGAGAACGTCACCGAAGTTCTAGCCGGCCATCTGGCCCAGGTACCACAAGGCGCAATGGGCGAAATGAGGGTCATCCGCGGTGAGATCGGAAAGAAGCGAGGTCACATCGCCCTTCGCCGATTGTTTGAGCGCGCAGGTAATGCAATTCAGCGGATCAAGCCGGTTCTGCTGATGAGCCCGATCTCGGTTGCTCAGTTTTTGCCGCCCGGCACTTTGACGTTTGATCTGCTTGTCATTGATGAAGCGTCCCAGGTGCGCCCGGAGGATGCTTTGGGGGCGATTGCGCGGGTAGGTCAAATTGTTGTGGTCGGCGACAAGAAGCAATTGCCGCCTTCGTCCTTCTTCGATCGGTTGATCAGCGAAGAGGAGGAGGCAGAAACTCCTTCACGTGAAAATGACGAGGATCTGCTTGGAGGAGCCGCAAAGCTTGGGGCGCTCGAAAGCGTTCTGACGCTTTGCGAGGCTCGTGGGCTTGGCTCGCGAATGTTGAGTTGGCACTACCGCTCACGGGATCCGTCGCTGATCGAGGTGTCCAACAGAGAATTCTACGAAAGCGGACTGATCCTGCCGCCCTCACCCCTGCAACGGGATCCGGCTTACGGGCTCTGCTTTAATCGGGTCGATGGAGTCTATGACAAGGGCGGGAAGCGGGACAATCGCAAGGAAGGCGAAGCAATCGTTGCGCGGGTCGCCGAGCACGCACGAGAGAACCCCACCCTATCTCTGGGCATCGTTACATTCTCCTTTGCGCAGCGCAATCTCATCACTGAGCTGCTTGAGCTAGCGCGACGTTCAGACCCGGTCCTGGATGGGTTCCTGCGTGAGGGCCAATCAGAGGATGTGTTCGTCAAGAACATTGAGAACGTCCAGGGCGACGAACGCGACGTCATTCTAATTAGTGTAGGCTATGGGCCGGCAGTGCCCGGCGGCAAGCTCACCAGCATGACGTTTGGACCCGTGAACAGCGAAGGGGGCGAACGCCGTCTCAACGTTCTGTTCACGCGAGCGCGCGCGCGATGCGAAATCTTTACCTCCTTCGAGCCCGGCGACATTGATCTCAGTCGAACCAGTGGTGAGGGTCCTCGCATCCTTAAGCGCTTCCTGGAATTCGCCAAGAGTGGCTACATCCATGAGCAATCACTGACTGGATTGGATGCGGACACTCCGTTTGAAGAGGATGTCGCAGATGTAATCCGAAGCTTCGGTTATTTGGCCGATGCACAGGTCGGCTCAGCAGGCTTTCGTGTTGATCTCGGCGTCCGTCACCCTGATCGCCCTGGCCGTTATATACTGGCGGTGGAGTGCGATGGCTCGACTTACCACAGTGCCCTTTGGGCACGGGAAAGGGATCGACTCCGCCAGGATGTTTTGGAGCATCTTGGATGGCAGTTCCATCGCATCTGGAGCACGGATTGGTTTTACCAGCGCGCGCAGGAAATCGAACGCCTTAGAATTGCATTGACTGCTGCTCACGAAGCAAACGACGCCGGGATCCGATTGACCGGCGCCAACCTGCCCCAACATGGAAGCGCGGAAGTAACATTTGCTCCTGCCATCATCGAGGTTCCCGAAATCGTGGCCCGCCAGATGCCGTTCTATCAACGAGCGCAATGTGCCCGGAAATACGGTGAACCACATGAAGCGCATCCGTGGCTCCTGTCTCAGCTCGCCCTGGAAATTGTAGAAGCTGAAGGTCCTATCCATTTAGAAGAAGTCGGGCGGCGGATCGCTTCCAGCTTCGGGAAGGAGAAGGCGGGCTCGCGCATTATTGGCGCGACTGCACGAGCGCTTTCGTCCGCAATGATGCGCGCTAGCCACCTTCGATCGGAAGAGAATTTCTATTTCACTGATGGGCAAGCCGCGGCCCCGCCAGTGCGCGATCGATCCAAGGAGAGTGGCGCAACGCTAAAAGCGTCATCCATCTCAATGCTTGAGATCCGCGAGGCGCTGCGGATCGCTCGTGAGGACAACGCAGGCGGAGATGACGCAGAATTGATCCGGACGGCAGCAAAGTTATTAGGATTCAAACGCGTGGGTCCGGATTTGCAGGCACGCCTTAAGGCCGCGCTAGTAAAGACCAGCTGAAGTAGGTGCGCCTGTTCCGACATCTAATGATGAGTGATGTCACGTCTAACGACGGTTCGGGGCCTCCCTTCACCATCGGCCAAACACGCGCAGCCCGCGCAGAGGAATTAGCGAGCCAGAGACATCAGTAGGTCATCAGTCCTCAAGGAAATCCAGCCAGTCCTGTTCGAGGTTCATCAGGTCGACATGCAGATCTTTCGTACGGCTCACGGGCCTCTCACACTAATTGATTGCCTGAACTCCGGGTGCCCTGGAAAAACTCGCTGCTCGAGAGCTGGTTCAACGCATCCGCCCCGCGTGCGGACGGTAGCCGATCCGCGAAGGTTCAAAGATCCGGCCGTTTTTAGCCTCCTTAATCTCGTCAGGCGACCTGCTTGATGGTGACGCCGGCTTTCTCGAGCAGCTGATAAAGAGTCGCGATCTTGGTTCGGCCGCCACGGCTTGGGCAATAGGTGAAAATGACGCGCTGCTTGGCGCGGGTGAAGGCAACGAAGAAACCAGCTGTGGCCTCGATTTGATCTGCGTCAAAGCTCCACCACGCGCCATCGTCCAATCCGACGAAGATCACCGTGTGATATTCCAGGCCCTTGCTCTTGTGGATGGTCATCAAGGGCACCGCCTGAAGCCCCTCGTAGGTATCGAGCGCCTCGCTCCAGCTCGCCGCATCCTCCGACGATGCATAAAGGTGGAGCGACGCGGCTTCGATCACCTTGTCGAACCAGTCGCCCTGAGCATAAGCCGGATGGACCGCGATCAGCCGGTCGCGCCCGACGAAGTCGAGGACGTCACCGACCAACTCGCGCGCCTCCTCGGGAGATTCCGGTGGCTCTTCGTATGTCTTCGTAAGCTGGCAGACGAAGGTGTCGAGCAGTTTGGCGAACTTCGCCTGTGCAGCGTCGTCCTCCGGGTGGATGCCTCGCAGCAGTCCGAGCATATGCTGGCATTCGCTCCAATGTCGACCCGCACGACTGGTCATGGCCAGACGCAGGATCGAAACCAGCAGCTCCGAAGCTTCCTCGGCGAGAAGGTCCTGCAGCATCACCTCTCCGACCAGGCCAGCCTCGTTACGGAGCGGAATGCCCGCTTTCCGGAAGGCTGGCTCCAACACCTCGGCATAATCGACCGCCCTCTGGCGGACGAGCAGCACGAAATCCCGGGGCGAGAGATCGTGCGTCTTCATCTCTGACTGGACTAATCCGACCAGCTTCTTGGCTTCGACTTCGGGCGATGAAAAATCGAAGATCGCGCAGCTCTTTCCGGAAACGGTCGCGGCCGCCTTCGAGACTGGCTCGACCGCGCGGTCGTCGAGCGCCTTGGCGAGCATATGCTGGATGCGCACAAGGTCAGGCGACGAACGGTAATTGTTGTAGAGCGGCGTTTGGATGGCGTCGAAATCCGCGTTGAAAGCCGCGAACGGATTGTCCATCGCCATCGCCCAGCGCATGATCTGCTGCTTGTTGTCGCCTACCGCAGTGACCACCGTATCGGAGCCGAGGAAAATAGTTCGCACAAGATCATATTGGACCTGCGTCGTGTCTTGGAACTCGTCCATGAACAGGTGCGAGTAAGTTAGGCGAAGTGCTTCCGTCGCCATCGGATTGAGGCGGAGGATCAGCTCCGCGAGCCGGCCGAGCATGGGAAAGGAGAGAAAGGTCTGCTTTCCCTTGTGAAGTGAGGTCTGCCAAAATAGGTCGGCCGCCCATTGAGCAGGCGTTGGCTTCGACCAGCCGGCTTCGGGCAGCCGCGCACCAAGGAGGTGTCGCCGCTCGAAGGATTTGACGCGGATCGCGCGGATGTCGTGTTCCGTGCCCACCGATTTGGGCGGGGAGCTCGCCTCCTGCTCGAGGAATCCCCGGAACATCGGGTCGTTCGGAAACATCAGCTCATAATTCGGACGGGGCCGCCAGCGCTTGGGCAGTGCCTGGCCAAACCGGTCCACCAGCCCTTTTGCGAAGGCGTCGAAGGTCAGGGAATCGAAGCGCAGCGCATGGTTGCGGTGGCAGCGCTGCCACACGCGTGCGGCGAGGTTCCTGGCGGCATCGCTCTTGAAGCTAGTCGCTAGGATACGCCGCGGCGGCGGCGCGGCCCCGGTCTGGAGCAGAAACGAGGCACGCTGCGCCAATAGCTCCGTCTTTCCAGCGCCAGGGCCAGCGATCACCGAACGATTGTGGGCCGAGCGGACGACCTTCATCGCATTGGCTTCGAGTTCGTCGACGCCGATCGGTTGCCAATCCTCCGAGCGGACGCGGCGGGCGAGCAGCGCCATCCTCAGTCCCGCCGCAGCTCTTTTTCGACGTGGGTCAGCAGTCGCTTCAGCATCGGCGGCATGTCGGCCTTCAACGCCTTGTCCTTAATATGGGTGAGCGCCGCTAGATGCGTCGCCGGCTTACTCCGGGTGAGGAAATGATATCGATAAGCTGGCATCAGCGCCGGATAGTCCTTGAGCGGACCGGTATAGATGCTGATCCCCTTGCCCGCGGTCCCGAGCACGGCTTCAGCCGCCTTTTCGGCAGTCATCTTCGGCCCGCCTCCCGCCGGAATCGTCGCTTGATAAGCGTCCGGGAACCGCTTCAGCATGGCAAGATCGAGATCGAGCGGCGTTGAGAAATAGAGGCCGTATGGCTCAAGGTCTCTGACCCAGGTTTGCAGCGTCTTATGGTCCTCGGTGTATTCCCAATCATGCATCTCGGCGAACTCCTCGTCGCTGAGAACGCCGGAGTTAGTGTCGAGCAACTCCGACTTCGAGGCGCCGAACTCGACCAAACTTTCGATCGCATTCTTGACCCGGCCCCAACCGGCACCGGAGCGGCCAAGATCCAAATCGAGCAAGGTCGCGTGCGGAATGCCGAGACCCTTCAATAGCCGCCAGAAATGAACAACGTGACGGCCGGCCAAGGGCACGATCGCTGCGAAAGCAGGATCGATTAGGAGGTCGAGTGCTTCGGCCAAACGCGGCAGCACGATCCGCTCGGAATCGCCTTCGACGAGAATGACGAAGCGCGCAAAATAAAGCTCGGGATACGCGAGGAGGGCGCCACGCACAAACTTGGCTTCCTCGTCGCTGCCGCGTGGCATCTTGATGGACTTGACCGACGTCACTCGCGTCTTCGGGGCGCAGCGGCAATAGCGGACCTCGCGCGGATCGACCCGGCTGAGCACCGCCGGCGAGTGGCTGGTGATGATCGCTTGTGCGCTGCCTTCTTCAGTGAGCGAGCGCACCTGCCGGACGATTCGGGCGAGGAAGAAGGGGGAGAGATGGTTCTCCGGCTCCTCGATCGCGAGGATCGTCAAGGCCGGGATTTTCAGCTGATCGTCCATGAATCCTTCAACCTTCGCGGCGACAACCTGCCGCTCAAGGTCGAACACCGCCGCGGCCAGCGCGAAATAGAAGAGTGATTGCTGGCCATCGCTCAGTGCATCGAGGCCCCGTTCGCGCCCGTCGGGCCCCTGTTCGAACAGCACCGCCACCTTGTTGACGATCTCATCAAAGCGCCGGCTGACAAGGCTGAGCCGTGGCTTGGTGTCGACCACCTCGTCATGGAGATCGCTCCACCGGGCCTTTAGAGCGTCGCTGATCGCCTTGATCGCGGCTTCGGCTTCGAACGCCGTGGCCAGCTCGTCGCTGGCCTTTTCGACCGCGGTCTCGGTTTTCGAAGACCAGTCGATCGCCCGCAGCAGCCGCGCACCGAGCGCGCCGGTACTGGCGCGGATTTGCGCCGCCGCATCACGGCTCGCGGGAGTATAATAAAGCTGGATGAGGCCGCGATCGGCGGCTGCGACAGGGTGGCAGACTGTCTCGTCCGGCGTCTCGTCGAGAGAGTCGACCCAGGAAAGCTGCTGCGCGACCTCACCCTCGAGCGTGCCGTCGTCCTCCCAGCTAGCGTCGAGCCGGAGTCGACAGACTGGTGCCTTGCCCGTCCTCTCGATCTGCATGTGCCGAAAAGGCGGCGCGATCGTCTCAGAGGTCGCCGTTCCGTCGATCAGCTCGGGGAAGGCGATTAGAACGTCGATGAACAGGCTTTTGGAGGCGATGTTGTCAGGACTCTCCTGTGCGCCAATGTGGAAGTCGGAGCGCTGGACGGTACGCTGCGCGCGCGTCAGTCCGAACAATTTCGCCAACGCCTGCAGGAGGGCTGTCTTGCCGGCGGCGTTAGGTCCGATGACCGCGACGATGTCCTTCGCCAACGAGACCGTGACGGGCTCGGGGCCGAAACAGCGGAAGCCGGACAGGGTAACGCTCTCGAGACGCAATTGAACCTTTCTGTTCTGACGACTTCGATTGTGGCGCGGCTGCGGCATAAATTCTAGCAAGATCGGGCAAAATCTCGCCTATAATTTAGATACTAGGTGGATTGCTGGCGGCTGACCGGGGCCCGGCTGGTCAGCTTTGGGAGTTTGGAAGCGCAATCGCGCGACCTTGACTTGAACAGAGAATCATCTATCTCACGTGGAAAGCGTGAGATAGATGATCTATGACTATCGACATATCGGCATTAGCAGGGGGCAGCATCCTCTCGGGCGCACCGAGCGGGCGTGCGCTCTACACGAAGCTGGTCGAGTTGCTGCCGGCCGAGCCAGCCGCGCCCGAGCCTTTGTATCTCGATTTCTGCGCAGTCGCCGTTGCGACTGCAAGCTTCCTTCGGGAGTCGGTACTGGCATTCCGCACCTTCGTGCGCGGTCGCCGCTCCAACTTCTACCCAGTCCTGGCAAACGCAACCAACGATGTTATCGATGAGCTAGTCGAACTCGTCCACCCGCGAGGTGACGTGCTTATGACCTGCAGACTCGCAGACGATGGACATGTGTTGCGCTGGAGTTACGTCGGCAAGCTCGACCCAATGCAGCAGTTAACCTTCGATCTCGTCACCCGGCTTGGCGAAACCAGTGCGAGCCAGTTGATGGAAATCGACAAGGGCCAAGTCAAAGCTACGGCTTGGAACAATCGTTTGGCCTCCTTGTCGACTCTTGGACTCATATGCGAACAGTCGCATGGAAGAACTAAGATTTACAAAGCAATGTTCTCAGGGGGCGGCAATGGGTGCTGATTTCAAGGAAAAGACGAAAAAGTCATTCGAGAAATGCTGGGATAAAGCTGCAGTTGCTGCGAACACGCCCGACTTGTTCAGCAAGGCGCCGGACCACGCCCCCAATCGCTGGGAGGCCGAGCCGATCGGCAACGCTACAGTTGCCGTGGGCGAGACAATTCTGGTGCGCATCGAGAGCGGTGCTCTGATCGGCCGCCGCGGTCTGTCGCCGGTACTGACCATCACCAAACCGACCGCCCGGCTGATCGACTCGATGACGCAAGGGTGCAAGATCGCCCGCGCCGCCGTGGTAGCAGCCGATCCAATCAGCGGCGTTCTCGAGGTCACCGTTAGCTAGAGGCAAGTAGAGATGGCCCTTCATCGACGCGCGTTCAAAAGCTACTGGAGTACGCCCGAGGCAATGATGTCGCTGGGGTGTACTGGCTGTCCCGACCTGGACCTTTGCGGCGGACAAACCATTGCCGGCGCCGGCTTCAACTGTCTCGATCATTGCTGCGGTAAGCGGGACACCTGCCAGATTGTCTGCCCCAACGCCGAGGTATTCGTCGATCGGTTGCGCGAGGTCGAAGGGCTCGATTTGGCCACGCCGCAGGCCGCGCCGCTCGCCCCACCCACGTGCCCAGTCTATCTACCGATGTTCTTCCACGGCAGCGGCGTAAGCGGGCGCCTCGCTGTCCCGGCAGTCGCAATACCCCTCTATCGTTTTTTCGACCGTACGGCCGACTGCCGGTTTAACTGTGCGGAAGATGCCTCGCGCTTCTACCATGTCGAATCGGGGACCGCGCTGTTTTTGTCCGGCGTTGCGCAGGACCATGAGGTCGAGCGCTGGTGGATGCTTGAGGCGCGCGGGCGTATTAAAGCGATCCGCAATCTGCGCCGTCTCGGTGTTGCGATGGTGACGACCCCCAACTTCTCACTAATGGTCGACCGGCCGCGCTGGGACGACATGCATTCAATGACCAGGATTGCGCAGGTCTTTCACGAGCTGATCTCGGAAGGTCAACCGGCAGCCCTTCATGTCAATGGACGCACGCGACATGATTTTGTGCGCTGGGCCGATTATATTGTCGCGCACCCGGAAGTAACCCACATTGCCTATGAGTTCACAACGGGCGCCAAAAGCTCGCTGCGCATGCTGCAGCACGCCGCATGGCTCATTGAGCTCGCTGGTGCCGTAGGACGCCGGCTCGGCCTCGTGGTGCGCGGGGGGGCGCAGATTGTGGGCCTTCTCTCCCGATATTATGAGCTGAGCTACATCGACAGTTCGCCCTTCGAGAAGGCACAGCACCGCGAGATCGCGATGATCGACCCGGAGGGGCAGCGTCGCTGGCTTAAGCGCCCGACCTCCGTCGGCGAGCCAGTCGATAGCCTCCTCTACGAGAATATCCGGGTCTCCGAGCGGTGGTTCCAAGCTTTGGTGCCGATGCTCAAGCTTGCTGCCTGACTTGCTCTCACCACCGTTTGACTACCGTGTGGTCGACGGGCTTGGCCGTGCGCATCAGCGTGGACGCCAACCTCGACTCAACGGACTTATGTTTCGTGGCGGCGCTGCCGGCCCCGTCGTCGAGTTTGCCCATCTTGACGCGGTGGGTGATCTTCCCGGCCTCCGTGCAGAATCATGGTTCGACGAAGCATCCCTCGGTCCGCTTCTTGCAGCTATTGTCACGGGTCGGCAGCAATGGCTTGCGCAGGATGGTCGACAAGGGCTGATAATTGGCGACGGCTTCGCGCACGAGACTGTCCTCAACAGTTTCAAGATCGATGCGCACAAGGCGGCGCTCGGTGCTGGGTTCGGCGGGTCGGCGGCGTTGCTGATCGCCGCGCTCGGCGAGTTGGCCGGCAATGTCGTCGATCATTCGGAAGCCACCGGCAGTGGTGTTGCGCTATTTTCTGCGAACCCTGGTGTGTTCGAGCTTGTTGTGGCCGATCGCGGCATCGGGGCGCGCAGGAGCCTGACCCAGAACCCCGAGCACGCGGGCTTGCACGACGAAGGTAGTGCGCTTGAGGCAATGGTGGAGACCGGCGTATCTCGGTTCGCACGGGGCACCGGACATGGCAATGGATTTCGGCCAATTTTCGAGAAGCTCGCCGATATGACTGGTCATCTTCGGTTCCGATCGGGCGACTACGCGCTGACGCTCGACGGCAGGTTCGGTGATCGGGTGGCAAGACAGTTGGGCCAAAAACCCTTGCTGCATGGCTTTCTCGCAGCCGTAACGTGCCAATGTGCGTGGAACACGGCCTCGGCTGAGCGCGCAGTGCGCTCTACGACGCACCGACCCTAAACGAGTCTTTCAAGAAGCGACCGCCGACGGCTCTACCTTTAGCTTGAGGCCCGCGAGCGAAGAGGCCCGCACAAGCGCCTCCACACTTGTGTCCTCCAGCAACATTCCAGCGCGTGTGCAGAGCTGCTCAACAGCGACCTTTTTCCCCATGTGTGCCTTGAGTCTCGGCCATGCCGCACCATGCACTCATGTCCGTGCCGCAAGTCCAGACGCAGCTTTCAGCCGGCGCTCTTTCGACTGGACTGGTGCCGCATAGCGAGCATTGCTGTTGGCCGTAATGACGAACGTGGCCGCTCGACCTTGAGGTCCAGCGGCTTGGGTCAGTGCAAGCCGACGCAGTTCCGCACCGGTAGCAAGGAGACCCACGATGGCAGCCTCAACAAAGCCTCGAACGAAGTCGGCAACGGTCAACCGCCTCCTCTCGCGCGAGAAGGGCGCAACTCTCGACGAAATTGCAAAGGCGACCGAGTGGAAACCGCACAGCTGCCGCGCCTTTCTCACCGGCATGCGCAAGAAAGCGCGCGTGATGCGGCAGGAGCGCCCCGATGGGGCAACCAGCTATCGGATTGTTCAGGAGCGCGCCCAGGAGCCGCTCAGTGAGTAGTTTCGAGCGGAGGCTGGCAGATCTCTACGCCATGACGCCGGCGCAGTTACGCGCTGAGTGGAGAGACTGCTGGCGTAAACCGGCACCGGAGATCGGCCCCGACCTGCTGCGTCGAGGAATCGCGTGGAAGAGACAGTCCCGCGTTCACGGAGATCTCCCATCGCAGGCGCGGCGCGAGATCGAAGCTGTTCTCAGTCGCCTGAGTGCCGGCAAGCCTGCGGTTGATGACGAGCGCATCTCACTCAGACCCGGAACCAGGCTTGCGCGTGAATGGCGCGGTACGATGCATCAGGTGGTAGTGCTTGAACGGGGTTACGAACATGAAGGTCGGAACTACAGCAGCCTTACTCAGGTCGCCTCGGCCATAACCGGTGCGCACTGGTCGGGACCGCGCTTCTTCGATCTCAAAGGTCGTAAGGCGCCGCAGAAGCCATGACGCCGAAGCGCTGCGCCATTTACACACGCAAGTCGACCGAAGAGGGGCTGGAGCAGGCGTTCAACAGCCTTGATGCGCAGCGTGAAGCGTGTGCGGCCTACATCCTCAGCCAGGCTCATGAGGGCTGGCAACAGGTCCACGAGCACTATGACGATGGCGGCTGGTCCGGCGGGAACATGGATCGACCAGGACTCAGACAGCTGCTTGATGCTGTGTCCGCCGGCAATGTCGATGTGATCATCGTCTACAAGGTGGACCGGCTGACCCGCAGCCTCGCGGACTTTGCGCGCATCGTGGACACGCTCGACAAGGCTGGCGCCTCATTCGTCAGCGTCACTCAGGCATTTAACACCACCAACAGCATGGGCCGGCTTACGCTGAACGTGCTGCTCTCCTTCGCGCAGTTCGAGCGGGAGGTCACCAGCGAGCGCATCCGGGACAAAGTCGCTGCCTCAAAGAAGAAGGGTATATGGATGGGTGGCCCGGTGCCGCTCGGATACAGGCTTGGCGATCGGAACCTCCTCATGGACGACGATGAAGCGGAGATCGTCCGCTCCATCTTCCGGCGCTACACAGAGCTGCGATCAGTCACCAAGCTCGTCGAAGAGCTCGCGCAAAAGAACGTTAGGACCAAGGTGCGGCAGTACAGCAATGGCCGCACCGCGGGCGGTGTGCACTTCCAGCGTGGTTCATTGTCTCAGCTGTTGCAGAACCCGATTTACACCGGGAAGGTGAGCTACAGTGGCGAGCTGTACGATGGCGAGCATGAAGCCATCATCGCTGCAGATGACTGGGCCGAGGTCCAGCAGATCCTTGCTGCCAATCGCCATGAGCGGAAGCTTGGTAAGCAGACGCGATACCCGAGTCTGCTGACCGGAATGATCAGCGATCCTGACGGACGGGCGATGACGCCCGTGTCCACGCAGAAGGGCAGCCGACGGCATCATTATTATGTCACCCGATTGAAGCCGGGTGAAGACAGAGTGCTAGCCTGGCGAGTGGCGGCAGGCGAGATCGACAGAGCCGTGATCAATGCAGTCGGCGGCTGGCTGAGGTCGCACGAGCGTCCCTGCGAAATACGGCGGCTGATGTCTGACCGCGAACTTGCCGACGATCTGTTCGGCTTCTCAGTGCCTGAGCAGCGGAAAGTTCTGGTCGACCTTGGTCTGAAGGTACAGCTCGGGAAGACGGAGCTGCGCCTCAGGATTGGTGACGAGGCGCAGCCTAGTGTCAGCTTGCCCATGCGCATGGTCCATCGTGGAACTGAACTGAAGTTGGTTCTGGAGAGTGGAGGCTCACAGAGAGCCCCAGACCCTGTGCTTCTCAAACTGGTGGCCTTGGCCATGAGCGCCCGAAAGTCGCTCTTCTCCAGCAAAGCCGATCAGCTCACTTCGCACTACAGCAAGCGGCACCTTTGGCAGCTTCTCCGGATCAGCTTCCTGGCTCCGGATATCATCGCCGCCATCGTCGAGGGGCGTCAGCCGCCCTCGTTGACAGGTCGCCGGCTGCTGCGCATGACGGACCTGCCGGTCGACTGGGGAGGTCAACGCCGCGTCCTCGGCTTCAACTAGGGTCAGAACTGCATCGGTGGCTGGGAAATGACCAGTCACCATTCCACCAGCAGTGCAATTAGCTTACCAAAATTGGCGACCGCTGGGGTACGACCTTCCCCAATCAAACGTTCGGCTCCATATCCGGGGCATGACCACGACGCCGTCGCCCAACAATACTCCGAACGTGCTGCACGTCGTTCCCGACGTAAACGTGCTCATCCACGGCAAGGCCTTGCCCGACCTTCCTTGGAGCGAACTTGGCCGCAACGAGATCGAAGTGCTGATCGTAGCCCCCGCTGTGCGCGAGATCGACAATCTCAAGACGCAGAGCGGCCGTCCGAACAGGCTCGCGCGCAACCTCAGCAGCAGCATTCGAAAGCTCGGGCCCGGCGAACGCGCCGAGGTTCGCAAGGCGAACCCGCACGTCGTCAAGCGGGTTGAGCTCAAACCTGTCGTGAAGGCCAGGAACGGCCTGCGACTCGACCATGCGGATCAGGCGCTGATCAACTATGCACTGCACCTGCGAGCCGAGGGCCTCGACGTGCTGCTCCTCACCGACGACACGATCTGCGGCGCAACGGCGAGCGAGTTCGGGCTTCCCGTCAAGCTTCTGCCCGAGCATTGGCTTCGAGACGCGGAACCGGACGATCGCGAGAAGACCATCGTGCGCCTCCAGGAAGAGAACCGGCGACTGCAGGCCGCGGAACCCCGCATCGAGCTGGCGTTCAGGGCTCCGGACCGGGAGGCGCTGCGCACTCTGGAGGCCGAGGTGGTCCGCTGGCTCCCGCTCGAAGAGAGCGAGGTGGCGGCGCTGATGGAGGAGGTCGAACATCTCTGTCCGCCAGCGACCTCGTTCGAGCGGCCTAGCGCGCCGACCGACGCTTTCGGTGAGGCCTCGCGGCGGCTGGCCGACGTCGTGCGCATGTCCGGGCTTCTGCAGCGCGAGGTCTACGAGCCGGCGACCAACGAGGAAATCGAGCGCTACAAGACGAAGGACTATCCGGCTTGGCTGGCGGAGGTGCGAAGAGCGCTGGAGTCCCTGCATCACGACCTGCAGGGGAGGACGCGCTGGCCCTCCGTTGTGGTCGAGGCGGCGAACGTCGGCACCCGGCCCGCGCTCGACGTGAGGTTGCGAATGGCGGCCCACGGCGCCTTCACCATAACCTGCTCGGACGATGGTGACGAAGAGGAGGGCGAGGAGGCGCCGGTGTCGACTGAGCCGTTCCGCCTGCCCCTGCCGCCGGCGCCGCCGCGCGGGCGGCTTAGGGCGACCGGACTCCTAGGGCTTGACTGGGCGACGGGGCAGATCGACGCCTCGTCGCTTCGGACGCTCGACATCCCGCGGCTTGGCCCGCCGCCGGCGCGACAGGCGGATGCCTTCTACTGGCGTTCCGGCCGCAATGGGCCGACGAAGCTGAAGGAGCTCGAGTGTATGTCCTGGCGCCACCATCGCGACGACGCCATGCAGTTCGAGCTGACGATCAGCTCCGACGAGCTCGTCGATAACGGGGGTGCGCTCGAAATCGACGTGCACGCCGCCAATCTGTCCGATCCTGCGTCGGCAAAGCTGCCCGTCCGTATCCGCTTCGCCGACGCCGCGACTCTGACGGAAGCCGAGAAGCTGGTGCAGGTGCTCGGCGGCGCGGCGCGGACGCACAAGCGCCTGTAATCTGCCCTCGACGCCGTCCAGTCGGGCGACGCTTCGCGCTCGGGCAGCGCGCTTGCTCACTGGCCGACCAACGCATGCCACATCCATGAGCGAGGCGACCGTAAGCATTCACCCAAAGCAGACATAAGGGGCCCTTAATCGCTGGCTGCCTCTGAGTTTCCGAGTGGAAGCAGGCCGGCATCGTAGGTATGGTGTGTCTGCTGGCAGACTTGCGCCGCGTCGCCAGGGCCAGGTCCTCTAGATGCAACCAACGCTGCTGCATCAAATGGCTACTGCAACCGGTGCCAGCAAAAGGGCCTCTCAGAGAAACTCGACCGATTCTACTCCGCTGCGAGCGGCCAAAGTGGTCTCTTGGACCGACTTGCAGATGCTGGCGGGGTGCACATGTCGCGGACCACACGCGACTATTCGGCTTTTCCAGAATGACACTAAGTAATTGTACAGGGGAGATAATTTGGAGTGGTGCCACGCATAGGACTCGAATTTGCGACCCCAATTTGTTGCATCTGCACAAGGCGCTGAAATCGGGGCACATTTTGGGGGAAGCGGA
This sequence comes from Sphingomonas sp., assembly GCF_013812825.1. Lineage (GTDB taxonomy): Bacteria > Pseudomonadota > Alphaproteobacteria > Sphingomonadales > Sphingomonadaceae > Sphingomicrobium. Next base: position 8,132 of record NZ_JACCSU010000076.1, on the reverse strand, counting down.
GCCAGAACCGTCTCTGTTTCGGTCAGGCACCTGTCCTTGGCGCGGGGCTAGCGTCGCGTTTGGAGAGTTGTTCGCGCAGATGTGACGGCTAAACTATAGCGTGGCTGGAATCCGACTAGGTGAACACGCAGCGCGCGACGTCCTGCTAGTCCGCGCCATCGAGAGCGAGGACGCTGCAGCCACGGTGCTGACTGGGGACGATCGGCAGTACGCAACGAGCGTAGCGCTGAACTCAACCCGATTAGGAGAGACGGCCGATCGGCGGCAGACGGCGGCATTTCTGGCGCAGCGCGCCCGCCTGGCGCTCGAGAGGCTTGTCGGTCGCTACCCAGCGCTGCAGCAGGCCGGAAATCTGACCCGCTGGCCGCAATTCCTAAACTGGGCATTGCCACTGGGCGCGCTGGTGATTGGACTGATCACGAATGCTATCGAAGGTGATCAGCTCAACATTCTGGCGTTCCCCCTTCTCGGAATGCTCGCCTGGAACCTGGCCGTTTACGTATGGCTACTTTTTAACTGTGCCCGGCGGCTGTTCGGTGGCGTCAAACGCAGTGGCGCGCCCGCTCTTATCAACTGGATGCTGCGTCCAGCGAGTGCGCACTTGGCGGGTCATCCAACCCTCGAACGAGGCGTCATGCGCTTCGGTCGTGACTGGGTTGCCGTGGCAGCGCCCCTCACCCGCTCCCGATTCACTCGAACGCTCCACTTGAGTGCCGCCACGTTCGCTTTGGGGATCGTGGCCGGGATGTTTGCTCGAGCGCGGTACACCGCCAAATATACGGCTGGTTGGGCTGGGACCTGGGCTGGCGCCGAAGCCGAAATTGCGGCCTTGCTAAAGGTGGTACTCGGACCTGCTAGCGCGCTGACGGGGATTTCCTTGCCCACCGTCGAGCGACTGCGTGAGCTCAGAGGCAGCGGGGAAAACGCGGGGGACTGGCTTATCCTGTGGATGGTCACCGCCGCTGCATTCGTGATCCTGCCACGTCTGCTCTTGGCTCTGGCCAGCCTGGTGCGGAGCGCTCACCTCAAACTTCGACTTGCGATCCCTCACGACTTCTACGTCCGACGAGTTTTGCGGGACGCCGTCGGCCGGGCGCGCACGGTCCGCATCGTGCCTTACAGCTTTGATTTAGCAGCTCAGTCGAGAAACAAGCTCAGTCGACTGCTCGTAGACGCACTGGGGGAGAAGACGACGATCGAGATTGAACCATCGATTGCCTATGGCAAAGAAGACGAATGGATCGAAGCCCAGGCGGGGAAGTTAGCTGATGCAGACCAGATCATCGTCTTGTTCAATCTTGCTTCAACGCCAGAGGCCGAAAACCACGGAGAGTTGGTGGATCGGCTTCGACAACAACTCAATGTCCAATCGGAGTTGATGGTCTTCGTCGATGACAGCAGCTTCATGCGCAAGCTGCGCGGCCAAGCGTCCGCACCGCGGCGCCTGGAGGAGCGGCTACTGGCTTGGAGGACCGTGCTCGCACCATGCGAGATCGACCCGATCCGAGTCAGCCTTGACTCGACCGATGAAGATGGGGCCGCGCGGGCGCTCGAGCAGGCCCTTTTGCGCAGTACGAGCGTCAAATGAACAGCGAGCCCTCTGCTGCGGTCCCTTCAGCCGAGACGATCAACCTCAGCCTGATCAGCCACACAAACGCAGGGAAGACCACCCTCGTCCGGACGTTGCTGCAACAGGATGTCGGCGAAGTTCGCGACGCGGCACACGTTACAGAAGTCGCGACGGGCTACGTGATGGTCCAGGACGGGCCCAACACACTCATGCTGTGGGACACTCCGGGGTTTGGCGATACTGCCCGTCTAGTAAGTCGATTGCGGGCCTCTGGTAATCCGATCGGATGGTTCCTGACTCAAGTGTGGGATCGGCTCCGAGACCGACCACTTTGGTCAAGCCAGCAGGCCGTTCGAAATGCTCGAGACGAGGCGAACGTCGTCCTTTATCTGGTGAATGCGAGCGAGGACCCGGCCGGTGCGGCATATGTGCCGCTCGAGATGGAAGTCCTCGCCTGGGTCGGAAAGCCCATTGTCCTGCTGTTGAACCAGACCGGGCCACCTGGCGAGGCCGGCAAAGCCGAAGAACAGCGATGGAGAGAGCACCTCGCGGCGACCGGGTTAGTGAGAGCGACGCTCACTCTCGATGCGTTTGCTCGTTGTTGGGTCCAGGAGCGCACGCTGCTGCGCACGATCGCTCCGCTGCTTGATGACCACAAGCAACAAGCAATGCATGGTCTGATTGCCGCTTGGACCACGCGCAACCTGGAGCGCTTTCACGCTTCGATGAGCGTACTCTCGGAGCAGCTGGCCAGCATTGCCTGCGACCGTGAAGAAATCGGTGATCGCAAGTGGCACGATCGCGTGCGGGGCGCGGTGACGAACCCTACCGGCAGTGACAGTTCTCCCGAAGCGAAGCGGGCGATGGGGCGATTGGGCGAGCGAGTGGATCAGGCCATCCGCAGTTCAACCGATCGCCTCATCGAGCTGCACGGCTTATCGGGTCGCGCCGCCCAGGAAGTGCTCAAACGCATTCGCGACGATTACACTGAAGCCGGTCCCGCGAGGGAAGGAGTTGCCGCCATGCTCGGCGGGCTGGTCTCTGGCGCTGCCGGTGGACTGGCGGCCGACTTGGCCGCGGGCGGACTGACGCTGGGTGCGGGCATGTTGGTCGGCGGCATTCTTGGCGCTGTCGGCGCGGGCTCCGCAGCCCGCGGGTACAACTTGGTGCGGGGTGACGAGAGTAATTCAGTGCGATGGTCAGAAGAGTTCTTCGCCGGGCTCGTTCGATCAGCTTTGCTTCGATATCTGGCCGTGGCGCACTTTGGTCGTGGGCGCGGCGAATGGGAAGAAGGCGAGCACCCTATCGCCTGGCGCGACGCAGTCAGCGAAATCGTAACTGCTGAGCGCGGGAAGATTCGATCAATATGGAGCCAGGCACGAGCCGTTGAGCCGCAAGCGGTGGTTCCGCCCCTTGAGGAGCTTCTCAGTCGTGGCGCGGGTCGATTGCTAGCCAAATTCTATCCGGAGACTTCGGACCTGTTCAGCGGGGAAGGCCGTGCTGAGTTCATTCCCGACAAAGAAAAGGGCGCCCGCCTAATCGGCGAGCGCCCTCACTAATCCACCTACGCGCGTGCTGGCCCCACTCACGGCGTTCAGACAGTCCGGTTCCTTACGACCAGCCGATAGAGAAACAGGAGCAGGATGGCGCCTGCGGTAGCAATCAGGATGTTGACGATGTTTCCGCCGCCAATGCCGAGCTGAGTTGCGATGAATCCCCCGATCACGCCGCCCACAATGCCGATGAGAATGGTGATGAAGATGCCGCCGGGGTCCTTGCCTGGCATGATCAATTTGGCCAGCACGCCAGCAATCAGACCGACTATGATCCAGCCGAGAATACCGTAGTCCATCGCTTCCTCCTCTTTTGTGGCCACTCCATTGCCTTGGAGCCAGCTTAGTGGAAAGGCCCCTCGCGATTGCGGGATCGGATCTGCTTCAGTCGGTGGCTATGACTGCGTGGCTAAACGGTCAGTCCAGATGCCACGACTGACAAGCCATATGTCCGCCCAGCCCGACATGTACCCGCCAAGCCAATCCATCAATCGTCTTCATCGCAATCACCGCAAATTTAGCTTTCGCCGGAAACGACCGGAAAAGCGGATGTTTCCTCGCGAACCTCGCGATTGCGATGCGAGTGGGGTTAGTTCAGGCGGAGTGTCTGCTTTCCACCAAAAGCGGACCGATTGTAGGAACCGAAGCACAGGGTGCGAGTTCTTGGCGTTGAGCGTACCTTCTATTAGCCCGCCGAGAGTGTTCCCCTCTCCGGCGGGCTTTTATTTTGACCGCCCCGACCGACCAGGTTGACTCCCACAACGGCCAGCGCCTTGCATGAGGTCCGAGAGGAACTGCGCCACATCCTCTTCCACATCAGGGATGCGAGCTACTTCTCCGTAGTCGCGTAATGTCCGCTTTCCACCCAAAGCAGACATTAGCGCCGCCCAGGAATGCTTACCGCGCCGGCCACTTCCGAGTGGAAGTATTGAGACGCTGAAGGTATGCTCAACCCGGCAGAATGCGGCTGGCGTTACCGCGGTGCAGCCCTTACGGATGCAAGCAACGCTGCTGCATCAAACCCCCACTGCAACCGGTGCCAGCAAAAACGGCCCTTAGAGAACCTCGGCCGATTGTCGCCTGGAATGCCGGGCCAAAGTGCTCTCTTGGTACAGCCCACCGATCGTGGAGGGGTGCACATGTCCCGGACAATACGCGACAATTCGCCGGTCTGTGATTTTAGCTAGGTTACTGTGTTAGAAGGATAATTCCGAGTGGTGCCGCTTGGGGGACTCGAACCCACGACCCCATCATTACGAAGGCAGTGGTAGAGAAACGAAAATCCTATATGCTTCAGCATCTTAGCTTCCGTTTCCGCCGGCCGGCCGCCGCGGACCCAAGGACGACCCAAAGGCACCGGGGACGGGATCCGAAGCCGCATTGAGCCAAAGTGCTTCTGGTCCAGTCCGGTCTCGCAAAGCGTCCTCCTCCGGACCCACGCGAAGCCTGGATCGGCATACTGTTAAAAGGTTGGCTCTAACGTCCCGAGCGGGTGGAGAAGCGAGGCGGAGCTCCAACCCACGCTTCACCGCTGGCGTTCGTTGCGTGCCATCAGCGGTTTAGAGCCATTGGTGTTCGCAACCAGCTTCGACCGGCAGTCGGCCAGCAGCTCACGGCACTTACTCAGGCTCGCGTTGAGCTCGGCGTTCACCCGCTCCAGATTCTCCAGATCTTGCTTGTCTCGTCGTGAGGCCACGGAAACTTTCGTCCTTCCCCGCATTAACTAATGTGAAGGTTAGTGCCTCGGCTGGTCGAATGGTTAACGGGTGTTGCCGTCAGGCAACTGAGTGAGACACGAATCACGCCATGCGCCGAATGTCCCGCAATGGAGTGGAAGCGGACATTTGCCGAGCACTGCGCAAAGCGTCTTGTTTTGCCCGGCCGTGTGGTAGCGCTAGGTGCGATGCGGCTGAACCAAATGCCGCAGGCGCCAGTGCCTTCGGGTGGAATGAACGGGTCAGGTGCGGCGTCGGATTTTCGGCGTCAGCATGCCGACCCGACTCTGGTAGTCCTCGTAGCCACGACCAAACATGCCGACGAGGTCGCGCTCTTCGTAACGGATCGCGATCAGCATGTAGACCGACATGCCCGCCGCAAGCAGGAGATGGCCAACGGTCATCTGCGGCGTTGCCCAGAACGCGACAAAGAAGCCCACGTACAGCGGGTGCCGGACGTATCGGTAGAGGAAAGGCTCGCGCATCTGCGGCGGTGCCGCTTCGCGCCCCCGCGAGTACAGATACGCCTGCTGGAGTCCAAACAATTCGAAGTGGTTGATGAGGAAGGTGCTTAGCAGGACGATGGACCAGCCGACTCCGAACATCGCCCACAGCGCCGTCTGCGCAGCCTGCGCCTCGACCTCCCAGACAACGGCGTCGATGGGCCTCCAGAACAGGAACAAGATTATCAACGCGAAGCTGGCGAAAAGCACGAAGGTGCTGCGCTCGGCTTGAGGCGGCACGATCCGAGTCCAGGTCCGCTTGAATCCCTGCCGGGCCATGATGCTGTGCTGCAGCCCGAAGAGGGCGATCAGCGCCGCGTTGGTGATCAAAGCGGCGGCCGGGGGCGCCTCCGTCCCGCGATCAACGGTGCGCGGCACAAACGGAAGGTCGCCGACAAACGCGATCAGGTAAAGAAACGTGGCAAAGAAGATCGCATAAGCGAGGACGGCGTAGAGGAGCGTTGCTGCTTTCGACATTCGGCCTCCAAACTTCGGAATCCCCTTCTTCAACCTGTCGGGACATTCGCCAATGACCGGCGGTCCGGAATAATTGATTGAAACACCGGGAGTGATGTATTGCTGGTGGATGCGGATGCACGCTCCCGCCGCGCAGCTGGCGCGCATCGGCTCGACGGTCGCAGATCCTGTCGGTACACTGGCTCGTGCCGACTGCCTCACCGCCTATCGGGAGCCGACGGTCTCGCGCGCGCTGAACATCATTCACACTCGCTATGCGGAAGAGCTGCACGTTTCGACGCTCGCCCGCGAAGCCGGCGTTTCTCGCACCGTGCTCGCCGACAAGTTCACCAGGGTGCTCGGTCAAACGCCGATGCGGTACTGCTCTCGGTGGCGCCTGCGCGTGGCAGCCGGGATGCTGAGGGAAGGGCGCCGCAGCGCGGCAGAGATTGCGTTCCTGGTAGGCTTCGGCAGCGAAGCCGCGTTCAGCCGCGCCTTCAGGCGCGAATACGGTCAGCCGCCAGTGACCTGGAGCCGCTGCCCGCCATCCCGCTCGGCTCCTCTTGATCTGCCGGAGCAGCAGGTCCGATACTGCACTGCGGCCGACGGCACGCGCCTCGCCTGGTCTGCCGTGGGTTCGGGATTCCCGCTGGTGAAAACCGCCAACTGGCTCAACCATATCGAGTTCGACTGGCACAGTCCCGTTTGGCGGCATTGGCTGGCCGAGCTGACCCGGGAAAACTGCCTCATCCGATATGACGAGCGGGGCAACGGGCTTTCCGACTGGGACACTCCAGAGCTCTCGTTCGATGCCTTCGTCGACGATCTTGAAACCGTGATTGACGCCGCGGGGCTGGATCAGTTCGACCTGCTGGGAATTTCCCAAGGCGCTCCGGTGGCGATTGCCTATTCGCTGCGGCACCCCGGTCGGATTCGCCGCATGGTCCTCCTTGGCGGCTACGCGCGCGGCTGGGCACGTCGCCTGGAAGGCGAAGATCTGGCTCGTCGCGAAGCGATGGTCACCCTGACCCGCACCGGCTGGGGCAGCGACAATCCGGCATACCGGCAGATGTTCACCAGCCTGTACATACCGGGCGGAACTGCAGAGCAGCTCGGCTGGTGGAACGAGCTTCAAAAGGTCTCGACGTCTCCGGCCAACGCGGAACGGCTGCAGCGCGCCCTGTCGACGATCGATGTCGCGGCCCTGCTTCCGCACGTGACGGTGCCAACCTTGGTCGCGCATGCCACCCGGGATCAGGTGATCCCACTGGAAGCTGGGAAACCGCTCGCGCACGGTATCCCCGGCGCCCAATTTGTCGAGTTGGACAGCGAAAATCACGTTTTGCTGGAGCATGAGCCTGCATGGCCCATCTTCGTCGCTGCCGCTCGCGAATTCCTCCGAGGGTGAGGTCAGGGTCGCGGGCCTGGTAAAGTCCGGTTTGGGTCGAAAGCAGATAGGCGGCTAATGTCTGCTCAGGGTGGAAAACGGACGTTAGGATAGGGCCGGTGGGCCTCGAGCGTTGAGCGCTAGCCCGAGGCGCCTTATAATAAAGAAGCGTTTTCAATCAGCCGCTTAAGCGAAGTTGGATCGGCATCTGCTGGTAAGTCGTGCGATTATTCCCCAAATGTCATCCGCTACCAGTCGGAAACGACAGTCTTGGGCGCTAATCCGCGCAGTCGTCCATCTTTTTCGGTCTTAGCGCGAGACAGGCAATGAAGGCTGTTTCGGCAAAGAAGGATAGCATTATGACACTCATTGGAACCGTGAACTTGTTTGACGAAGTCAAGGGCTCGATGGGCGACACTCGGACCTAGCGAACGAGCGCAAGGTAGCACCTTTTCCATGACCTACGTCGTCACCGACGCCTGTATCCGCTGCAAGTACATGGACTGCGTCGAGGTCTGTCCCGTCGACTGCTTCTACGAGGGCGAGAACATGCTCGTCATCAATCCCAACGAGTGCATCGACTGCGGTGTGTGCGAGCCCGAATGCCCGGCGGAGGCGATCCTGCCGGATACCGAGAGCGGCCTCGAAAAATGGCTGGAGCTGAACGCGACCTTCTCGACTCAATGGCCGAACATCACCCGCAAGAAGGACAGCCCAGAAGACGCAGACGAACACAAGGGCGAGGAGGGCAAGTACGAAAAGTTCTTCACGCCCGATCCGGGTGCAGGCGACTGATCGCTGAGGAAACTACTCCGACCCGCTGAGCCTTCGCTGGAGAGCACCGTCAGGTACCTGGGCGTTAAAGTAGACGATGCTCTGGTGCTGTCGGAGGCGCTGGAACTCAAAAACGTCCGTTTTGGGTGGAAGCGGACTCTGCCGCTGGTGCGA